>NZ_JBJGYQ010000060.1:0-500 GCF_054050075.1 Geodermatophilus sp. SYSU D00965 | reverse complement strand
ACCACCGCGCCGTCGCGGACGCCCGGCGTGCGCAGCAGGGTGTTCTCGATCTCGCCGATCTCGATCCGGAAACCGGCGATCTTGACCTGGCTGTCGCGGCGGCCGAGGAACTCCAGCTTGCCGTCGGGCCGCCAGCGGCCGTGGTCGCCGCTGCGGTAGAGCCGCCGGCCGGGCCGGTGCGGATCGGGCACGAACGCCGCCCGGGTCCGCTCGGGGTCGTTGACGTAGCCGCGGCCCACGCACACCCCGGCGAAGACGATCTCCCCGGGGGCGCCCAGCGGCACCGGTGCCAGGTGTTGGTCGACGACGCGGATCTCCACGTTGGCGATCGGCGGCCCCAGCGGCATGCGGTCACCGGCCGGCGGGGCGTGCATGACCTCGTGGTTGGTGTCGTCGCTGGTCTCGGTCAGCCCGTAGGCGTTGACCAGCGCGATGCCCGGCTGGGCGGTGAACCAGCGGGCGGCCAGTTCGGGCTTGAGCGCCTCGCCGGTGACCGACAC
>NZ_JBJGYQ010000059.1:0-596 GCF_054050075.1 Geodermatophilus sp. SYSU D00965 | reverse complement strand
CTGCCGGCGGTGGCGGCGGCGTTCGCCGCCGGCGCGGTGACCGAGGGCCAGGTCGCGCTCATCGAGCCGGTCACCCGCCCGCAGCCGCAGGCCGCCGCGGCCGCCGCCGGCGTCGACCTCGGCGAGGTCGACGCGGTGCTGGCCGACGTGGCCGCGCAGCGGCCGCACGAGGAGCTGCGGCAGGTGGTGCACCACTACCTGGCCCGCCTCGATCCCGACGGACCCGAACCCGACCCGACCGAGGGCCGGCGGCTGGCCATCGCCCGCCACGCCGACGGCAGCCTCACCGGCCGGTTCGACCTCGACGCCGTCGGCGGGGAGAAGCTGGCCGCGGCACTGGAAGCGGTGGTGCAGGCCGGCCGCTGCGCCGCCGACGACCGCTCCCGGCCGCAGCAGCTGGCCGACGCACTGGTGCAGCTGTGCGACAACCAGTTGGCCGCCGGGGGCCTGCCGCAGCTGCGCGGGCACAAGCCACACGTGCTGGTGCAGATCGGGATCGAGGACCTGGTGGACCCCGCCACCGGGCCGGGTACGGGGAAGCTGGCGTCGGGGGCGGTGATCTCCGCGGCGCGGGCCCGCTGGCTGGCCTGCGACGG
>NZ_JBJGYQ010000058.1:0-636 GCF_054050075.1 Geodermatophilus sp. SYSU D00965 | reverse complement strand
ATGGACACGGCGTGGGGGCTGCCGCTGGTGCGGCTGCGCCGGGCGACCTACCGCAGCCCGGCGTGGCGGGTCAAGCGCCTGGTCGACGTGCTCGTCGCCGGCCTGACGCTGCTGGCCATCGCCCCGCTGCTGGTGCTGCTGGCGGTGGCGGTGCGGCTCGACGGCGGCCCGGGCATCCTGTTCCGCCAGGAACGGGTGGGCGTCGACGGCCGGCACTTCCAGGTGCTGAAGTTCCGCTCGCTGCGCCCGGCAACCGAGGACGAGTCGGCCACCCGCTGGAACATCGCCCACGACGACCGGCTCAGCCCGCTGGGCCGCTTCCTGCGCAAGAGCTCGCTGGACGAGCTGCCCCAGCTGTTCAACATCCTGCGCGGGGACATGAGCCTGGTCGGCCCGCGCCCGGAGCGGCCGCACTTCGTCACCCAGTTCCGCGCCGCCTACCCCAGCTACGAGGCCCGCCACCGGGTGCCCTCCGGGCTGACCGGCTGGGCCCAGGTGCACGGGCTGCGCGGGGACACCTCCATCGCCGACCGCGCCCGCTTCGACAACTACTACATCGAGAACTGGTCACTCTGGCTCGACGTCAAGATCGTCCTGCGCACCTTCAGCTCGATGCTCCGCGGAGCCGGCGGCTGA
>NZ_JBJGYQ010000057.1:0-957 GCF_054050075.1 Geodermatophilus sp. SYSU D00965 | reverse complement strand
GGCGCGCGCCTGCCGGTGAGCACCGGCGCCTCCCCCCCGTCGCCCGCGCGCCCCCCCCCCCCCCCCCCCCCCCCCCCCCCCCCCCCCCCCCCCCCCCCCCCCCCCCCCCCCCCCCCCCCCCCCGACCCGGACGGCCACACCCGGCTGCCGCGCTACGCCCGCGGCGCGGTCGGCGTCCTCGTGGAGCAGGCGGGCGTGCACCCGCTGGCCGACGACCGGGCCCGCGGCCGCGCCGGCACCCCGCAGCCGGTGTGGCACGTGCGGTTCGCCGCCGCCGACCTGTTCGGCGCGGGCGACCACTCGGTGACGGTGGAGCTGTGGGCCGACTACCTGACCCCGGTCGAGGAGGAGCCGTGAGCGACCACCCCAGTTCGGTCATCTCGGCGCGGGTGCGCCACGTCGAGGCGCTGCTGGAGAGCCGTGGCCTGCTGGACGACGGCGAGATCGACCGCCGCATCGACGAGTTCCTCGCCGGCGGCTCACCCGCCAACGGCGCCCGGATCGTCGCCCGCGCCTGGATCGACCCCGGGTTCGCCGAGCGCCTGCTGGCCGATGCCAACGCGGCGATCCGTGAGCTGGGCCTGTCGATGGCCGGTGGCCTGCAGGAGCAGCGGCTGAAGGTGGTCGCCAACACCGAGGACGAGCACAACGTCGTCGTCTGCACGCTGTGCTCCTGCTACCCGATCGCGCTGCTGGGCCCCTCGCCCGGCTGGTACAAGAGCGAGGCCTACCGCTCGCGGATCGTGCGGGACCCCCGCGGTGTGCTGCGCGAGTTCGGGCTCGAGCTGCCCGGGGCGACCCGCATCCTCGTCTGGGACGCCAGCGCCGAGTCGCGGTACATGGTGCTGCCGCGCCGTCCGGCGGGGACCGGGGGACTCTCCGAGGAGCGGCTCGCCGGCCTCGTCACCCGCAAGGGGCTCATCGGCACCGCCGCCGTCTGACCCGCGCGCGGGTCAG
>NZ_JBJGYQ010000056.1:0-1005 GCF_054050075.1 Geodermatophilus sp. SYSU D00965 | reverse complement strand
CTGGAATGCCACGGCTTCGGCGGTGTGCTTGAGCCCCGCTACATTGTCGGCGCGGAACCACTTGACCAGTGAGCTATTACGCACTCTTTCAAGGGTGGCTGCTTCTAAGCCAACCTCCTGGTTGTCTCTGCGATCCCACATCCTTTTCCACTTAGCACACGCTTAGGGGCCTTAGCCGATGATCTGGGCTGTTTCCCTCTCGACTACGAACCTTATCGCCCGCAGTCTCACTGCCGCGCTCTCACTTACCGGCATTCGGAGTTTGGTTGACGTCAGTAACCTTGTGGGGCCCATCGGCCATCCAGTGCTCTACCTCCGGCAAGAAACACGCGACGCTGCACCTAAATGCATTTCGGGGAGAACCAGCTATCACCGAGTTTGATTGGCCTTTCACCCCTACCCACAGCTCATCCCCCAGGTTTTCAACCCTGGTGGGTTCGGTCCTCCACGCGGTCTTACCCGCGCTTCAACCTGGCCATGGGTAGATCACTCGGCTTCGGGTCTAGAGCACGCGACTATCACGCCCTGTTCGGACTCGCTTTCGCTACGGCTGCCCCTCACGGGTTAACCTCGCCACGTACCGCTAACTCGCAGGCTCATTCTTCAAAAGGCACGCAATCACCGCCGCACCGAGGTGCGATTCACGGCTCTCACGGCTTGTAGGCACACGGTTTCAGGTACTATTTCACTCCCCTCCCGGGGTACTTTTCACCTTTCCCTCACGGTACTTGTCCGCTATCGGTCACCAGGGAGTATTCAGGCTTAGCGGGTGGTCCCGCCGGATTCACACCGAATTTCACGGGCTCGGTGCTACTTGGGAGCAAGCTCGGGAGGATCCGCGTTTTCGTGTACGGGGCTGTCACCCTCTACGGCGACCCCTTCCAGAGGCCTTCCACTAACGACAGATCTTTATCACTCCCCGCACGTCCGGCAGAACGTGCAGAACTGTCCCACGACCCCGTCCCCACAACCCCTGCCGGGTATCACATGGAAACGGTTTAGCCT
>NZ_JBJGYQ010000055.1:0-1061 GCF_054050075.1 Geodermatophilus sp. SYSU D00965 | reverse complement strand
CTTCCAGAGGCCTTCCACTAACGACAGATCTTTATCACTCCCCGCACGTCCGGCAGAACGTGCAGAACTGTCCCACGACCCCGTCCCCACAACCCCTGCCGGGTATCACATGGAAACGGTTTAGCCTAATCCGCTTTCGCTCGCCACTACTCACGGAATCACGGTTGTTTTCTCTTCCTGTGGGTACTGAGATGTTTCACTTCCCCACGTTCCCTCCACACGCCCTATGTGTTCAGGCGCGGGTCACACCACATGACTGGTGCGGGGTTTCCCCATTCGGACATCCTCGGATCAACGCTCGGTTGGCAGCTCCCCGAGGCTTATCGCAGCCTCCTACGTCCTTCATCGGCTCCTGGTGCCCAGGCATCCACCGTGTGCCCTTAACAACTTGGCCACACAACTACACGATCCACTTGCCACCGGATCGCGCCTACACAAACAAAAGAAGATGCTCGCGTCCACTGTGCAGTTCTCAACGTCCCACCGGCGACACCCCCCACCACCGCCCCGCCAAACCCCACGCACGCGCGGGTGGTACGAGAACCGGGAAGGCCCCGATCGAGCAACCGGCCCCCCCACGCCCGCGCCGGGGCGCTGCCGGGGGTCCGCTCCCTCAGGACCCAACAGCGTGCCTACGACCGACCCCGCCCACCACTCCGTTCCCCACCCCCCGCAGGAGGCCGTACTAGGAGCAGCACCACGGCTGCCGGCCGAACTGGTCAGCGTTCCACCCTCGAGCACCACCCCGAACACCCGCGGCCACCCGGAACTGGGCGACCGTTCACGGTCCGGGCGCGGCTCTGCACCACCAGAGAACCCCCTGGCGGCCAGTGCTCCTTAGAAAGGAGGTGATCCAGCCGCACCTTCCGGTACGGCTACCTTGTTACGACTTCGTCCCAATCGCCGATCCCGCCTTCGACGGCTCCCTCCCACGAGGGGTTGGGCCACCGGCTTCGGGCGTTACCGACTTTCGTGACGTGACGGGCGGTGTGTACAAGGCCCGGGAACGTATTCACCGCAGCGTTGCTGATCTGCGATTACTAGCGACTCCAACTTCATGG
>NZ_JBJGYQ010000053.1:0-1906 GCF_054050075.1 Geodermatophilus sp. SYSU D00965 | reverse complement strand
ATCACCCCGTCGGCCCTCTCGTGGGTGCCGGCCAGGGGCTGGGATGGGTAGGGGAGCGTCGCGTGGCGAGGGAAGCGGCGGAGCAATCCAGCCGTGGACGCCACGCGAGTGAGAATGCAGGCATGAGTAGCGAGAGGGGAGTGAGAACCTCCCCCGCCGGAAGACCAAGGGTTCCTGGGCCAGGCTAATCCGCCCAGGGTGAGTCGGGACCTAAGGCGAGGCCGACAGGCGTAGTCGATGGACAACGGGTTGATATTCCCGTACCCGCGAAGGAACGCCCATGCCGAACCCAGCGATGCTAACCGCCCCAAACCGCTCGTCTGCACTTGTGCGGGCGGGTGGGAGTAGCGCGGGATCCGGACTGGTAGTAGGCAAGCGATGGGGTGACGCAGGAAGGTAGTCCCACCGGTGAGTGGTAGTACCGGTGCAAGGGTGTGGCCCGCGCCATAGGCAAATCCGTGGCGCACGAGGGTGAGGCCTGACGCATAGCCGAGTGAGGCGAATGGGATGATCCTATGCTGCCGAGAAAAGCCTCTAGCGAGTTCCGAGCGGCCCGTACCCCAAACCAACTCAGGTGGTCAGGTAGAGAATACCGAGGCGATCGAGCGAACTGTGGTTAAGGAACTCGGCAAAATGCCCCCGTAACTTCGGGAGAAGGGGGGCCGGTTACCGTCATCCGCCTTGCGCGGGGCAGCGGCGGCCGGCCGCAGAGACCAGTGAGAAGCGACTGTTTACTAAAAACACAGGTCCGTGCGAAGTCGTAAGACGATGTATACGGACTGACGCCTGCCCGGTGCTGGAACGTTAAGGGGACGGGTTAGCTCTTCGGGGCGAAGCTCAGAACTCAAGCGCCAGTAAACGGCGGTGGTAACTATAACCATCCTAAGGTAGCGAAATTCCTTGTCGGGTAAGTTCCGACCTGCACGAATGGCGTAACGACTTCTCAGCTGTCTCAACCACAGGCTCGGCGAAATTGCACTACGAGTAAAGATGCTCGTTACGCGCGGCAGGACGGAAAGACCCCGGGACCTTCACTACAGCTTGATATTGGTGTTCGGTTCGGCTTGTGTAGGATAGGTGGGAGACTGTGAAGCGGGCACGCCAGTGTTCGTGGAGTCGCCGTTGAAATACCACTCTGGTCGAATTGGATGTCTAACCTCGGTCCGTGATCCGGATCAGGAACAGTGTCAGGTGGGTAGTTTAACTGGGGCGGTTGCCTCCCAAAATGTAACGGAGGCGCCCAAAGGTTCCCTCAGCCTGGTTGGCAATCAGGTGTCGAGTGCAAGTGCACAAGGGAGCTTGACTGTGAGACCGACGGGTCGAGCAGGAGCGAAAGCTGGGACTAGTGACCCGGCACCGGCATGTGGAAGCGGTGTCGCTCAACGGATAAAAGGTACCCCGGGGATAACAGGCTGATCTTCCCCAAGAGTCCATATCGACGGGATGGTTTGGCACCTCGATGTCGGCTCGTCGCATCCTGGGGCTGGAGTAGGTCCCAAGGGTTGGGCTGTTCGCCCATTAAAGCGGTACGCGAGCTGGGTTTAGAACGTCGTGAGACAGTTCGGTCCCTATCCGCCGTGCGCGTAAGAGACTTGCGAAGAGCTGTCCCTAGTACGAGAGGACCGGGACGGACGAACCTCTGGTGTGCCAGTTGTACCGCCAGGTGCACGGCTGGTTGGCTACGTTCGGCAGGGATAACCGCTGAAAGCATCTAAGCGGGAAGCTCGCTTCAAGATGAGGTCTCTCACCGGATCAACCGGGTAAGGCCCCCGCCCAGACCAGCGGGTTGATAGGCCGGAGGTGGAAGCGCCGCAAGGCGTGTGAGCTGACCGGTACTAACAGGCCGAGGGCTTGACCACACACCTATCACGACCCCCTTGACACCACTCACGGGTCGCAGCACCAC
>NZ_JBJGYQ010000052.1:0-3335 GCF_054050075.1 Geodermatophilus sp. SYSU D00965 | reverse complement strand
CCCCCCCCCCCCCCCCCCCCAACCCCGCCCCCCCCCCCCCCCCCCCCCGCCCCCCCCCCCCCCCCCCCCCCCCCCCCCCCCGCCCCCCCCGCCCCGCGCCCGCGGGGACGGCGCAGTACGTCCTCTGCGGGGTCCTGCAGGCGCTGTTCTTCTTCTGCTACTGCCTGCTCGTCGCGACCTCCGGCGTCGCCGCGTACGACTGGATCTCCGACGGCGGGAGCCTCCTCTACGACTACGAGCGGTCGGTCGTCGTCGGCACCGCCTTCTTCGTCGGCATCTGCGTCCTGCCGGTCCTGGCGAAGTGGCTGCTCATCGGCCGGTGGAAGGCCGAGGAGATCCCGGTCTGGAGTCTGCGCTACGTGCGCTTCTGGATCGTCAAGACGCTGGTCCAGAAGAACCCGATGATCCTGCTGTTCAACGGCACGCCGATGTACCCGCTGTACCTGCGGGCGCTGGGCGCGAAGATCGGCCCCGGCACCGCCATCTTCACCAAGACCGTGCCGGTGGCCACCGACCTGCTCACGATCGGCGCCGGCACCGTGATCCGCAAGGACACGCTGGTCAACGGCTACCACGCCCACGACGGCGTGATCCGGACCGGACCGATCACCCTCGGCAGGGACGTCGTCATCGGCGAGGCCGCGGTGATCGACATCGGGACGTCGATGGGCGACGGCGCCCAGCTGGGCCACCGCTCGTCCCTGCAGGCGGGGCAGGCCGTGCCCGCCGGCGAGCGCTGGCACGGGTCACCGGCGCAGCCCACCCGCACCGACTACCGGCTGGTCCCGCCCCGGCCGGTCAGCACCCGGCGCCGGGCGACCTACACGCTGCTGCACCTGTGCAACGTCCTGCTCGTGGACCTGCCGCTGCTGATGGGCGGCTTCGCCGTGGCCGTCATCGCGTTCCCCGGCCTCAGCGAGCTCCTGGACCCGGGGCCGCTGGCGCTGACGAGCGGGACGTTCTACTGGAACGCCGCCGTGGGCTCGCTGGTGCTGTTCTTCGGCGGCACCCTCGTCACCTGGCTCGTCGTCGTGACCGTCCCCCGTGTGCTCGGTCTGTTCATGACGCCGGGCCGGGTCTACACCCTGTACGGCCTGCACTACTCGATCCACCGGTCGATCCTGCGGCTGACCAACGCGAAGTTCCTGATGGCCGTGCTCGGCAACAGCTCCTGGATCGTCCACTACCTGCGGTCGCTCGGGTACGACCTCGGCAAGGTCGTGCAGACCGGCTCCAACTTCGGGATGGTCGTCAAGCACGAGAACCCGTACCTGACCTCGGTCGGGTCGGGGACGGTCGTGGCCGACGGGCTGTCGGTCATGAACGGCGACTACTCGGCGACGTCGTTCCGGGTGTCCCGGACGTCGATCGGCGCCGACAACTTCCTCGGCAACGCCGTCTACTACCCCTCCGAGGGGCGGACCGGCGACAACTGCCTGCTCGCGACCAAGGTCATGGTGCCGATCGACGGGCCCGTCCGGGAGGGCGTCGGGCTGCTGGGCTCGCCGGCCTTCGAGATCCCGCGCACGGTCGAGCGGGACGCGGCCATCAACGAGCACCTGCAGGACCCCGACGAGCTGCGCCGCCGGCTGGCCGCCAAGAACCGGCACAACCTGCGCACCATCGCCCTCTTCCTGTTCGTCCGGTGGGTCAACTTCTTCGCCCTGACCCTCATCACCCTGGCCGGCTTCGAGCTGCACAACAGCTTCGGCGGCTGGTCGGTGGCGGCAGCCATGGTCGTCAGCGTGCTGTTCGCCACCGCCCTCGGCATCCTGGTCGAGCGCGCCGTCACCGGCTTCCGGCCGCTTCAGCCCCGGCAGTGCTCGATCTACGACCCGTACTTCTGGTTCCACGAGCGGTACTGGAAGCACACCGCGCAGCCGGCCTTCTTCAACGGGACGCCGTTCAAGCCGCTGGTCTGGCGGCTGACCGGTGTCCGGATCGGCCGCCGGGTCTTCGACGACGGCCTGGGCATGCCCGAGAGGACGATGGTCACCATCGGCGACGGCTGCACCTTCAACGCGGGCAGCGCGGTCCAGTGCCACTCGCAGGAGGACGCCGGCTTCAAGTCCGACCGGATCGTCATCGGCTCGGGCGTCACGCTCGGCACCGGCTGCTGGGTCCACTACGGCGCGACGATGGGCGACGGGTCGGAGCTGGCCCCCGACGCCTTCCTCATGAAGGGCTCGGTCGTGCCGCCGCGCACCCGGTGGGCCGGCAACCCGGCCGAGGAGGTCGGGGAGGTCCCGACGCCCCTGCCCCAGCCCACGCCCCCTGTCGCCGTCCCCGCGGCCGCCCTGCTGCCGCCGCGCGGCGAGCGGGTCCCCCTGTCCCCGTCCGGCGGGCGGCACCGTGCCGGCCCACGGCACCTCACCCCGTCCGCCCGCTGAGAAGGGAACGCGTCTGATGACCGTCACGGCTACCGAGACCGGCCGCGAGTTCTGGCGGGAGGTGCTCCTCGCCGGCGGGTCGACCGCGGTGCCGCGGTGGACCCTGGACCCGCGACCGGGGGTCGCCCGGCACGAGGCGCTGCTGCCCGGGAGCCTGACAGCGGCGGCCCGCCGGCTGGCCGGCGAGCTGGGGGTGCCGGTGTCGGCGGTGTTCCTGGCCGCGCACGCCCGGGTGCTGGCCGCGCTGTCCGGGGAGACCGACGTGGTCACCGGCTACGTCTCCGGCTCGGCGGGACCGCTGCCGTGCCGGCTGCCGGTGGACGGCGGGTCGTGGCGGGAGCTGGTGGCGGCCGCGGCCGCGGCCGAGGCGGGGCTGCGGGCGCACCGGGACGTGCCCCTGGACGCGCTGCGCGCCGAGCTCGGCGTGGCCGGCCCGACGTCGGAGGTGGTGCTGGACACGGCCGCCGACGGGGAGCTGCCCGAGGGCGCGGTGCTGCGGATCGGCATGCCCGGCGGCGGGGCGCGGCTGGCCGTCCGCCACCGCAAGGACGCCCTCGACGCGGCCGCGGCGGCGCGGATCTGCGGTTACCACCGCACCGCCCTGGCCCAGCTGGTCGCCGACCCCGACGCCGACCCGCTGGCGGGCAGCCTGCTGTCGGCCGACGAGCTGCGCCACCAGCTGCACGGCATGGCCGGCCGCGCGCGGGAGCTGCCGCCCCGGGCGGCGCACGAGCTGTTCGAGGAGCAGGCCGGGCGCCGCCCGGAGGAGGTCGCCGCGGTGCTCGGTGACCGGCAGCTGACCTACGGGGAGCTCAACTCCCGCGCCAACCGGCTGGCCCGGGCGCTGCGGGCCCGCGGGCTGGCTGCCGAGGACGTCGTCGCGGTGGTCACCGAGCGGGACCTGGACTGGCTGACCGCGGTGCTGGCGGTGTTCAAGGCCGGCGG
>NZ_JBJGYQ010000051.1:0-3783 GCF_054050075.1 Geodermatophilus sp. SYSU D00965 | reverse complement strand
CCCCGGGCCCCCCCCGGGCCCCGCCCCCCCCCCCCCGCCGCCCCCCCCCCCCCCCCCCCCCCCGCCCCCCCCGCCCGCCCCCCCCCCCCCCCCCCCCCCCCCCCCCCGGGACCGGTCAGTAGTCGAACTGGCCGGCGTTGTCCTTGGTGATCCGCAGCGGCGGGCCGAGCAGCAGCACCTTGGTGCTGTCGTCGTAGGTCACCTCGGGCATGTCGGCGCTGACGTCGTTGGTCGCCTGGAACGACTCGCCGTTGGCCAGCTGGACGCCGGCCCACGCGGTCAGGTAGCCGAGGTTCTCGACGTCCCACAGGATGCTGGCGCTCGAGGAGCCGTCCTCCAGGTAGGGCAGCATCGACTGCGGCGTCCCGAGGCCGACGGTGAAGACCTGGCCGGTCTTCCCGGCGTCCCGCACCGCCTGGGCCACGCCCGGCGCCGACGAGGTGCACTCGCCGACCAGCCCGGTGAGGTCCGGGTGGGCGTTCATCAGGTCGGTCGCCATCTGGGTGGCCGCGGCCTGGTCCTCACCGGCGTAGACGATGTCGACGATCTCGGCCTCCGGGTACTTCTCCGCGGTGTAGGCCTTCTGGACCTCGATCCAGGAGTTGAGGTTCTCGGCGGTCTGCCCGCAGGAGACGATCGCGTACTTGCCGGAGCCGCCCATGGCCTCCAGCAGCGCGTCGGTGAGCGCCTGCCCGATGCCCTCGGTCGAGGCCTGGCTGACGAAGACCTGACGCACCGAGTTGGGGGCGTCGGTGTCCGAGGTGGCCACGGCGATGCCGGCGTCCTGGGCCTGCTGCAGCAGCGGCGCCATCGAGTCGGGGTCGTTGGGGGCCACGATCAGCGCGTCGACGCCCTGCTGGATGTAGGAGCGCACGATGTCGGCCTGCGCGGCCGGGTCGGCCTCGACCGGGCCCTGGTAGAGCCAGGTGCAGCCGAGCTCCTCGCAGGCGGCCTGCCCGCCGGTGTTCATCGCCTCGAAGTAGGGGATGCCCTGCAGCTTCGGGACGAAGGCCACGGTCACGCCGCCCCCGCCGCCCTCCGAGCCGCCGCCGCTGTCGCTCCCGCCGCCGCCGCCCGAGGCCGAGCCACCGCTGCCCTGCCCGCAGGCGGCGAGGGTCAGAGTGGCGGCCAGCCCGAGCGCGACGGCCCACCTCGTCGTTCCTGTCTTGCTCATCGGTCACCTCTCGGAGTGGGGGGTCGCCCCCCGCGGTGCCACCGGGCTCGGCGAGCCGGTGGGTCCAGGAACGTCCGCTGGTCAGGTCGGGATGAGCCCCCGCTCGCGGTCGTCGTCCTGAGTTCGCTCCCGCAGCAGGGCTGCGGCCTGTTCCCAGCGCGCGTCCGGGCGCGGGGACCAAGTACGGAGGTCGGCGGTCCGGGCGACGACGGCGCGGACGTCGGCCACCCCGCCCAGCTCGCCCAGGGCCACCAGTTGCGCGGCGGCGTTGCCCAGGGAGGTCGCCTCCACCGGGCCGCAGTGCACGGGCAGCCCGGTGGCGTCGGCGGTGGCCTGGGCGAGCAGCCCGTTGCGGGCCCCGCCCCCGGTCACGCAGACCGCGGCCGGCGCCGTGCCGGTCACCGCGGCGATGTCCTCGGCGGTCACCCGGTAGGACACCGCGAGGGAGTCGACGACGCAGCGGGCGACCGCCGCGGGGGTCTCGGGCACCGGCTGCCCGGAGCGGCGGCAGTACGCCTGCACGCGGGCGGGCATGTCGCCGCGGCCGAGGAACTCGCGGGCGTTGGGGTTGACCACGCTGCGCAGGGCCGGCTCGCGGGCGGCCAGCTCGGTCAGCTCGGCGTAGGTGAACGCCAGGCCCCGGGCCGCCCAGGCGCGGCGGCACTCCTGCAGCAGCCACAGGCCCATGACGTTGCGCAGCAGCCGGGTCGTGCCGGCGTACCCGCCCTCGTTGGTCAGGTTGGCCGCCAGCGAGCCGTCGGTGACCACCGGCCGCGCCACCTCGACGCCGACCAGCGACCAGGTGCCCGAGGAGACGAACAGCGCGCCGGGCGCGGGGAACGGGGTGGCGACGACGGCGCTGGCGGTGTCGTGCGCGGCCGGGGCGACCACGCGCGTGCCGGCGAGCGGGCCGTCCCCGAGCGGCCCGACGACCGGGCCCAGGTCGGTGCCCGGGTCGACCACCTCGGGGAACAGCCGGGCCGGGATGCCCAGCTCCTCGGCCAGGTCGCCCGCCCAGCGCCCCGCGCCGGCGTCGTACAGGCCGGTGGTCGACGCGGCGGTGGACTCGGTGACCCGGGCGCCGGACAGCAGGCAGTGGAAGACGTCGGGCAGCATGAGCAGCGACGCCGCCCGGTCCAGCCGGGTCGTCGTCCGGGCGTCGGACACCAGCGCGAACACGGTGTTGATCTCGTTGACCTGCACGCCGGTGGCCCGGTACAGCCGCTCCCGGCCGACGGTGGCCAGGACCTCGTCCATCGCCGCGGACTGCCTCGGGTCGCGGTAGCACGTCGGCGCGTCCACCAGCCGCCCGTCGGCGTCCAGCAGCCCGTAGTCGACGCCCCACGCGTCCACGCCGACCGAGGCGACCGGCGACCCCTCGGCGGCGAGCGCGCCGAGCCCGTCGGTGACCGCCCGGGTGAGCAGGTCGAGGTCCCAGCGCAGGATGCCGTCGACCGGCGTGGGGGCGTGCGCGAAGCGGGCGACCTCGCGGACGGTCAGCCGCTCGCCGTCGAAGTCGGCCCGCTCCACCCGGCCGCTCTCCGCGCCGAGGTCGACCGCCGCGACGGTCCGGACGGCGCTCACCGCTGCTCCTCCGGGACGGCGACCCGGTGCACGCGGGTGCCGGCCGCCTCGATCGCGGCCACGACGGCGGGGTCGGCCGCGGCGTCGGTGTAGACGGCGGTGAGCTGCGCCAGCGGCGTGGCCGTGTGCAGCGAGAAGCTGCCGAACTTGCTGGAGTCGACCAGCCCGAACAGCGCGCTGCAGTGGGCGGCGAAGTACTGCTTGGCCTGCACCTCCTCCAGCGCCATCTCCAGCACGCCGCGCTCGGCGGAGACGGCGTGGGCGCCGATGAAGCCCTTGTCGATGCGCCCGCGCCCGGCCAGGACGTCGCCGATCAGCCCGACGACCGACCGCGCCGACCGGCGCACGATGCCGCCGGTCACCAGCACCGTGGCCTCCGACCGCTCGGAGAACAGGGTCGCGGTCGGCATGCTGTTGGTGATCACCACCAGGGACCGGCGGCGCAGCAGCTCGTGGGCCAGGTAGTGGCAGCTGGTCGAGGAGTCCAGCGCGATGACGTCGCCGTCCTGCACCAGCGGCGCGACGGCCCGGGCGATGGCGGCCTTCTCCGCCCGCCGGACGCGCAGGCGGGTCTCGAAGGACCCCTCGTCGACCAGCGCGGCCGCGACCGCCCCGCCGCGGACCCGCCGCAGGGCGGCCCGCTGCTCGAGCGCGTCGAGGTCCTTGCGGATGGTGACGGCGGAGACGTCGAGCCGCTGGGCGAGGTCGTTGACCTCGACCCGGCCGGTGGCACCCAGCGCGGACAGGATCGCCTGGGAGCGGGCGTGCTCGTCCAGGGAGGGCACCGCCACCTCCTCGCGCGTCGACGTGTGACCGGGGTCACTCGGCGCGCGAAAGGTAAAGCCAGCTGAAATCCAACGTCAAGCCTCCGCAGGGAAGCGAAAGCGGAGGGCTTTCGCCCGGTCAGCGGAGCGCTTTCGCAGGAGGGGGGGCCGGGGGGGCCGGGGGGGGGGGGGGGGGCGGGGGGGGGGGGGGGGGGGGGGGGGGGGCGCGGGGGGGGCGGGGGGGTTGGGGGGGTGGCTGCC
>NZ_JBJGYQ010000050.1:0-6803 GCF_054050075.1 Geodermatophilus sp. SYSU D00965 | reverse complement strand
GTGACGGTGGCCAGCACCTCGTCCGCCGCGGCCGACTGCAGGCTGAAGGCGGCGGCCGAGGCGGCCAGCGCGGCCCCGAGCACGCCCTGTGCCGGGTCGGGGGGGGGGGGGGCCCCCCCCGGCCCCCCCCCCCCCCCCGCCGGCGGCCGTCAGAAGCGGAAGCCGCCGACGAGGTCCCGCAGCCGGCCGGACACCGCGGCCAGCTCCTCGGCCGCCTCGTGCGAGGCCCCGACGTGCTCGGTGGTGGACCGGGCCACCGCGGCCACGCTGTCGATGCCGGTGGCGATCTGCCCGGAGCCGGTGGCGGCCTCGGCGACGCTGCGGTTCATCTCGGTGGTGGTCGCGGTCTGCTCCTCGACCGCCGAGGCGATCGTCGCCTGGTAGTCGTTGATGCGGTTGATGACCTCGGCGACCTCGGCGATGGCGGTCACGGCGCTGCCGGTGTCGGCCTGGATCGCCTCGACCCGCCGGGCGATGTCCTCGGTGGCCTTGGCGGTCTCCTGCGAGAGCTCCTTGACCTCGTTGGCGACGACGGCGAACCCCTTGCCGGCGTCGCCCGCGCGGGCCGCCTCGATCGTGGCGTTGAGGGCCAGCAGGTTGGTCTGCTCGGCGATCGAGGAGATGACCTTCACGACGTCGCCGATGGTGCGGCTGGACTCCCCGAGCCGCGACACCGTCTCGGTCGTCGTCCCGACGGCGGCGACGGCCCGCTCGGCGACCGAGGCCGCCTCGGTGGCGTTGTGCGCGATCTCCCGGATGGAGGCGCCCATCTGCTCCGACCCGGCGGCCACCGTCTGCACGCTGGAGGAGACCTCCCCGGCCGCCGCGGCCACGACGGCCGCCTGCGCCGAGGACTCCTCCGCCCCGGAGGAGATCTGCCGCGACAGGTCCCCCACCCGGGTGCTGGCGGTGGTCAGCGCGGCGATCGCCTCGGAGAAGGTGCTCATGAGCCGCCCCAGCGACTCCAGGGCGGCGTTGGTCGAACGGGCCATCCGGCCGATCTCGTCCTCGCCGCGGACCGCGAGCCGCTGGGTGAGGTCGCCCTCGGCGACGGCGGCGAAGGCCTCCTCGGCCTCGGCCAGCGGCCGGGTGATCCCCCGGGTGGTCCGCCAGGCGATGACCACGGCGAGCACCGCCGCGGCGGCGCAGACGAGGACCATGGTGAGCAGGAAGCCCGAGGCGATGCCGCGCGCCTCGTCGCTGAGGTCGGCGTTCATCGCCTCCTCCATGTCGATGAGGACGTTGATCGCGCCGAGCCACTCGACGAACAGGGGCTTGGCCTGCTGGGTGAGCAGCTCGAGCGCGGCGGCCTGCTGACCGGTCCGCTCCAGCTGGACGACCTGCTCGATGAGCGGCAGGGTCTGCGCCTCGATCCGCTTGATCTCCGCCAGCGCGGCGACCTCGTCGGCGTTGACGTTGCCCTCGACGGCGAAGAGCTCGTCCATCGGGCCGGCGGACGCCGTGTACTTGGCGGCCAGCTCCTCGATGAGGTCCACCTCCTGCTGCACCTGCGCCGGAGTGGTGCTCAGGACGACGTCCCGCAGCGCGATCGCCCGGTCGTGGACGCTGCCGCGGAAGTTGATGGCGTACCGCTGCTTCACCGCGTTGAGGTCGTTGATCGTCGTCAGGGAGTCGTTGATCGACTCGACCCGCAGCACGCCGATGCCGGTCAGGCCGACCATGCTCAGGACGACGACGAGGAAGCCGAGGGTCAGTCGGCGGCTGATCGACAAGCTCTTTCCCATGGCGCTCTCCGGCTGCCGGTGTCAGGGGGAGCGATCACTCCCTCGCCAGCAGGTGTCGGCCCCCGCGCGGGTGTGTTGAGCCGAACAGTGGAGTCACTACACCGAGTCAGGAAGGTCGTGCACGACCCATCTTGCCTGCGGCTACAGCGCGGCGAGGAACGCGGCGACCCCGTCGTCGTCGTTGGTGCCGGTGACGTCGGTCGCCGCGGCGAGCAGGTCGGGGTGGGCGTGGGCCATCGCCACCGCCCGGCCCCCGGCCTCGCGCACCCAGTCGAACGCGGCGATGTCGTTGGGCATGTCCCCGAAGACGACGACGTCCTCGGGGCCGACGCCGTGGCGGGCGGCGACCTTGGCCAGCCCGGTGGCCTTGGTGACCCCGAGCGCGGAGATCTCGGCCAGCGCGTCGCTCGAGGAGGTGGTGACCGTCGCGCGGTCGCCCACCACGGCCTCGACCAGGGCGACGAACTCGTCGCGCGGCAGCGACTCGTGGCGGGCCAGCAGCTTGGCCACGGGCGCGGACACCATCTCCTCCAGGGAGGCCACGGCCACGCCGGGGGCGTCGACGTCCCACCGCGGCTGGTAGACCGGCTCGTGGCGGAACTCCAGGCCGTACTCGACGGCGAACCAGGTGTCGGGCTGGCGCCGGCGCAGCTCGGCGGTGACCTCCTGCAGCACGGCCGGCTCCAGGGCGTCCTCGTCGAGGATCTCGAAGCCGGCCAGGTCCAGCAGCACCGCCCCGTTGCAGCAGACCGCCGTGCCGTGCCGCAGCACCTCGCGGATGCGGGTCATCCAGCGCGGCGGCCGCCCGGTGGCCAGGACGACCGGTACGCCCTCGGCCCGCCAGCGCTCGAGCTCGGCGACGGTCGCCTCGCTGACCGTGTCGTCCCAGCGCAGCAGGGTGCCGTCCATGTCGCTGGCGATCAGCTTCGGCTTCCAGTCAGACATCGCGCGACCGGTCAGACACCGAGGACCGCCTCGAGGTACCGGGCGACGCCGTCGGCGTCGTGCCCGCTGGTGCGCAGGGAGGTCGCGGCGAGGACGTCGGGGTGCGCGTTGGCGACGGCGACCGACCGCCCGCCGGCGACCCGCACCGCCTCCAGCATCGGCAGGTCGTTGGGCATGTCGCCGAAGACGAGGACGTCGCCGAACCCGACGCCGTAGCGCTCCAGCGCGATGGCCAGCCCGGACGCCTTGGTGACGCCGACCGGCAGGACCTCGATGAAGCCGAGACCGGCGTGGGTCAGCTCGGCCTCCGCCGGGTCGACGACCCGCCTGGCCCGGGCCAGCAGCTCGTCCTGGCCGAGCGAGGGCGACCGGAGGAACACCTTGAGGACCGCGCCCTGCGGCAGCACCTGGGCACGCGGCAGGAGGTGCGCCGGCTCCGGGTAGGGCCAGTCGAAGCCGTGCTGGACGCGCAGCGCGCTGTGCACCTCGGCCTGCTCGGCGGCGTCCTCGACGGCGACGACGAGCTCACCGGCCACCGCCTCGATCTGCTCGATGACCGCCACCGCCTGGTCGCGAGGCAGCCCCACGGTGCGCAGCACCTCGTCGCGCTCCAGGTCGACGACGAACCCGCCCTGGGCCAGGACGGCGATGCCGCGCCCGTCCATCGCCCCGCGGACGCTGTCGAGCAGGCGCGGGCCGCGGCCGGTCACGCCCACGACCGGGATCCCGGCGTCCCAGCAGGCCTCCAGCGCCGCCCGCGTGCGGGCGCTGACCTCGCCGTCGGAGCGCAGCAGGGTGCCGTCGAGGTCGCTGGCCACCAGCTTGGGGCGCCAGCTGCCCAGGTCGCCGAGCTCCACCACGCGGTCGGAGTGGGGGGAGGGCACGTGCCCGGAGAGCACGGCCCGGGGCGCGGGATCGCTCATGCGACGGGCACCGGCGCCGCCAGCGTCATGCCGGGGGTGAGGGACTCGACGCCGCCCAGCCAGGGGCGCAGCGCGGTGGGCACGTGCACCGACCCGTCGGCACGCTGGTGGACCTCCAGCAGGCAGGCGATGGTGCGGGCGATCGCGCACAGCGTGCCGTTGAGCGTGGCCGCCGTCTGGTTCTTCCCGTCGGCGTCGCGGTAGCGGGTGTTGAGCCGCCGGGCCTGGAAGGTCGTGCAGTCCGAGGTGCTGGTCAGCTCGCGGTAGGTGCCCTGGCTGGGGAACCACGCCTCGATGTCGTACTTGCGGGCGGCGCTGGTGCCCAGGTCGCCGGCGGCGATGTCGACCACCCGGTAGGGCAGCTCCAGCGCCTGCAGGAACTCCTCCTCCCAGGCCAGCAGCCGCAGGTGCTCCTCGGCGGCCTCCTCGGGCCGGCAGAAGCTGAACATCTCGACCTTGTCGAACCAGTGCACGCGGATGATGCCGCGGGTGTCCTTGCCGTAGGACCCGGCCTCGCGGCGGAAGCACGACGACCAGCCCGCGTAGCGCAGCGGTCCGGCCGACAGGTCGAGCACCTCGTCGCTGCGCATCCCGGCCAGCGCGACCTCGGAGGTGCCGACGAGGTACAGGTCGTCGCGCTCGACCCGGTAGACCTCCTCGTCGTGCTCGCCGAGGAAGCCGGTCCCCTCCATGGCGGTGGGCTTGACCAGCGCCGGGGCGACCACCGGGGTGAACCCGGCGGCGACGGCACGGCTGATCGCCAGCTGGGCGAGCGCGAACTCCAGCAGCGCGCCCGGGCCGGTGAGGAAGTAGAAGCGGGCGCCGGAGACCTTCGCGCCGCGCTCCATGTCGATCGCGCCGAGCGCCTCGCCGATCTCCAGGTGGTCGCGCACCGGGAAGTCGTAGGCGGGGACCTCGCCGACGGTGCGCAGGGTCACCGCGTCGTCCTCACCGCCGGGCGGCACCCCGTCGTGGACGACGTTGGGGATCCTCAGGTGTGCCTCGCGCAGCGCGGCGTCGGCGGTGCGCAGCGCCTCCTCGGCCTCCTTGACCTGCGCGGCCAGTGCCTTGGCCCGCTCCAGGACGGCGGGCCGCTCCTCGGGGGTCGCCTTCTTGACCGCCTGCGAGGCGGCCTTCTGCTCGGCGCGCAGGTCGTCGGCCCGCTTGACCGCCTCGCGGCGGGCGGCGTCGGCGGCGAGCAGGTCGTCGACCCGGGACTCGTCGGCTCCGCGGGCACGCTGACTGGCCTTCACGCGGTCGGGGTGCTCACGCACGAGTCGCAGGTCGATCACACCCCGATCGTAGGTGGCCGCGCGGTGCGCGCCGGGGCCGCTGCCTGGAGCCGACCCCCCGTCCGGGCGAGATCAGGGACACTGGCCCCATGCGTTTCCTGGGCGGCACTAGGCCGGCGACCGACCTGACCTATGCCGACGTCTTCATGGTGCCCAACCACTCCACCGTGGGCTCGCGGCTCGAGGTCGACCTCACCACGCCGGACGGCGTCGGCACGACCATCCCGGTGGTGGTCGCCAACATGACCGCGATCTCGGGACGGCGGATGGCCGAGACCGTCGCCCGCCGCGGGGGCCTGGCCGTGCTGCCGCAGGACATCCCGGTCGACGTCGTCACCGAGGTGGTGTCCTGGGTCAAGCAGCGGCACCCGGTCTACGACACCCCGATCACGCTCACGCCGACCTCCACCGTGGCCGAGGCGCTGTCGCTGATGCACAAGCGTGCCCACGGCGTGGTGGTCGTCGTCGACGAGGCCCAGCGCCCGGTCGGCATCGTCACCGACGGCGCCTGCCAGGACGTCGACCGGTTCAGCCAGCTCGCGCAGGTGATGACCGAACCGCTGACCGTCCCGGCCGGCACCGACCTGCCCAAGATCTTCGACGTCCTCTCCGAGGAGCGGGTGAACGCCGCGCCGGTGGTGGAGGGCGAGCGGCTGGTCGGGATCATCACCCGCAAGGGCGCGCTGCGCTCGGCGCTCTACCTGCCGGCGGTGAACGACGACGGGCACCTGCTCACCTCCGCCGCCGTCGGCATCAACGGGGACGTCGCCGGCAAGGCCGGGGCGCTGCTGGCCGCGGGCGTCGACGTGCTGGTCGTCGACACCGCGCACGGGCACCAGGAGAAGGCCGTCGAGGCGGTGCGGGCCGTGCGGTCGGTGGCGGGGTCGGCGCCGGTGGTGGCCGGCAACGTGGTCACCGCCGAGGGCACCCGCGACCTGATCGAGGCCGGCGCGGACGTCGTCAAGGTCGGCGTCGGGCCGGGCGCGATGTGCACCACGCGGATGATGACCGGGGTGGGGCGGCCGCAGTTCTCCGCCGTCGAGGAGTGCGCCGCGGCCGCCCGCGAGCTGGGCCGGCACGTGTGGGCCGACGGCGGCGTGCGCCACCCGCGCGACGTCGCGCTGGCCCTGGCCGCGGGCGCGGCCAACGTGATGGTCGGCTCCTGGTTCGCCGGCACCTACGAGAGCGCCGGCGACATCCACGACGACGGCTCCGGCCGGCTGTACAAGGAGTCCTTCGGCATGGCCTCGGCGCGGGCGGTCAAGGCCCGGACGGCGACGCAGAGCGGCTTCGAGCGGGCCCGCGCCGGCCTGTTCGAGGAGGGCATCAGCTCCTCGCGCATGTACCTCGACCCCGCCCGCCCCGGCGTGGAGGACCTGGTCGACCAGATCGTCGCCGGGGTGCGCTCGTCGTGCACCTACGCCGGCGCCCGCACCGTCGACGAGCTGCACGAGCGCGCGGTGCTCGGGGTGCAGAGCGCGGCCGGCTACGAGGAGGGCCGGCCGCTGCCGACCTCCTGGTGAGGCCGCTGCCGCTCCCGGTCTTCGAGGAGCTGGTCGCCGACGCCCTCGACGCGGTGCCGGCCGAGCTCATGGCGCTGTTGGACAACGTCGTCGTCCTGGTCGAGGACCGCAACGAGGACGAGCCGGACCTCCTCGGCCTCTACGAGGGGTACGCGCTGACCGAGCGAGGCTGGCAGTACGGCGGCGCGCTGCCCGACCGGATCATGATCTACCGCGAGGCCATCTGCGAGATGTGCTCGACCGCCGAGGAGGTGGTCGAGGAGGTGACGATCACCGTCGTCCACGAGATCGCCCACCACTTCGGCATCGACGACGAGCGCCTGCACGAGCTCGGCTGGGATTGACGGTGCCCCGTGCGTCGGTTTCCGCGGAAAC
>NZ_JBJGYQ010000049.1:0-11408 GCF_054050075.1 Geodermatophilus sp. SYSU D00965 | reverse complement strand
CAACACCATGATCGCGGGGTCACCCGCGTGCGCGGCGAGATCACGTCATCCCCCCCCGAACCCTCCCGGATGCCGCCGAGATCACGTGATCTCGGGCCGTCAGAGGTGCAGCGGCGGTGGGGACTCTCCCGCCCAGGCCGCGTGCAGCAGCGCCTCCACCCCTTCGCGGGTGACCGGCCGCGGGTTGGCGTACGGACTCGCCACGGCGAGCTCGGCGATCCGCGGGACGTCCTGCTCCGCCATGCCGAGCTCGGCCAGCGACATCGGCGCCCCCAGCACCCCGGCGAGCTCCCACAGCGCCCGCGCCGGGTCCGGGACGCCGCCGAGCGCCCGGCTGAGCGCGGCGACCGCCCGGGGCGCGGCCGGCTGGTTGAACGCCAGCGCGTGCGGCAGGACGACGGTGTGCGTGGGCGCGTGCGGCAGGTCCAGCGTGCCGCCGAGGGTGTGGCACAGCTTGTGGTGCAGCGACATGGTGGTCGCCCCGAGCACGGACCCGCACAGCCAGGACCCGTAGAACGCGTCGGTGCGGGCGGCCAGGTCGCCGCCGTCGGCCACGATCGCCGGGAGCGCGGCCGTCAGCGCGCGCACCGCCTCCTCGGCCATGAGCGCGACCACCGGGTTGGTGTCCGGGGCGTAGAGCCCCTCGACGGCGTGGGCCAGCGCGTTCACCCCGCTGGTCACCGACAGGTCCGGCGGCAGGCCGAGGGTGAGCTCGGGGTCGTAGAGGGTGGCCTGCGGCAGCACGCGCGGGTCGCGGCCGGTGCGCTTGGCCCCGCCCTCGGTCAGCCCCCAGACGGGCGTCAACTCCGAGCCGGAGTACGTGGTCGGCACCGCGACCAGCGGCAGGCCCGGGTCGAGCGCGAGCGCCTTGCCCAGCCCGATCGCCGAGCCGCCGCCCACGGCGACGCACCCGTCGGCCGCCAGTTCCCGCGCCCGGTCCCGGGCCCGGCCGGCGACCTCCACGGGCACGTGCATGCGGGCCTCGGCGAGGACGCCCACCGTCCGCTCGCCGAGCAGCGCCGCCACCCGTCGTCCCAGGTCCTCGTGGTGCGGACCGCACACCACCACGACCCGGGAGAGCCCCAGCGCGGCCACCTCCTCGGGCAGCCGGTCGAGGACGCCGGCCCCGAACACCACCCGGGTGGGCAGCGACCGGTGGACGAAGGACAGCCGGTCGCTCACGCCCCGGCTCCCGCGGTCGCGTCCTGCACGTCGCCCCGCGCCGCGGCCTCGGCGTCGTACCCGTACAGCCAGGCGTTGTGGGCCAGGGGGTCGTCGCCGGCGAACGCGTCGTCGCGGGCCCGCTGCTCGGGACCGTCGGGCAGGTGGTGGTGCGCCTGGCGGCCGCGGCTGGCCTGCTGCAGCTGGGTCGCCCGCGGGACGCGCACGGCCTCGTAGCGGGCCAGCGCGTCGGGCACGCTGCCGGCGGAGGCCAGGCAGACCGCCAGCGCGGCCGCGTCCTCCACCGCCTGCGCGGCTCCCTGGGCGAAGAACGGGAACATCGGGTGCGCGGCGTCGCCGAGCAGCGCGAGCCGGCCCGAGGTCCAGGTCGGGATCGGCTCGCGGTCCAGCAGGGCCCAGCGGCCGACCTCGCCCGCGGCGGCGATGAGCGCCTCGAGCCGCGGGTCCCAGCCGGCGAACTCCGCGGCGAGGTCCTCGACCCGGCCCCGCGACTCCCACGACTCGACGTCGAAGTCCCCGGCCGGGGAGAAGGCGACGAGGTTGACCAGCCGGCCGCCGGACACCGGGTAGTGCACGAGGTGGTGCCCCGGTCCGAGCCACAGCGTCTGCACCGGACGGCGGGCCAGGTCCGGCGCGGCCTCGGCGGGGACGAGCGACCGCCAGGCGCAGATCCCCGAGTACCGCGGCGGCTCGGGCTGGGCGACCGCGCCGCGGAGCGTGGAGTGGATGCCGTCCGCGCCCACCACGACGTCGGCGGTCCGGGCGGTGCCGTCGGCCAGCACGAGGCGGGCCGTGTCGGCGTCCTGCTCGACCCCGGTGACGCGTGCGCCCAGGTGCAGGGCGTCGGCGGGTACCACCGAGAGGAGCAGGTCGAGCAGGTCGGCCCGGTGGACCACCCAGGTGTCCTCGCCGTACATGGCGGCCGAGTCGGCCAGGTCCTGGCTGAACAGCACCCGGCCGTCCTCCCAGCGGCGGAACTCCCAGCCGACCTCCAGCCGGACGCCGCGTCCCTCGAGGCCGTCGGCGAGCCCGAGCCGGCGCAGCAGGCGCATGAGGTTGGGCGCCACGACCAGCCCCGCGCCGATCTCCCGGTACTGGCGCGCCTGCTCGTGCACCGAGACCTCGATCCCGGCGCGGTGCAGGAAGGCGGCCGTGGCCAGCCCCCCGATCCCGCCACCCGCGATGGCCACCCGCATGCCGTCCGTCCTCCCCGTCTGCCGACCCACCCGGCGTACCGGCCGCCGGACGCCCGCGATCCTGCGGCTCCGCACCGGCTCCCCGCCAGGACTCTTCCACCAGCCGATCGTCGAGGGGCCACGCCGCCCCGGTCCCACCCGGACCGGGGCGGCGTGGCCGGGTGGGTCAGTCGCCGGCGACGATCAGCTCGGCGGTGTCCACCTCACCCTCGACGAGTCCGTACTCCCGCATCAGCTCCTCCACCTGGCTGATGCCCTCCGGCTGGTCGTCCTCGGCGAACACGACGGGGTTCAGCCCGGCCGCCACCTCGGGGGTCAGCTGGGTGTACGTCGGGACCACCTCCGCGACCAGGTCGGGCTGCTCGGCGATCCTCGCGATCGCCTCGTCCATGGCGGCCTGGAAGGCGGCGACGGTGTTGGGGTTCTCCGCGGCGAACGGCGCGGAGGTGATCCAGCCGGCCACCGGCAGGTCCTCGGTGGGCCCGGCGAACACGTCGAGCACGAGCTGCGCCTGCTGGGTGTCGGTGCCGATGCTCACGAACGGCTCCACCAGCCACGCCGCGTCGACGTTGCCCGAGGCCATGCCGGGGAGGAACTCCGGCGGCGCGAGCTCGACGAACTCGACGCTGTTCGGGTCGACGCCGTTCTCCTCCAGGGCGGCCCGGGTCGTCAGCTCCATGATGTTGCCGAGGCCGTTGATCGCGATGCGCTTGCCCGCCAGGTCCGCGGGGCTGCTGATCCCGCTGCCCGGCAGCGCGTACACGCCCTGCACGCCGGGACGGTCGTTCTCGCGGACCACCCGCAGCGGCAGCCCCTGCGACGCGGCCTGCACGACCGACACGTAGTTGCTGTAGGCGAACTGGGAGTCCCCGGAGACGAGCCCGGTGATCAGGCCGGCTCCCCCGCCCGCGGCCACCTGCGGGGTCACCGTCAGGCCGTGCTCCTCGAAGAGCCCCTCCTGGACCGCGACGTAGAACGCCGCCACCTCGGCGAACGGCTGCACCCCGACGGTGATCTCCGTCGTCTCCGGCGCCGCGGTCGCGCCGCCGGACCCGCTCGCCGAGGCGGCGGGCTCGTCGGACGAGCCGCCGCAGGCGGCGACGGACACGGACAGGACGAGCGTGGAGACCGCCAGCGCGAGCCGGGTGGTGGAGGAACGCTTCACTGGATTCCTTCTCTCGGAGGGCAGGTGGACGGGTGGTGCGGGCGGGGGTGGGTCCTCACGTGAACAGGAACCCCTCGTAGTCCTTGGCGGCCACGTCGTCGGCGATCTGCCGGTAGGTGCCGACGCCGCCGACGTAGGGCATGAAGACCCGCGGCTTGCCGGGGGTGTTGGCGCCGAAGAACCAGGAGTTCGGGGAGCGGGGGTAGAGCGTCCGGTGCGCCACCTCGTCGACGTGCTCGACCCAGGCCTGCTCGGCCTCGGCGGTGGCCTCGATCCGCCGCACCCCGCGGAGGTCGGCGTCGGCGAGCAACCCGGTGATCCACTCCACGTGCTGCTCGATGCTGTTGACCATGTTGCTGAACACCGAGGGGCTGCCCGGGCCCGCCACGACGAACAGGTTGGGGAAGCCGGCCGGGGCGACGCCGAGGTAGCTGCGCGGACCGTGTGCCCACTTCTCCTGCAGGGTGCGTCCCCCGAGCCCCCGGATGTCGATCTTCAGCATCGAGCCGGTCATCGCGTCGAAGCCGGTGGCGAAGATGATCACGTCGAGCTCGTACTCGGCCTCCGAGGTGGCCAGGCCGGTGGGGGTGATCCGCTCGATGGGCGCGTGCCGCACGTCGACCAGGGACACGTTCTCCCGGTTGAACGTCTCGTAGTAGCCGGTGCCGGAGCACAGCCGCTTGGTGCCGAAGTGGAAGCCGCGCGGCGTGAGCAGCTCGGCCACCGCGGGGTCCGAGACGATCTCCCGGATCTTGCCGCGCACGAACTCGGCGCACTCCTCGTTGGCGGCCGGGTCTACGAGGATGTCGGAGAAGGCCCGCATCATGTACAGGCCGCCCAGCTGCCAGCGCAGCTCGAACTCCCGCTGCCGCTCCTCGGCCGACACCTCCATGGCCTTCTTCGGGTTGCTCAGCTGGTTGTGCCCGAACCCGGAGACGCGGGCCTTCGCCCGGCGTTCCGGGTACTCCGCCTTCCACTCCCGCTCGACCTCGGCGACCATCGGGTAGTTCTGCGCCGGCATGCAGAAGTTGGCGGTGCGCTGGAAGACCGTCAGGTGCCCGGCCTGCTCGGCCACGAGCGGGATCAGCTGGGTCCCCGAGGAGCCGGTGCCGATGACGCCCACCCGCTTGCCGGTGACGTCCACGCCCTCGTGCGGCCAGTCCCCCGTGTGGAACCACTCGCCCTGGAAGCCGTCGAGGCCCTCGATGGCCGGCACCTGGGCGACCGACAGGACGCCGGTGGCGAGCACGCAGTGGCGCGCGGAGACGACGACGCCGTCCTCGGTGCGCACGGTCCACCGATCGGCGGTCTCGTCGAACGTCGCCGCCGCCACCCGGCTGTCGAGCCGGATGTCCCGCCACAGGTCGTGGCGGTCGGCGACGTGGTGGATGTAGCGGAGCAGTTCGGGCTGGGAGGCGTACCGCTCCGACCAGTGCCACTCCTGCTGGAGGTCCTCGTCGAAGGAGTACGAGTAGTCCAGGCTCTCGATGTCGCAGCGGGCGCCCGGGTAGCGGTTGTGGTACCAGGTGCCCCCGATGTCGCTGCCGGCCTCGAAGACCTGCACGCTCCAGCCCAGCTGCCGCAGGCGGTACAGGGCGTACAGCCCGGCGAAGCCGGCGCCGACCACGACCGCGTCGACCTCCCGCGGCACCCCGGCGTCCTCCGACCCGATCAGGTGCGTGTGCACCTGCTGCTGCTCTGCCACGTGTCGCCTCCCGCACAGTCGTCCTCGAGCGAGCACGACTGTCGCGGCGGCTCCGCGTCCTGACCACGCCACTTCTCATCTGGCGAGAACCTCGTGGTGGTCGGAGTCACACCCGGTGCGACCATCGCCGGGTGACCGACGCCGCGTCCCGGGAGAACCTGCTCACGCGAGCGGTCCGCATCCTCGAGGCCTTCGACGCCGACCACCCCGCGATGCCGGTCGCCACGCTGGCCCGCCGCGCCGACCTCCCCACGCCGACGACCTACCGCCTGGTCGACCAGCTGGTGGCGCTCGGAGTGCTGGAGCGGGCGCCCCACCGCGGGGTGCGCGTCGGGCGGCGGCTGTGGGAACTGGCCTCCCGCTCCTCGGAGACCGTCGGGCTGCGGGACGCCGCGATGCCCTACATGGACGACCTGCACGCCGTCGTCAAGCAGCACACGCAGCTGGCGGTCCTCGAGGGCGACGAGGTCCTCTACCTGGAGCGGAAGTCCTCCCGCGGGGCCGAGGTCGTCAACATCACCCGGACCGCCAGCCGGTTGCCGGCGCACGCCTGCTCCTCCGGCCTGGTGCTGCTGGCGCACGCCAGTGCCGGCGCCCAGGAGCGGGTGCTCTCCTCGCCGCTGCGCAGGATGACGCCGATGACGGTGACCGACCCGGCGGAGCTGCGGCGGCTGCTGGCCGAGACGCGGTACCGCGGTCACGCGGTCGTGCGGGGGTGGGTGCACGAGGAGGCCGCCGGGGTGGCGGTCCCGATCTGGGGCCCCGACGGCGAGGTCGTCGCCGCGCTGTCGGTCATCATCCCCTGCGAGGAGGCCCGGTCGGCCGCCGTGATCCCGGCGCTCCTGGCCACCGCGCGCGGCATCGGGCGGGCACTCGCCACACCCCCGCGGTCCGCCGCGTCACGGCCCGTCTGAGCCGGGGACGCCGCGAGCCCGGCACCCCGTGACGGGGCGCCGGGCTCGCGGGCGCTGCGGTCAGGCCGAGGGCTGGCCGATGACGGCCGGCGCGTGGGTGTCGACCGCGCCGGGGGTCTCCTCCTTCGGCCGGTGGATCTGCGAGTAGACCTGCGCGCGCAGCTCGGCGAAGCGCTGCGAGGAGCGGGTGTGCAGCTGGTCGCGCTCGTCGGGCAGGTCGATGGCGAGGTCCTGGCGGATCACCGTCGGCGAGTTGGACAGGATGAGCACCCGCTGCCCGAGGTAGACCGCCTCGTCGATGTCGTGGGTGACGAACAGGGTGGTCACCTGGAAGCGGTGCCACAGGTCGCGGATGAGGTCCTCGAGGTCGGCGCGGGTCTGCGCGTCGACCGCCGCGAACGGCTCGTCCATGAGCAGCACCTGCGGCTCGTAGGCGATCGCGCGGGCGATCGCCACGCGCTGCTGCATGCCGCCGGAGAGCTGCCACGGGTAGGCGCTGTGCGCCTCCTTGAGCCCGACCGCCGCGATCGACTCCTCGACCAGCTCCTTGCGGCGGGCCGCCGGCACCTTCCGCTGCTTGAGCGGCAGCTCGACGTTCTCGCGCACCGTCATCCAGGGGAACAGGCTGCGGCCGTACTCCTGGAAGACGATCGCCATGCCCGGCGGCGGGCCGACGACCTTCTTGCCGTCGAGCACCACCGAGCCCGAGGTGGGCTCCAGCAGCCCGGACATGCACTTGAGCAGCGTTGTCTTGCCACAGCCCGAGGGGCCGACCAGGCAGACCAGCTCGCCCTTGTCCAGGGTGAAGGTCAGGTCGCGGACGGCCTCGACCGTCCGGGACTTGCCCTCGTAGACCTTCTTGAGGCCGGTGACCTCGAGCATCGCGTTGCGCCTTCCGTTCGGGAGAGTTCAGGAGTGTCGGGGGTGCGGCCGTGCGGTCAGCCGGCGCGCTGAGCGCGGCGCAGGCCGTGGTACCAGGCCAGCCACCGGTTCTCGACGATGCGGAACAGCAGGGAGAGCAGGAACCCGAGCAGGCCGAGCATGAGCATGCCCGCCCACATCTCCGGGATGGCGAAGCTCCGCTGTGCCTGGACGATGGCGAAGCCCAGGCCGTCGCTGGCGGCGAACAGCTCGCTGATCACCATCAGGATGATGGCCACCGACAGGCCCTGCCGCAGGCCGGCGGCGATCTGCGGGCTGGCCGCCGGGAGGATCAGGTGGCGCAGCCGGGCCGCGCCGCTGATCCGGTAGGTGCGGGCGGTGTCGGACAGCACGCTGTCGACCGCGCGCACGCCCTCGGCGGTGTTCAGCAGGATCGGCCACATGCACCCGAACGCGATGACGACGATCTTCATCGTGTTCTCGATGCCGAAGACCAGCATGAGGATCGGGACGATGACCGGCGGCGGGATGGCGCGGAAGAACTCCAGCACCGGCTCCAGCAGGTCCCGCAGCCGCTTGTACGTGCCGATCAGCACGCCGAGGGTGACCCCGATCAGCGCGGCGATGAAGTAGCCGGCCGCCAGCCGCAGCAGGCTGGGCACCACGTCGTTGGCCAGCCGCGGGCCGAACCACTCCTCGACCAGGCTGTCGATGATCCGGGACAGCGGCGGGAAGTAGAAGTCGGTGCTGCTGGCCGACGTGACCCACCACAGCACGAACAGGATGACCGGCAGCGCGAAGGTGAAGCCGATCCGACGCACGACCCGCATCAGAGGGCCACCTCTCCACGCTGGGACGGGTGCCAGCTCAGCGCCCGCCGCTCGATGAACCGGAACACCAGGTTGACGGCCACGCCGAGCAGACCGGTGACGACGACCAGCGCGTAGGTGGCGGCGATCGCGCCGCTGCTCTGGGCGACCGCGATCCGGTTGCCCAGACCCGGGTTGCCGATGACCAGCTCGGCGGTCACGGCCAGGATGAGCGCGACCGACGCCGACAGGCGCAGACCGGTCATGACGTAGGGCAGCGCCGTCGGCCAGGTGACGTAGCGGATCCGCGCGAGGAACCCGAAGCGGTAGGCGCGGGCGGTGTCCTGGGCGACCGGGTCGACGTCCTGCACGCCGTAGAGCACCTGGATGAGCATCTGCCAGAACGCCGCGTAGACGACCAGCAGCAGCTTGCTCTCGATCTGGGTGCCGAACAGCAGCACCGCCAGCGGGATCAGCGCGACCGACGGGATCGGCCGCAGGAACTCGATGGTGGAGGCGGTGAACTCGCGCAGGAAGTGCGAGCTGCCGATCACGATGCCCAGCACCACACCGGCGACCGCCGCGATGGCCAGGCCCAGGGCCCAGCCCTGCAGCGTGTCCAGCAGCGCCGTCCAGAAGTCCGGCTGCCCCAGCTGGTCGATCAGCGCCGACCCGATCTGCGAGGACGTCGGGAAGAACTGGTTGGGCAGGACGCCGATGCGGGGCAGCACCTCGAACAGCAGGACGAGGGCGATGAGGCCGATCGAGCCGAGCAGGATCGGCGAGCCGGCGACCGACCGTTTGGCCGGCGGCTTGGGCGCGACGCCGGCGTCGGGGTTGTCGGCGGCCGGCTCGTAGACGGTGACGGGCGCGGAGTCGGTCACGGCCGCGTCACCGCCGGGCCGGCATCCCGGACACCGCTACGGTGGGCCGACCCGCCAGGGGCGGGGGCCGCGCCGCGGACGGCGGACGACGGCGGCGCGGCCGCGGGGACCGCTGGGGTTCGGAGCATCGGCGCTCTCCCGGGAGCTTCAGGTGGGGGGCCAGCAGTTGTTCGCCCTGCGAACCACTGTTCTTAGTGAGAACGGAAACAGGTGACCCGCCTCACCGTCAAGCCTCAGTTTCGGGACGTGATCCCGCCGTGATGCTGGGTCACGCCTGCTTGCCGAACACCCGTTCACTCTGCGCACAATGTGACGCAGAGCGCAAACCGGCGCTCCAGCTCAGGAGGAGCCGCGTGGAGATCGCCGACCTGCCCCAGGACCCCGCCGTCCTGCCGGTACGCGACAGCACGTTCGTGCAGTCGCTCGACCGCGGGTTGGCCGTCATCCGGGCCTTCGACGCCGACCACCCCCGGCTCGGCCTGTCCGAGGTCGCGCGCGCCACCGGGCTGACGCGGGCCGCAGCGCGGCGTTTCCTGCTCACCCTCGTGCAGCTGGGCTACGTGCGGATGGACGGCCGGGAGTTCTCGCTGCGCCCCCGGGTGCTCGAGCTGGGCTACTCGTACCTGTCCGGGCTCACCCTGCCCGAGGTCGCCGAGCCGCACCTGGAGACCTTCGTGACCCAGGTGAACGAGTCGTCCTCGGTGTCGGTGCTGGACGGCGACGACATCGTCTACGTGGCCCGGGTGCCGACGAAGCGGATCATGACCGTGCTCATCGCGGTCGGCACCCGCTTCCCCGCGCACCCGACGTCGATGGGCCGGGTGCTGCTGGCGGGCCTCCCCCACGCCGAGCTCGCCGCCTACCTGCAGCGGGCCGAGTTCACCGTCCACACCGACCGGACGATCACCGACCCGGTCGAGCTGCGGGCCGAGGTGGAACGGGTGCGCCGGCAGGGCTACGCGCTCGTCGACCAGGAGCTGGAGGCCGGCCTCCGCTCGGCGGCCGCGCCCATCCGCAACGCCGACGGCCAGGTGGTGGCGGCGGTCAACGTCTCGGTCCACGCGAGCCGGACGTCGATGGAACAACTGGAGGACGAGCTCGTCCCGAGGCTGCTCGAGACGGCGCGGCACATCGAGCAGGACCTGCTCCAGACCGGGCGCCCGCGGTCGTGACCTCCCCGGAAGAGCACCGGTCCCGCCGGTGGTGGGTCTGGCTCGCGCCGGCTGCCGCCCTCGTCCTCGTCGCCCTCTGCCTGCGCGCGCCCTTCGCCGCGGTCGGCCCGCTGCTGGGTGAGCTCAGCGCCGAGCTGGCGGTGCCGACGTCGGCACTGGCGGTCCTCACCGCGCTGCCGCTGATCTGCTTCGGCCTGGTCTCGCCCACCGCGCCGGCGCTCGCCGCGCGACTCGGGGTGCACCGCGCCGTCCTGGCGGGGGCGCTCGTCCTCACCGCCGGCGTCGCACTGCGGCTGGCCGGCACCTGGGGGCTCTACGCCGGCACGGTGCTGCTCACCGGCGGGATCGCCGTGGTGAACGTGCTGTTGCCCGCAGCCGTGCGCGCCGAGTACGGCCCGCGCAGCGCACCGGTCCTCGGCGCCACGACGGCGTCCATGGCCCTGTCGGCCAGCCTCGGCGCCGGGCTCGCCCAGCCGCTGGCCGACGCCGCGGGGAGCGCCGTGGGCGGCCTGGCGCTCTGGCTCGCGCCGGTGGCGGTCGTCACCGTCGTCGTCGGCGTGCTGGCCCTGCGCCGACGGGACCCGGTCGGTGCTCCCGCGGCCGCGCGGCTCCCGGTCGCCGCCGTCCTGCGCGATCGCGTGGCGCTCGCGGTGACCGCCTTCATGGGCCTCCAGTCGCTGACCTTCTACGCGATGCTGACCTGGCTGCCCGACGTCCTCGAGGACGACGCCGGGGTCTCCGCGGTGGCCGCCGGTGGACTGCTGGCCCTCGCCGCCGCGGTCGGCGCGCCGTGTGCCCTCGTCGTCCCGCCGCTGGCCGCCCGCCGACCCGGCCAGGTCCCGTGGGTGCTCGGCTGCAGCGTGCCGATCCTGGTCGCGCTCGTCGGCCTGCTCGTGGCCCCGGCCGCGGCGCCGGCGGTCTGGGCGGTGCTGTACGGCCTGGGCACGGGCCTGTGCTTCCCGCTGGCCATGACGCTGGTCCTGGTGCGCACCCGGGACGTCGCGCAGACCGGCCGGCTCTCCGCGGCCGCGCAGAGCGTCGGGTACCTGTTGGCCGCCACCGGCCCCCTGGCCGTCGGCCTGCTGCACGACGCGACCGGCGCGTGGCGGCCGAGCATGGCGCTGCTGCTGGTGCTGCTGGTCCTCCAGGTGGCCGTCGGGGTGTCCGCGGCCCGGCCCCGCCTGGTCACCGAACGGGTGCCGGAGGAGGCCGCGGAGCCCTCCCCCGCACGATCCTGACCGACGACGACAGGAGTTCTCTGGTGGACAAGGTGGTGGGCAGCGCCGCTGAGGCGGTGGCCGACGTGCCCGACGGCGCGGTGCTGGCCGTGGGCGGGTTCGGGTTGTGCGGGATCCCGTACGCGCTGATCGATGCGCTGCTGGACAAGGGCGCCACGGACCTGACCACGATCAGCAACAACTGCGGCGTGGACGACGCCGCGCTGGGAGTGCTGCTCTACGCCGGGCGGATCCGCAAGACGATCTCCTCCTTCGTCGGCG
>NZ_JBJGYQ010000048.1:0-11592 GCF_054050075.1 Geodermatophilus sp. SYSU D00965 | reverse complement strand
GTATTGTGTTGGTTTGTGGGTGGGGTGGGGGGGGTGGTGGGGGGAGGGGTGCAGGCGGGCGCGCGCCCCCCCCCACCCGGCCCGGCCCAGCGCCGCGGCCGCGGCGGGGTGCGCCACCACCCGGGTGAGCGCCCCGGCCAGGGCGCCGGCGTCGCCGGGCGGGACCAGCAGGCCGGTGCGGCCGTCGTCCACCAGCTCCGGGATGCCGCCGATGGCGGAGGCGACCACGGGGACGCCCTGCGCCGCCGCCTCGAGGACGGCCATCGGGCAGTTCTCCTCCCACAGCGCCGGCAGGACGGCGACGGTCGCCTCCCGCAGGTGCGCCCGGACCGCCTCCGGCGGCTGGGGACCCAGGACGTCGACCGGCAGACCCTCGGCGGCGACCCGCGCCCGCACCTGCCGCTCCACGCGGCCCGAGCCCAGCAGCCGCACCCGCACGCCGGCCGGCAGCCGGCCCGCGGCGTCCAGCAGCACGTCGACGCCCTTCTCCGCCACCAGCCGCGAGGCGTACAGCACCACCGGCGGGCCGTCCGGCGCCGGGCGCGGCGCCGACGCGGCGGCCACCGGGTTGGGCAGCACGGTCACCCGCGCGGCCGGCAGCCCGCCGGCCACCACCCGCTCGCGCAGGTGCGCGCTCGGCGCGAGCAGGGCGTCGACCCGCTCGTACACCCCGCGCGCCCGGGACGCGTAGGCGTCGGCGGCCGCGGCGACCGCGCGCCAGCGGGAGCCCTCCAGGCAGCGGTGCCGGACCACCTGCCCGTACCGCCCCGACAGGCACCGGGTGCACGGCGCGCCCTCGGTGAACAGCCGGTAGTTCGGGCAGACCGGCTTGTAGTCGTGCAGCGTCATGACGGTCGGCACCCCGCGCCGGCGCAGCGCGTCGAGCACCGAGACGGTGAGCCGCTCGAAGACGTGGTGCACGTGCGCCACGTCGGGACGCACCCGGTCGACCACCCGCGTCAGCGCCCGGTACACGCGCGGTGACCAGGTGCCGGCCCACGCCTCCCCGGCGCGGGTGCGGGCGCCCGCCCCCGCCGCGGCGGGCAGCAGGTCGCGCACCGGGGTGGGCAGGGTGCGCTCCTCGGCGACGGCGAACGGCACCACCTCGGTGCCGGCGGCGCGCAGCAGGTCGGCGGTGAGCACCAGCACCGTCTCGGCCCCGCCGGGTCCCGGCGTCCAGTGGTTGCCGACCAGCAGGACCCGCACGTCAGGGGGCCACGTCAGGGGGCGTCGAAGCGCAGCACCGCCTGCAGCGGCGGAGCGGCCAGCCGGCGCCCGGCCAGGTCCGAGAGCAGCCGCGGCCCCTCCTCGAAGGGCAGGACGTCGGTGACCAGGCAGCCGCGGACGTCGTCCCCGCGGGCCCGCAGCAGGTCGAGGGTGACCTCGGCCAGCGCGGTCCGCGGCCACGCGCCGGCCATCCCGCGGGGCACCCGGCTGATCTGCGCGCAGACGACCGACAGGCCGTTGTGGTGGAACTCCTCGCCGAGCCGCACCGCCTCCGCCCCGGCCTGGTAGAAGCCCAGGTCGACGGCGACGCCCTGCGGCCGCAGCGCCTTGAGCGCGGTGGCCAGCGCCGCGTCGTGGCCGCGGCACTGCAGCACGACGTCGGCGCCGGCGTCGCCGGGCCAGTGCCGCCAGCGCTGCTTGACCGCCCGCCACGCCGAGGCGTCGGCGTCGTCCACGGTGGCCAGGCCCAGCGTCTCGGCGACCGCGCGGCGGGCCGGCGACGGCTCGGCCACCACGACGTCGGCGGCGCCGTGCCGGACGGCGAGCAGCGCCGAGAGCAGACCGATCACGCCCGCACCGGTGACCAGCACGTGCCGGTCGCGGACGCCGGCGTCGAGGGTCGCGTCGGGCCCGGCGAACGCGGCGGCCGCATGGAGCAGCCCGTTGACGCAGATCGGTCCCATCTGCGCCAGGTAGACCCCGAGGACCGGGTCGAGGTCGTCGGGCACCGGGACGACGGTCGTCGTGGCCGGGTCGACGCAGCGCCCGGTGCGGTGCCCGTAGGCCAGCGCCACCAGCGATCCCTCGGCGAGGGCGGGCGTGCGGCTCTCGGTGACCCGGCCGACCTCCATGTAGCCCAGCGCGCGGACGGGGTAGGCCGCGGTCGGGCCGCTGTCGTCGAACGAGCGGGTGTCGGGGTCCCAGTGCAGCAGGTGGTGCGGGTCGGTGCCGCGGACGATCGCCACCTCGGTGCCCGCGCTCACCCCGCTCCACTCCGTGTGCACCCACGCCTGGCCGGGGCCGGGCTCGGGCTCCTCGTCGTCCAGGATCGCCGGCTCGCCGGGCGAGACGACCCCGATGGTCCGGATCGGCCGCCCGCTCACAGCTGCACCGTCCCGCCGTCGGCCGCGGCCGCGGCCACCGCGGTGGCCAGCCGGTGCGTGCGCAGCGCCTCCCGGTACGGCGTCCGGACGTCGTCGCCCTCCCCGCGGACGGCGGCGACGAACGCGCGGTCCTCGGCCTCGATGGGGTCGACCCGCCGGTCGACGGTCCGCTCGCCGTCGGCGTCGCTCACCACCAGCTGGTGCTCGGTGAGGAACAGGCCCAGGCCCGGGGCGACCACCTCGACGCCGATCCGGAAGCCCCGGGGCAGCAGGCAGCTGTTGGCGAACGAGCCCACCGCCCCGCTCTCGAAGCGCAGCGCGGCGGTGCACACGTCGAGGATGTCGCCGGGGCCGTCCGGGGACCGCGAGCCGGTGGCCCAGCCGCCGGCCACCTCCCCGACCAGCACGCGGGCGACGTCGAACAGGTGGGTGGCCTGCTCCACGGTCTGCCCGCCGGAGCCGTCCTGCCGGGCCCACCAGTCGACCCGCGGCGCCCGGTCCAGCCAGGCGCCGAGCACCATGCGGGCCGGTGCGCCGGCGAGCAGGTCCCGGGCCAGCTCCAGGGTGTCGAGGTGGCGCCAGTGGTAGCCGACCGCGGTGAGCAGGCCGGCGGCGTCGACGCGGTCGGCCAGCCGCTCGGCGGTCGCCAGGTCGGTGGCGAGCGGTTTCTCCACGAACAGCGGCAGCCCGCGGTCGACCGCGGCCTCCTCCACCGCGCCGTGCGCGTGCGGCGGCACGCAGACGTAGAGCGCGTCGAGCTCCTCGCCGTCGAGCAGGTCCTCCCACCGGGCGTAGGCGGCGGCGCCCGAGCGGGCGGCCAGCACCTCCGCGCGGTCCGTGCGCGGGTCGGCGACCCCGGCGACGGCCACGCCGTCGATCCCGCACAGGGAGTCCACGTGCCGCCCGGCGATGAACCCGGCCCCGACCAGGCCGATCCTCGTCGTCACGCCGCCTCCCTGCCCAGGGCGGCCGCCCGGCAACCCCGGGACGGCCGGCGTACCGGCCGGCCGTCCCGGGTAGACCGGACGGGCGCAGCCCACGCGCGCGGAACGGGCCGACCTCCCGGGAGCACCGTGACCGCGAAGCCCTTCGCCGACCGGGCCGAGGCCGGCCGTGCCCTCGCCGCCCGCCTGACCGACTCCGCCGGCCCGGACTCCGTCGTCCTCGGGCTGCCACGGGGTGGGGTGGTGGTCGCCGCGGAGGTCGCCCGGGCGCTCGGCGGGACGCTGGACATCGTCGTCGTCCGCAAGGTCGGCGTGCCCTGGCAGCCGGAGCTGGCGATGGGCGCGATCGCCGCCGCCGGCGAGGAGGTGGAGACCGTGCGCGAGGAGCGGGTCCTCGCGCGCGTCGCCGTGGACGACGAGGCCTTCGGCCGGGCCCGGGAGGGGGAGATCGCCGAGCTGCGCCGCCGGGAGGCCGCCTACCGGCAGGGCCGGGCTGCGACGCCGCTGGCCGGGCGGCCGGTGGTCGTGGTGGACGACGGCCTGGCCACCGGCTCCACCATGCGCGCCGCCGTCGCAGCCGTCCGCCGGCAGGGACCGGCCCGGCTCACGATCGCCGTGCCGGTCGCCTCGCCGTTCGCCTGCGAGCGGATCGCGGCCGAGGTCGACGACGTGGTCTCGCTCTGGGCGCCGGCGTCGTTCGCCGCGGTCGGCCAGGGCTACGACGACTTCCGCGCCACCACCGACGACGAGGTCCGCGCCGCGCTCGACGGCGCGGCGCGCTGAGGCGTCACGACCCCGGCCCCGCGGGTAGGGGGCGGCCATGAGCGAGCGTCTGGTCGCGGACCTGGTCGTCGAACGGCTGCGGCAGTGGGGCGTCCCCCGGGTCTTCGGCTACTCCGGCGACGGCATCAACGCCGTCATGGGCGCGCTGCGGCGGGCCGGGGAGCCGGAGTTCGTGCAGGCGCGGCACGAGGAGGCCGCCGCGTTCATGGCCGTCGGGCACGCCAAGTACACCGGCGGCGTCGGCGTCGTGCTGTCCACCCAGGGGCCGGGCGCGGTGCACCTGCTCACCGGCCTCTACGACGCCAAGCTCGACGGCGTCCCGGTCGTCGCGGTCATGGGCCAGCAGCAGCGCACGGTGATGGGCTCGCAGTACCAGCAGGAGATCGACCTGCTCTCCCTGGTCAAGGACGTCGCCGCGCAGTTCGCCCAGGTGGCGACGACGGCCGAGCAGCTCCCCCTGGTCCTCGACCGGGCGTTCCGCACCGCGCTGGCGACCCGCTCCCCGACGGTCGTCGTCCTCCCCCACGACGTGCAGCAGCTGCCGGCCCCCGAGGGCGACCAGGAGCACGGCGTCGTGGTGACCGCGCCGACCTGGCGGCAGGGGCGGGTCCTGCCGCACGACGACGACCTGCGCGCCGCCGCGGACCTGCTGGACGCCGGGGAGCGGGTGGCGCTGCTGGTCGGCCAGGGCGCCCGGACCGCCCGCGCCGAGGTCCTCGCCGTCGCCGAACGGCTGGGGGCGGGCATCGCCACCAGCCTGCTGGGCAAGCCGCACGTCGACGAGGACCACCCGCTCGCGGCGGGCGTCATGGGCCACCTGGGGACGACGGCCAGCGGCTTCGTCCTCGGGAACTGCGACACCCTGCTGATGGTCGGCACCAACGACCCGTGGACCGAGTACTACCCGCCGCCGGGGCAGGCCCGGGCCGTGCAGATCGACCTCGACGGGCGCCACCTGGGCGGCCGCTACCCGGTGGAGGTCCCGCTGCTCGGCGACGCCGGCGAGACGCTGCGCGCGCTGCTCCCGCTGCTGGCCGAGCGGGACCGCAGCCCGTGGCGGGCCGAGGTCGAGGGCGCCGTCCGCTCCTGGCGGGAGCTGGCGCAGCGGCGCGCGCACACGCCGGCCGAGCCGGTGAACCCGGAGCGGGTGGTGACCGAGCTCAGCCCGCGGCTGCCCGCCGACGCGCAGGTGGCCGTGGACGTCGGGTCGGTGACCTACTGGTACGCCCGCCACCTGCGGCTGCCCGAGGCAGTGCCGGCCCACCTGTCCAGCACGCTGGCCTCGATGGGGTGCTCGGTGCCCTACGGGCTGGCCGCCAAGCTGGCCGAGCCGGGCCGCCCGGTGGTCGCGCTCAGCGGGGACGGCGCGATGCAGATGCTGGGCAACGCCGAGCTGGTGACCGTGGCGCACCGCTGGCGGCAGTGGGCCGACCCCCGGTTCGTCGTCTGCGTGCTGCACAACCGCGACCTGGCCGAGGTCACCTGGGAGCAGCGGGAGATGGAGGGCGACCCCCGCTTCGACGACAGCCAGTCGCTGCCGGACTTCCCCTACGCCGGCTACGCCGAGCTGCTGGGGCTCACCGGGATCCGGGTGACCGACCCCGCCGAGCTCGGTCCGGCGTGGGACCGGGCGCTGGCCGCTGACCGGCCGGTGGTGCTGGAGGTCCTGGCCGACCCCGACGTGCCGCTGCTGCCGCCGTTCCCGGCCGGCGAGCAGAAGCTGGACTCCTTCCGCTCCGGGCTGGCGCAGGAGGGCCCGGCCGGCGAGCACGCGCGGGCGCTGCTCGACACCTACGCCGCCCAGGAGGGTGCGCAGACCTCCTAGACCCGCGGGTGGGCCGCCCCGGACACCGGGCGACTCCACCCGATCACCGTCCGTCGTGGCCGCGGTCACCCGGTCGGACGAATCCGAGCAGGTCCGCGCGCCGTGGCGTCGCGAGGGTTCACGCAGCGTGATCGGATCCGGCGCGTCGCTGCACCGAGCCGGGGAGAGCCGCGTGACCGCAGTCCAGCACCGTCCGACGAGCAGGACCGTCGCCGTGCGGCGTCGACCGGTGCGCCGCAGGCTGGCCCTGCTGGCGGCGGCGCTCGGGCTGAGCCTGGTCCTGCCCGCGCTGCCGGCCACCGCGGCGGCCCCGAGTGCCTGGACCTCGCCCTCCGGCGGGAACGGCAACGCGCTGCACAACCCCGGCGAGGCGACGATCACCCCGGGCAACGCCGCCCGCGTGGCCCAGGCGTGGACCGCCGACCGGGCCAACGCCGAGGGCGGCCAGCGCCCGACCGTCGTCGGCGACGTCGTCTACTACGTGCACCGGTACTGGAGCCCGACCGACCCGAGCACCCTGGTCGCCGCCTCGACGCGGACCGGGAAGACCCTGTGGCAGGTGTCCCTGTCCGCGCCGAACCAGCTGTTCTTCCCGACGGCGTGACCGTCGCCGGCAGACTCGTGCTGATCCCGTTCCAGGAACCGCGCACGGCCGGGGCCGGGCTGATGGCGGTCGACACGTCCAGCCGCAGGGTCGTCTGGACCAGCAAGGTGGCCCCGAACAGCGCGCAGAGCTACGCCTGGTCCAGCCACCGGGTCTACGCCGACGCCACCCGGGCCTACGTGTACCTGTCGGACTACACGCTGGCGGCCTACCGGCTCAGTGACGGCAAGCCGCAGTGGAGCGTCCGCCTCGAGGACCGCCAGGGCGTCGGGATCGCGCTGGGCGCCGGCGTCCTGTACGTCGGCTACGAGCCGCGGACCCCGGGGGTCACCGCGTACGACGCCGCCACCGGACGCAGGCTCTGGAGCGCACCCGGGCAGGGCACCCCGGTCGTCGCCGGCAGCCGTCTCCTCGCACGCAGCGGGAACTCCGTCGTCGCGGTCGACGCCGCCGGCTGCGGCAGGGCCACCTGCTCGGCGGTGTGGACGAGGTCGTTCCCGTCGGGCACCGAACTGGCCCTGGGCGCGGCCGACGGCAGCACCGTGTTCGTCACCTACCGCAAGCCCGTGCCGGCCAACCGCTACGGCGACACCTACGCCGGGGTGATCGCCCGCCTGTCCGTCGCGACCGGCGCGCAGCAGTGGACGACGACGCTCGGCGACTACTCCACCCCGGTGGTGCGCGGCGGCAGCGTGGTCTGGGTCGTCAACGAGTACCGGACGTCCTCCGGCGTCCTCGCCTCCCGGATCCTCGGGTTCGCCGCCACCGGCACCAGGACCTCGGCCCTGGTCAGCATCCCGGCCCGGCAGAACGGCTTCCCGCAGACCCTGACCATCGGCGGCGGCACGCTGTTCAACAAGACCAACGTCCCCCAGACGCTGGTGGCCTACCGCGTCCCGGGGACCTGAGCCGGCCCGGCCCGGCGTCCGTCGCCGGAGGGGCTCACAGCTGGGGCCGGACGCCGGCCTCCCCCGCGAGCGAGGACGGCCCCAGTGGACCGTCCCCCTCCACTGCGGCGCGGCCGGGACCTCGGCGACCGAGCGGCAGGACGGTGCGCCGCTCGCTGCCCTCGAGTTCCAGCGCCAGCGCCGCGTACAGCGCCAGGATCCCGAGGGCGAGACCGACCCACCCGGCGGCCGACTGCCAGGACGCGGACCCGGTGAGGTGGGCGGCGCCGGTGACGGCGAACCGGATCCCGGCCAGGCACATGACCGCGGCCGGGACGAGCTTGCTCGCCGCGGCGGAGACCGCCGGCACCTGCATGGCCACTCCGGCGGTCACCAGCAGGACGCCGAGGCCCGCGCTGGTGGCACCCGCGGGCGACGTGAGCGTGGTGAGGGCGACGACGGCCCACGTGCCGGTCAGCACGCCCATCCCGGTGGCGGCCACCGGGTCGCGCGCGAGGAATCCGACGACCGCCGCGGTGAGTTGCAGCGGCACCGTGGCGGCCAGGGCGGTGAGGCCGGCGATCCGGCCCTGGTCGGGCGGGATCCACCCGAGCTGGACGGCGGCGAACACGACGGTCGCCAGGGCCAGGGCGAGGAAGCCCAGCGGGAGGGGCGTGGCGATCGGGCGGAGGACGACGCGGGTCAGCGGCTCGCTCATCAGCTCACCAGGGCCTGGGTCGCGGACTCCTTGAGCTTGGCGTTGGCCCAGCGCATCTGGCGCAGCGTGTCGGGGTGGCAGCGCCGCGCCAGCTGGAACAGGTCGCGCTGCCGCGCGCCCTGGGCGGCCTGGGCGAGCAGCTCCCAGTCCAGCGACACCCCCGCGGCCTCCCGGTGCACGTGCCGCAGGTCGGCGAGCAGCAGCAGCCCTGGTTCGGGACGTCGTCCGAACAGGTCCGAGGCCGCCTGTTGGACCCGCTCGAGGATGCCGGGCTCGCCCCGGGGTTCCGGGTCCAGGTCGAGGCCGTGGTCGGTGCCGATCCGGGCCAGCTCGGTGACGTGCCGGCCGGACCACCGGGCGATGTCCCGGGCCACGTAGAAGACCTCGTGGTCGGCCTTGTGCCGGTCCGACACCGCCAGCAGCACCCGGTGCAGGTGGTTCTCCGAGCGGTGCAGCTCCTCGATGGCCAGGTGCAGCTTCACCGCGCACCTCCCTCACCCAGGTCCTCGACCGCCTCGGCAGCGGTGCCGCCGCGGGTGGGTGGCACCTCCGCCGCCACCGGCCGCGACCCGGTCGTCGTGGGCGCCGGGGCGGGTCCGGTGGCCTCGGCGAGCCGGGTCACCGCGGCGGCGGCGGTCTTGAAGATCGGCTGCTTGGAGCAGGCGTCCCAGTCGGTGAGCGTGAGCTCGTTGGCCGCCCGCCCGCCGTCCCCGGAGGGTCCGAAACCGCCGGGCTCGTCCCAGTAGCCGTAGTGGAAGGGCAGGAAGACCACGCCGGGCCGGATGCCGCTGATCCGCAGCCGGCCCTGCACCCGGCCCCGGGGGGTGGCCACCTCGAGCAGGTCGCCCTCGCCCCAACCGCGGTCGGCGGCGTCGGAGGAGGACATCTCGACCCACACCTCGGGTGCGGCGGCCTGCAGCTGGGGTGCGCGGCCGGTCTTGGTGCGGGTGTGGAAGTGGTACAGCGTGCGGCCGGTGACCAGCTGGAAGGGGAAGTCCTGGCTGGGCAGCTCGTGGGGCGGGAGGTACTCGGCCGCCTTGAGCACCGCCTTGCCGCCGGGGTTGAGCGCCCGGTACTCGGTCTCGTCCAGGGGCGCGCCGGTGACCAGGTCACGGCCGTAGCTCTCGCAGTGGTCGGGGTCGGCCCAGAACTGCCCGTCGACGTAGATGTGCTCGGTGCCCTCGGGGTGCTCCTCGGTGCACGGCCACTGGATGCCACTGCCGCCGCGCAGCGCGCCGTAGGACAGGCCGGTGTAGTCGCACGGCCGGCCGCGGCTGCACTCCTTCCACCCCTCGAACGCGCCCTCCGGGTCGGACCACTTCACCAGCGGGGCGCCGTCCCTGTCCCGCAGCCCCAGCCGGGAGGCGAAGTCGATCAGGATGTCGAGATCCGGCCGCGCCTCCCCCGGCGGGTCCACGGCCTTCTCCGACAGGTGCACGGTGCGGTCGACGTTGGTGAACGTCCCCGTCTTCTCCCCCCAGGTGGCCGCGGGCAGGACGACGTCGGCCAGCTGCGCGGTCTCGGACAGGAAGAGGTCCTGGACCACCAGGAACAGCCGCTCCTGGCTCAGCAGCTCACGGACGCGACGCAGTTCCGGCAGGGACACCGCCGGGTTGGTCGCGGTCACGTAGAGGAAGCGGATCGAGCCCTCCTCGATGTAGCGCAGCTGCTGCATCACGTGGGTGGGCGGTGAGTAGTGCGGGATGTCCATCGGATCGACGTTCCAGACCCGGGCGAGGTCCTGCACGTGGGCCTCGTTGGACCAGTTGCGGAAGCCGGGCAGGTCGCCGTCCGCCCCGGCTTCCCGGGTGTTCTGCGCGGTGGGCTGGCCGTTCATCTGCAGGATCCCGCACCCGGGCCGGCCGAGCATGCCGCGCACGATGTGCACGTTGTTCACCTGAACGGCGGCCGCGGTGGCCTGGTGGGACTGGTAGAAGCCCTGCAGCACGGTGGAGACCAGCCGCTGCGCGGTGCCGATCAGCCGGGCGGCCTCCCGGATCTGCGCCACCGGGACGTCGCACACCTCGGCGGCGACCTCGGGCGGGTAGTCCTGGACCCGCTTCGCCAGCTCGTCGAAGCCGACCGCGTGCGCCTCGACGTAGTCGGAGTCGACCCAGTCGTTGGCGACGATCTCGTGCAGCAGGGCGTTCACCAGCATCACGTTCGTCCCTGGCCGGGGTGCCAGGTGCACCGTCGCCGCCCGGGCCACCGGCGTCTCCCGCGGGTCCACGCAGACCAGCGCCGGCGGGTTGGGCCCGGCCAGCCGGTCGAGCACGCGGGTCCACAGCACCGTCTGGGTCTCGGCCATGTTGTGCCCGTAGAGGGTGATCACGTCGGCGGAGTCGATGTCGGTGTAGGAGCCGGGCTGCCCGTCGGAGGCGAACGACTCCTTGAGCGCGGCGGCCGCGGTGGCCGTGCACAGCCGGGTGTTGCCGTCGACGTGGTTGGTGCCGATGCCGCCGTGCGCGATCAGCCCGAGCGTGTAGTACTCCTCGAGGAAGAGCTGACCGGTGGTGTAGAACGCGATCGCACTGGGCCCCTGCTCGTCGAGCAGCTCGCGGCAGCGGCCGGCGACCGCGGCCATCGCGGTGTCCCAGTCGGTCTCCACCAGCTCGCCGTCCCGCCGGACGAGCGGTCGGGTGAGCCGGTCCGGAGAGTTGTTGGCCTGCCAGCCGAACAGGTCCTTGGGGCCCAGCCGGCCGTGGTTGACCCGGTCCACCGCCCGGCCGCGGACGCCGACGATGCGGCCGTCCTTCACCGCGATGTCCAGGCCGTCGCCGTTGGAGTGCAGGATCGTCGCCGACTGCACCCACCGGTCGACGTCGTCCTCGGTCAGCCCGTCGGCCAGGTACGAGTCGACCCGCGTCGGCCAGGTCTCCCCCGGCCCGTACGGCGTTCGGGTCCCCCACGGCTCGGCGATCCGGTCGATGCGTGACATGGCGGTTGTCCTACCCAACCGGGGACGACCGCTCCCATGACGGCTCCGTGACGAGACGCGTCCCGGGAGGCGGCCCGGGTAGGACACCGGTGCCCACCGCACACGACGAGGGAGACCACCGTGACCGTTGCCGACCGGATGCTCGACACCTACCCGAAGGACCTCGGCGGGGTCGACCGGGGGAAGCTGCTCGCCTGCATCGAGGCGTGCGTCGAGTGCGCCCAGGCGTGCACCGCGTGCGCCGACGCCTGCCTGAGCGAGGACATGGTCGCCGAGCTCACCAAGTGCATCCGCACCAACGCCGACTGCGCCGACGTCTGCGACGCCACCGGCCGGGTGCTGTCCCGGCACACCGGCTACGACGCCAACCTGACCCGCGCGGTGCTCGAGGCGTGCGCCGCCGCGTGCAAGGCGTGCGGCGACGAGTGCGACCGGCACGCCGAGATGCACGAGCACTGCCGCGTGTGCGCCGAGGCCTGCCGCCGCTGCGAGCAGGCCTGCCGGGATCTGATCGGCTCCCTCGGCTGAGAGCCGGCCCGAGGGGCAGAGATGGCCATCTCTGC
>NZ_JBJGYQ010000047.1:0-12657 GCF_054050075.1 Geodermatophilus sp. SYSU D00965 | reverse complement strand
CTCGTCGTCGACGTGCTGCAGCTCGAACAGCCGGGGGACGACGAACAGCTCGCACCGGTGCCGGTCGCAGGCCCGGATGACCCCGACCATGTCCGACTCCTTCATCGAGGAGAAGGCCACCACCACGGCGCCGATCCGGTGCCGGACGAGCAACGAGGTCATCGCCCCCGGGCCGCCGAGGACCGGGAGTCCACCGCCTCCGTGCAGGATCGGGTCGGAGTCGACGAACCCGACGGGATGCAGCCCGTACTCCGGGTGGTCGGTCAGGATGTCGACCACCTGGTGCCCGATCCGGCCGGCGCCGAGGACGAGGGCGCGGTGGGCGACCACCCGCCGGGTGCGGAGCCGGCGCACGACCGCGTAGGCGGCGGCACGGAGACCCACCATGGCCGCCCCGGCGGCCAGCGCGCCCCACAGGAACTGCCAGTCGATGATGTAGTCCGCCCAGACGGCCTGGGACCACAGGATCTGGCCCAGCACGGCCAGCCCGACCGCGGCCAGCCAGCGGCCGGCCAGGGCGGGCAGGTCGTCGAGCACCGACAGCGACAGCCGGGACCGGTACAGGCCGGCCAGCCACACGAGCCCGAGCAGGACGATGCCGAAGGCGGCGATCTTCCGCGCCGGCGAGTCGACGCCGATCGCCCGGCCGATCGCCTCGAGGCCGAGCACGCCGATCGCGACGGCCAGCAGGTCGGCGACTGCCAGCAGCGGCCCGATCCCCCAGCGCAGCATCCACCCCAGGGCGCCGCGAGCCGGGGCGGGCTCGGGGGACGGCGGGTTCGGGACGAGCACCGTCCCGGCACCCGCTGGCCGGACGGCGACCTGTTCGTTCCCGCTCAGGACGACCCCTCCCCCGTCTGCATCCGTCACTCCACCGCTCAGGCGGCAGTCGACCTCCCTGCCGATGCCGCCCCGCGCGTGGGCGCCGTCCTCCCGGTCCGGTACCCCCGGTCACGCATGACGGCTGGCGAGGAGGTTCGTTTCGGAGAGTAACCACATCGAGGGGGCCGCTGGGTCACTCTGCGCACCGCAACGTGCTCGAACAGCCATCGCTGCCACCCCCAGTGGCCACGAATGGTGACAGTGCGTAGTCAGCAGCCAACTGACCGGTGCCGCAACTCCGCATATGGCTGTGCCGCCCACCACGTGTGACTCCGATCACAGGCCTTCGTCAGTCGTCCGTACGGGTGAACCTCCGGGCGGGATGCACCCGTTGGCGCCGGCCCGCCCCGTCCGCGCGGGGGAGGGAACCGGGTCGCTCTGGTACAACGAGGACGAGCCGGGAGCAGGACGGGGCCGTCCGCGACGGGAGAAGACACGCGGACGGGGGACGGCGAGATCATGAGCGGACGCACACGGGACGCCGCCTCCGACCCGTCCTCCGTGGGCGAGGCGCCGCTGGAGGCGCCCGAGGCCGCCGCGCCGCCGGAACGGACGCGGGTCGACGCCCGTACGGCTGGCTCGAGCTTCCTCTGGTCGGCGGTCTCCTTCACGGCCAGCAAGCTGCTGGTCTTCGTGGTGACGCTGGTGATGGCACGCCTCCTCGTGCCCGAGGACTTCGGCGTGGTGGCGGTGGGGCTGGCCATCATCGCCTTCCTGGAGGTCGCCCTCGACCTCGGCGTCGGGTCGGCCCTGGTCTACGAGCAGGAGCGCGGGATCACCGCGCGGGTGCAGACCGCCTTCACCCTCAACCTGGTCATCGCCGCGGTCTGCACGATCGTCGGCGTGCTCGCGGCCCCGGTGGTGGCCGAGGTCTTCGACGTCGAGGACACCGACCTCCTGCGGGTCCTGTTCCTCTACTTCCTCCTCCGCGGGCTCGTCCAGGTGCCCGACGCGGTCCTGCGACGCGACCTCGCCTTCCGCAAGCGGGCGCTGGTCGAGGTCTCCCGGGCCCTGGCCCGCGGAGCCGTCTCCGTCCCGCTGGCCGTCGCCGGAGCCGGCCCGTGGGCGCTGGTCGTGGGCATCCTGACCAGTGAGGGGATCGGCGTCGTCCTCACGTGGTGGGCGACGCGCTTCCTGCCGACGTTCCGGCTGGACCGGGCGGTAGCCAGGACCCTGCTGGGCTTCGGGACGGCCGTGCTGGTCATGAAGATCCTCGGCGCCGTCCTGGAGAACGCCGACTACTACATCGTCGGCGCCCGACTCGGCACCTACGACCTGGGCATCTACACGCTGGCCTACCGGGTCCCCGAACTCGTCCTGGCCAACGTCTTCTGGATCTTCTCGAGCGTGGCGTTCTCCATCTACTCCCGCGCCCGCTCCGACGACGCCAGCGCGCTGGGTGCCGTGGCGACCCGCGCCCTGCAGCTGATCACCCTGTTCGCCTTCCCGACGGGCGTGGGGATGGCCGTCGTCTCCGAGCCACTCACCGTGGCCCTCCTCGGCTGGGAGTGGGAGGACGCAGCCGGGCCGATGCTCTTCGTGGCCCTCTCGATGGCGGCGTCCTCGATCGGCTACGCCTCGGGCGACGTCTTCCCCGCCGTCGGCCGGCCAGGCCTCCTCATCAGGATCGTGGCCCCCATGGTGGTCGTGAAGGTCACCGGGCTGTTCCTGGCCGCGCCGTTCGGGCTGACGGCGATGGCTGCGACCCTTGCCTGCATGAGCGTCGTCTTCGCCGCGGTCCGCCTGACGGTGGCCAACCGCCTGCTCGGACTCCGGGCCACGACCAGCCTGCGGGCCATGACACCAGGCGTCGTCGCCGCGGCCGGCGCGGCGCTGGGCGCGCTCCCGGTCGTCCTGCTCCGCGAGCCCGAGGCCGAGACGCTCGCCCTCGCCGTCCCGGCCGGCGTCCTGGGTGCTGCCGCGCTGGTCCTGCTGTTCTGCCGGCCCGTGCTGCGGGAACTGGTGGCCTTGGCGGCGTCGATGCGCCGGTCCAAGGCGAGCGCATGAGGACGTCGACAGCCGTCCGGTTCCTGCGCTCGGTCAGCCGTGGTGGGCGGCCGGCGCGGGTGTTCGGCCCCGCGGCGGCGGTCTCCGGGCTGGCGACGCCGCGCGACGTGAACCGTGTGCGCACCCAGCTGGCACGGACCGAGCGCTGGCTCGAGGCCGCCCGTGCCTCGGTGTACCGCGAGATCTGGGAGTCGGCAGCGCAGGCGGCCGGAGCGGTCGTGCGCGAGTCCCCGGCCGGCTTCCTCGAGATCTCCCGGGGCCGGGCCACGACCCTCGTCCGCGAGAACCTCGTCGAGCTCGACACCCCCGTCGTCCTGGACCTCGCCGGCGACCGGACCGCGGCCGCGGCACACCTGGCGCGGGCGGGGCTGGAGGCCGCCGAGAGCCTCACCTTCACCCTGGCCGACCCCGCACCGGCCCTGGACTTCCTGCGCACGCACGGGGCCTGCGTCGTCAAGCCGGCCTACGGGACCGGCGCCGGCGCCGGCGTCACGTGTGACGTCCGGACGGTCGAGGAGTTCGTGCGGGCCGCGCTCAGCGCCGTTCGTCACTGCCCGGAGCTGGTGGTCGAGCGGCAGCTCGAGGGCACGGAGCACCGGCTGTTCGTGCTCGACGGCACGGTGCTGGGGGCGGTGTGCCGTCGTCCGCCGGCAGTCGTCGGGGACGGCACCTCGACGGTCACCGACCTGATCCTGGCCGAGAACCGGCGGCGGCTGACCGCCGACGGGCACGATGGCCTCTTCCTCCTCAACCTGTCCCTCGACGCCTGCCTGGCCCTGCGCCGGCAGGGCCTCACGCCGGCGTCGGTTCCCGCCGAGGGTGTCCGGGTCACCGTCGCGCGGGCCGTCAACGCCGGCACCTCCGCCGAGTGCGAGGCCGAGGTGCCCCCGCCCACCCTGGCCGCCGACGCCGTGGCCGCCGTCCGGGCGCTGGGCCTGCGGCTGGCCAGCGTGGAGATCGCCACGCCCCGCGCCGACCGGGGGATCTCCTGGCCCGGGGCCGGGTTGATCGAGGTCAACAGCACCCCGGGGCTCTCGTACCACTACCAGGTGAGCGACCCGGCCCGTGTCCAGCCGGTGGCCGGGGCCGTCCTCGAGGTCCTGCTGCGGGAAGCGGCGGGAGATCGCCGTCCCCACTGCTCCCTCAGCGGGGTCGGCGGCCCGGGACCGACGACGTCAGGCGGCGCAGCGTGAACCGCAGCACCCGGCGGGCGAAGCCGCCCGCGTAGACCGCACTGGGACGCGGGTCCCGCGGGTCGAACATCGGCAGCCCCAGCGGACGGGCCAGGGACCTCAGCCACGCCACGGTGCCGAGCTGACCGAGCGCGCGGTAGGCACGGAACCCGTACCAGTCCTCGACCGGGTGCCACTGGGTCACCCCGCGCCGGAAGGTGGTCGGCGCGGTGACGGGCAGCCCCAGGGCACGGCGGTAGGAGATGGTGGCCATGTCGACGCCCGCGCGCTGCACCAGCTTGTCGGCCGCGGTGAACCGCGGGTTGCACTCGATGATCTTCAGCTGGCCGTCCCGGCTGTCCCGCTTGAACTCGACGTTCCCCACGCCCCGCAGGCCGATGCCGGTGAAGAAGCGCAGCCCCAGCTCCGCGGCGTCGGGCACCCAGTCGGTCACGTGGAAGGTGCCGAGCCCGAAGCCCGGCGGGTTCTGCCGCGGCTTGCGCTTGGTGAAGTGGAACAGCGGCGTGCCGTCGTCGTCCAGGTAGCTGTAGTAGGAGCAGTACCTGCTGTCGTCGCCCGGGATGATCTCCGTGACGATCATCTCCAGCCCGTGCTCGTCGGTGGCCCGGAAAGCGGCCTCGAGCGCCGACTCGTCCTCCACGATGAGCGCCTTGCTGCCGAAGGCGCGGGCGAACAGGTGCGAGTGGCGGGGCTTGAGCGCGAGCGGGAAGTCCATCCCGGCGGCGGCCTTGCGCACCTCCTCCAGCGAGCTGACGGCAGCGGTCCGCGGCGCCGGCACACCGACGGAGCGAGCCAGCTCGTAGGTGCGCTCCTTGTCCAGCATCGCCAGGGTGACCTCGTCCGCTGCCGCCGCGGGGCAGTAGCCCATGGCGACCAACTCGGCGCGGTGCCGGGCGAGGAACTCCAGCGCCCCGTCGCTGCACGGCAGGACGACGGCGCCACGGGGGCCCGTCCGCAGCCACGCCATCCACTCGTCGGCCGCGGTCGCCGACGACGTGACGTGGACGTAGCTGCTGACGTACCGGGAACGGCTGACGAGCGAGCCACCGGCACCGTCGCCGAGGGCGTGGACGGGGATCCCCTGTCGACCCAGCGCCCGGGCGACGGACAGCGAGTTGTAGCTGCCGCCCAGGATGACGGCGGGAGCCGCGGGGGCGTCAGTCAAGGTCCGGCTCCGACTCCAGGCCGTTGCCCGCCAGCATGGTGTCGACCCATGCGTTGGAGAACTCCCCGCGGGCGACGGCGCTCTGGTACTCGGCGGCGCCCGTCGCTCGCGCGTCGAGCCGCTGGAGCATCGACTCCGCGCTCTCCTGCGGGACCACCACCACGCCGTCGGCGTCGCCGACGATCACGTCCCCGGGGTTGACCACGATCCCCCCGACGCTGACCGGGAAGTTGACCTCACCGGGGCCGCGGTGCAGCGGACCCAGCGGCGTGGTGCCGCGGGCGAACACGGGGAAGTCGCCGAGCGCCAGGATGCCGTCGAGGTCGCGCACCAGGCCGTCGACGACGATCCCGGCGATGCCGCGGTGCCGGGCCTTGGTCGAGACCAGGTCGCCGACGACAGCGGTCATCATCGAGCTGCTGGCGTCGATGACGAGGACGTCGCCGGGGTTGGCCAGGTCGAGGGCCTTGTGGACCATCAGGTTGTCGCCGGGGAAGACCTTCACCGTGCAGGCCGGCCCGATCAGCCGCAGCTCCCGAGGGGTCACCGGCTTGATGGACGGGTTCATGGTGTAGAGCCGGTTCATCATGTCCGAGACGTCGGCCGCCCCGAAGGCGCCGAACCGGTGCACCAGGTCCGGGGACGACTTCCGCCCGTTGCGCCGGTAGCGGAAGCCGGGCCCCGGGGTCATCTCTGCCGACTGCGGGCGCGCGCTACCAGGCTGCATGAGTCCTCCGATGGGTGCTGCCGGACCGTGGCGCGCGGTTCGCGCACCGCCCCCGGCCGGCCTGGCCAGGCTATCGCGCCTGGTCCGGGCAGCCGGTCACCCGATCGGGTTCCAGTAGCCTCCCCCGGTGCCCCACGACGTGACCTTGATCCCAGGGGACGGCATCGGACCCGAGGTCGTCGACGCCGCGCACCGCGTCCTCGAGGCGACCGGCGTCGCCCTGACCTGGGACCTCCAGCAGCTGGGCCAGCCCGCACTGGACGCCGGCGCGTCCTCGGCGCTGCCCGAGGAGACCGTCCGCTCCGTCCGCCGCACCGGCGCCGCGCTCAAGGGCCCGGTGAGCACGAGCCGGACCGGCGGCTTCCCCTCGCCCAACACCGGCCTCCGCCGCGCCCTGGGCGTGTTCGCCCAGGTCCGCCTGGCCCGCTCCCTGCCGGGTGTGCCGACCCTGTTCCCGAACCTGGACGTCGTGGTCATCCGGGAGACCAACGAGGACCTCTACGCGGGCATCGAGTTCGCTGCGGGGACCGCCGGTGCGCGGGCCGTCGTCGAGGCCGCCCGCCGGCACGGGGCGACGCTGGCCGACGAGGCGGCGGTGTCCCTGAAGCCGGCGACCGAGGCCGCCGTCCGCCGCACGCTCGAGTTCGCCGTCGCGTGGGCCCGGCAGCAGGGGCGCCGCCGGGTCACCGTGGCCCACAAGGCGACGGTGATGCGGGCGACCGACGGCCTGTTCCTCCAGGTCGGCCGCGAGCTGGCGGCCCGCACCACCGACGTGGAGATCGACGACGTCCTGGTGGACAACCTCACCGCCCAGTTGGTCCGGCAGCCGGAGGAGGTGGACGTCGTCGTCACGAGCAACCAGTACGGCGACATCCTGTCCGACCTGGTGGCCGGCATGTCCGGGGGTGTCGGCCTGTCCCCCGGCGCCAACCACGGGTCCGGGGTGGCTGTCTTCGAGGCCGCGCACGGGTCGGCGCCGCGCCACGCCGGCGCCGACCGCGCCGACCCGCTGGGCATGGTGCGGTCCGGGTCCCTGCTGCTGCGGCACCTGGGCGAGGACGACGCGGCCGACCGGGTCGACGCGGCGGTGGCCGACCTGCTGCTGGAGGGTCGCGTGCGCACCTACGACCTGCTGCCCCCGGGGGCCGAGGGCGCCTCCGGCACCCGCGCGGTCGCCGATGCCCTGGTGACGCGGCTGACGTCCGGCTCGGGCGGGCAGCGGTGAGCGGGCGTCCGGCCCGGCCGCTGCGCGTGCTGCTGGTGACGACCCGGGACATCGGTCAGCGGGCCACCGGGCGGATCGTGGTGCTGCGCACCCACGCCGAGGCGCTGGCGGCCCTGGGGCACGAGGTCACCGTCGCAGTGGTCGCCCCGGCCCCGCCCGGGGAGAGCCGCTGGACCCGCCGGTTCCCCACCGTCCACGTCCGTTCCCCGCGACTGCCGTCCGTGGCGGTCTCGGCCCTGCGCGCCCTGACGGTCGGGCAGGGGTCGCTCAACGAGGCCCTGTTCGTCGACGCCGGGGTACGCCGGCGGGTGACCGAGTTGGTCACCGGGACCGGCGCGGACCTCGTCGTCCTCGACTCGCTGCGGCTGTCGGGGGCCGTGACCGGGGTCGACGTGCCGGTCGTCGTGGACCTCGACGACCTGCTCAGCGTGCGGTACGAGCGGCTGCGGACGACGGCGCGGACGGACCCCGGGGCGGTGCTCGGCTTCGCCGCCGGCCGCGTCCCCGGCCCCCTGCGCGGGGTCGCCGCCCGGGTAGCAGTACTGCTGCTCGGGTGGGAGGCGCGCCGCATGGCCGCCCGGGAGGTCGCGGTCAGCGCCTCGGCGCAGGCGGTCAGCCTCGTGTCGCACACCGAGGCCGCTCTGCTCGCGGAGCGGACCGGCCGGGACGTCGAGTGGCTGCCACCCGCCGTGCCCGTGCCGGAGGAGCCGGCCGAGCCGCGCGACGGCCTGGTCTTCCTGGGGGGCCTGGACTACCTGCCCAACGTGCAGGCGCTGCGGTTCCACCGCGACGAGGTGCTCCCCCACCTGGACCCGGCGGATCCCCGCCACGTCCTGCACGTGGTCGGCCACTGCCCGGAGCAGGTCCGCGCCGAGCTCGACGTGCCCGGCATCGTGCTGCACGGCTTCGTCGAGGACCTGCACGCCGCGCTCGGCCGACGGCTGCTCGTGGCCCCGCTTGTCGCCGGGGGCGGGGTGAAGCTGAAGGTGCTCGACGGGATGGCGCACGGGCTGCCCGTCGCAGGAACGCCCGGGGCCTTCGAGGGGCTGGGCCTGCCCGACGGGCTGGAGCTGCGCGCGGACGACGGCGAGCAGCTCGCCGCACTGGTCCGCGAACTCGCCGCCGACCCCGAGCGGTGCCGCGAGGTGGGCCTGCGCGCGCGCGCCGTCGTCCGGCACGAGTTCAGCGCCGACGCCGCGGCGCGTCGCTGGTCCGACCTGCTCGGGCGCCTCGCCGTTCCCCAGGGTTGAGCCCCTCGAGTGTCCGAACCGCCCGTTCCGGGGTAACGTGCCTGGCCAGGCTCGACCAGCCGGTGTCGGGGTGAGGCAGCACCTGCCGCGCCCGGGGGACACGTGCCGAACTGGTCCTCGCGACGGAACGGCGGGTGACCTCGATGCTGACCCTCGGCCTCGTCTGGCTGGTGTTGTCCGTCGTCGTGGCGCTGCCCCTGGGACGACTGCTGCGCCGGGCCGACGAGCGCCTGGCGGTCGACATGCTGCTCACCCGCGTCCACGCCGGCGTCATCGGCGACGCGGACCCCGGGCCCATGGCCCCCTCGGGAGGCGTCGCCTGACGCGGTCAGCCCGCGGAGGTGCCGGCGTTCCCGGTCGGTGTCGAGTTCCAGCCCGCCCACGCCGACTCGACCATGTCGCGCACGGTGAACCGCGCCTCCCAGCCGAGGGCGCCCCGGATGCGGTCGGCCGAGGCGACGACACGCGCCGGGTCACCCGGACGGCGCGGCTCGAGGACCGGCTCGGCCCACGGCTGGTCGGCGGTCCCGGTGACGGCTCGGATGGTGGCGACCATCTCCCGCACCGAGACGCCCTCGCCACGGCCGATGTTCGCGGTGAGGGCCTCCACGCGTCGCTCGTCGAGGGCCTGGGCCGCGGCCACGTGGGCGGAGGCCACGTCCCCGACGTGGATGAAGTCACGGATGCAGGTGCCGTCGGGGGTGGCGTAGTCGTCACCGAAGACCCGCGGGGCCTGCTGCTGCGCGAGGCGCTGGAACACCATCGGCACGAGGTTGGACACCCCCCGGTCGGTCAGCTCGGGGGCGACCGCCCCGGCCACGTTGAAGTACCGGAGGTTGACGTACCGCAGCCCGGTGGCCGCCGCGACCTCCTCCACCATGCGCTCACCGACGAGCTTGGTCGTGCCGTACGGGTTGACCGGCCGGCAGTCGAGGTCCTCGTGGACGACGTCGACGTCGGGAGCGCCGTACACGGCGGCGCTCGAGGAGAAGATGAGCGACCCCACGCCGGCCCCTGTCGCCGCCTCCAGCAGCGTCCGCAGGCCCTCGACGTTCTCGCGGTAGTAGTACAGGGGGCGCCGCACCGACTCCTCGACCTGCTTCTTCGCGGCCACGTGGACGACGCCGTGGACCGCGTGCTCGGCGACCGTGCGAGCAACGAGGTCGGCGTCGAGCACGCTGCCCGTCACGAAGGGCACACCGGGCACGCGCGCCCGGTTGCCCGAGGACAGGTCGTCGAGGACGACGACCGACTGCCCGGTCTCGCGCATCGCCGAGACGATGTGCGCTCCGATGTATCCGGCTCCCCCGGTCACCAGCCAAGTCACCACCGCAGGCTAACCAGCGGGAGAGGGGGTCCGGGCCCGTCACGGCCCAACCGAGGCGTCGGGTCACCCGTGGGGGTGAGCGGCGTCCTCGCCGACCGCGGGGTCCCCGGGGAAGACGGGCTGATCAGCGCCTCGTGGTGCTGCATCGTCCGCATCCGCTCACGCAGCGTGAGACGTCGCCGGGTGGCGTCATGGACGGGCGCCCACCGGGTTGCCGCGAGTGACCTTGGTCCCGAAGGTGAGCCGGGACGTGCGCGCTGACCAGGACGGACGGGGGGAACCGGGTGACGATCGGTGGTGGCTCCACCCGGCCGGCGGGCACCGCGACGGTGCCCGCGCCGGCCGGGTCCTTGGGGTGCCGCCGCTCCGCCGCATGCGACGGTCGGTCGCCGAGGTGGCTCGCCCGCGTGTTCACAGGCCTGCTGTTCACCGCGGCGGCCTGGGTCCTGCTCCTCGTCGTGGGCGGGACCGCGCAGGCGCAGGAGCCCGCGCTCCCCCTGCCGGAGGCGGCCGTGACGACGGCTCCGGCCGTCCCGGCGTCGACCCCGCCGGCGACGCCGGCCGGCACGCACGCGCCTGCAGCACCGTCCGCGGACGACACGCCGTCCGCGCCCCCGCCGCCGTCCGCTCCCGCGCCCTCCGCTCCGGCACCGTCCACCCCCACGCCGTCCACGCCCACGCCGTCCACCCCTGCACCGTCCACCCCTGCGCCGTCCACCCCTGCGCCGGAGGAGCCCGCCCCCGTCCCACCTGCGAGTGGCGCCCCGCCCGGGAGCGCGGCACCGCCGGTGACCGTGCCGCCACCGTCGAGCGGGGTCCCCTCCGACGGGCTCTCCACCGGGGGCACGGCGACACCGCCGGCCGCCGAGCGACCGCCCGCCGACGGCTTCCTCGGCGGCAGCGGCGGTCCGAGCGGGAGCGGCAGCCCCGCGCCGGCCACACCCGGTACAGGGAGCACCACACCGCCGCCGACGAGCTGCCCCGCGCCGGCCGGTGCCGGGACCACCGTCGTCCCGGCAGTCCCCACGGGCACGTCCGCCGTCGCCGGCGGCACGACCGACGCACCGGCCTCGGCGCCGGGGGCGGCAGCGCCGGACACGCCTCCGGCCTCGGGGTGTCCCGCACCTCCCGGTCCGGGCACCGGCACCCCCGTGCGCGGCACGGGGACGAGCACCCCGCCGGGGGACCCGGCGACGGCCCCCGGCGCGCGGCCGACCGTCGGCACCGCTGCTCCCGTCTCTGAGGGCGAGGTCCCCGCACCGGCTCCCGGCGCCCCCGAGACCCCGCTCCCCGACGCGGCCGCTGCCCCGGGGACCGACGCCGCCACCTCTCCCGCTGTTCCGGGAGCCGTGGTCACGTGCGGCACGCCGGCCCTGGAGGCCGCCGCCCCGGCGGCACCGCGAACCGGCGGCGCGCCTGGGACGGCGCCCCCCGACGGCACCACACAGGGCTCCGACGCACCGGCGCCGCCCGCCGTCGTGGCACCGGCGACCCCCTCCGGGACAGGCCTCCCCGCACCCCCGCCCCCGCCGCCGGCGCCTCCGGCGCCGGTCGGTCCATCGGCTCCGGCGGCTCCTGCCGGGCCCTCCGGCGGCGGGTCCTCCGGATCGGTCAGCGGCTCGAGCGGACACGGGTCCGACAGCGGGCTGCTGCACGCGGTGCTCGAGTCGTCGAGGACGGCGTCCTTGGCGCGCGCCTCCGCCCGCTACGCCCCGGGTGCTGCCGGGCAGGTCGTCGGTGGCGCCGACGACCCGGGAGCGCGACCCGACTGACCCGGCGTCCTGCCTCGCCGGCGCCCACAGCAGGCGCCGAGACACGCCGCAGCACGCACGGGCACGGCTCCTGGCCGCCGCCTCCATGGGAGGGCACGCCTCCCGCTCGTCGCAGGTCGTATCGCGCCCCGGCGCGCAGACCCGAAGGACTCCCGTTGAGGTACCTCAGCCGCTCACACGTCGTCGTCCCCCCGCGCACGTCCGACCGTGCGGGCGTGCACGCCCGCACGACCGCCCCGGCTCCCCGCTCCGGCCCCCTGGACCACGTCGTCCGCGCCCCCCGCAGCACGGCACCGCCCGGCCGGGCGTCCCTCGCGGACCCCGTCGACGTCCCCGTGCCCGATGCGGAGGTGGTCTCGGCCGGCTGGTCGCGGCTGGCCCGGTTCGGCGTCGGACCGTTCCTGGTGCTGCTGGACACCCTGGCCGTCGCCGTGGGGGTGCTCGGCATGGAGTTGGTCAGCCGGCAGTTGGGACTGGACTCGCCGGCGCGGAAGACTCTGGCCTTCGGCGCCGTCCTGTTGCTGCTGTTCTGGCTCGGCGGGCTGTACCGCTCGCGGTTGTCACTGTCGGTGCTCGACGACCTGCCCGCCCTGACCGGGCGCTGGCTCGTGGCGGGGGCCCTCGCCGTCCTGGGGCAGATCGCGTGGTCACGGACCATCTGGGCGGACTACATCATCGACTGGCAGTTCCTCTGGGGCGCCGTGACGATCGGGGTCGTCGGCGTCGCCCTGCGGGCGGTCGGGTACGCGATGGTGCGCCGGCTGCGCTCGCTCGGGCTGGTGGCGCACCGCGCCGTGGTCGTCGGAGCGGGCCGGGTGGGCGAGCAGGTGGCGAGCATCCTGCAGTCCCACCCCGAGTACGGGCTGCACCCGATCGGCTTCGTGGACGCCGACCCGCCGCGGAGGGACGACGACCTGCCGCTCCCCGTGCTGGGTGGTCCGCAGGCCCTGACGCGGGTCCTGGAGGAGTGGCAGGTGGGCAACGTGGTGGTGGCGTTCTCCTCGATGAAGGAGTCGGACATGGTCGGGGTCATCCGGGCCTGCGACCGGCACCGGTGCGAGCTGTTCGTCGTCCCCCGGCTGTTCGAGCTGCACCGGGTCGATGGGGAC
>NZ_JBJGYQ010000046.1:0-12835 GCF_054050075.1 Geodermatophilus sp. SYSU D00965 | reverse complement strand
CCGACGGCAAGCTGGAGTTCCTCGGCCGCCGCGACAGCCAGGTCAAGATCGCCGGTTTCCGGATCGAGATCGGCGAGATCGAGAACACCCTGCTGCGCACGCCGGGCGTCCGCGACGGCGCGGTGGTCGTCGCCGAGGCGGCCGACCGCAGCCGGCACCTGGTGGCCTTCTACTCCGGCCCGCGGCCGCTGGAGGTCGACGAGCTGCGGGCCCGGCTGGCCGCGTCGCTGCCGGTCTACATGGTCCCGAAGGCCGTCCACTGGCAGGAGTCCCTGCCGCTGACCGCCAACGGCAAGATCGACAAGAAGGCGCTCACCGCCCTCGCCGCGGACCTCGCCGCCGTCGACGGCGACGCACCAGCCCCGGCCACGCCGACCGAGCAGCGGGTGGCCGCCGCCTGGGCCCAGGTGCTCGGCATCGCCGAGGACCAGATCGGCCGCGAGGACTCGTTCTTCGAGCGCGGGGGCACGTCGCTGACGGCGGTGAAGCTGGCGATCGCCCTGCACCGGGCGGTCTCGATCAAGGACGTCGTCGCCCACCCCGTCCTGGCCGACCTCGCCACCCTCGTCGACGCCAGGTCCTCGGGCGGTCCCGGCCTCCCCGCGACGCCCCCGGAACCGGCTGCCACCGGCGCCGCGACGTGCCGGCCCGCATCGGTGGGACCCCGGTGACCGCCGCCCCTGCACCCCGACCGGAGGACCCCGACGTGTCGTCGTACCCCGCGGCAGCACTGCCCGCCGTGGACCTGCAGCCCGGCCGCCCTCCGCTCGTGGAGGTCGGGGCCACCGGCGACGCGGCGGGCTGGGCGACCGCGCACCGGGACGCCGTGCGCGCGGCGGTCACCGAGCACGGCGCGCTGCTCGTCCGCGGCCTCGGGCTGGCCGACGCCGGCACCGTGGCCGCCGTCCTCGGCCGGCTGGCCGACCGGCTGGTGCCGGAGCGGGAGGCGTTCGCGCCCCGCGAGCCGGCGGTCGACGGCGTGTACTCGACCACGCCCTGGCCGGCGAACCAGCAGATGTGCATGCACCACGAGCAGAGCTACGCCCTGGAGTTCCCCGGGCTGCTGCTGTTCGCCTGCCTCGTCGCGCCGACGGCGGGCGGAGCCACCCCGCTGGCCGACGCGGCGGCCGTCCTCGGTGCGCTGCCGCCCGGGCTCGTCGAGCGGTTCGAGCGGCACGGCTGGCTGCTGACCCGCACCTACAACGACGAGATCGGCGCCTCGTGGGCCGAGGCCTTCGGCACCGACGACCCCGCCGCCGTCGAGCGGTACTGCCGGGCGGCCGCGATCGAGTTCGCGTGGCAGCCCGACGGCGGCCTGCGCACCCGGCAACGGCGCAGCGCCGTGGTCCGGCACCCGGTCACCGGGGCGCGGTGCTGGTTCAACCAGGTCGCCTTCCTCAACGAGTGGACCCTCGCCCCGGAGATCCGCGAGTACCTCGTCGAGGTCTACGGCGAGGACGGGCTGCCGTTCACCACCCGCTTCGGCAACGGCGACCCGATCGGCGCCGACGTCGTCGCGACGATCAACGAGGCGTACGAGGCCGCCACCGTGGCCGAGCCCTGGCAGGCCGGCGACCTGCTGCTCGTCGACAACACCCGCACCGCGCACGGCAGGCAGCCGTTCGAGGGCCCCCGCGAGGTGCTCGTCGGCCTGGCCGACCCGGTGCACCTGACCGACCCGGTGCACCTGACCGACCCCGCTCCGACCGTCGAGGTGGCCCGGTGACGGCCACCCGCGGACCCGACCCCAGGGAGACCCCCGTGCCCCACCCGACCGCCGTGCCGTCGTTCGCCGTCATCTCCGGAGGGCAGGTGCAACAGGCCCTCGCCGGCCGCGAGAAGGAGGTCGTCGACCTGGTCGAGGCCACCTACCGGCTGCACGGCGCCGGGGACTCGGTCAACCCGCCGTCGTACTTCCTGCGCTTCCCGGACCGGCCGTCGTCCCGGATCATCGCCCTGCCCGCCTCGATCGGCGGGGACGTGCGGGTGGACGGCCTGAAGTGGGTCTCCAGCTTCCCGGACAACGTCGCGGCCGGGATCCCGCGGGCGTCGGCGGTGCTGATCCTCAACGACCACGACACCGGCTACCCCTTCGCCTGCCTCGAGGCCTCGGTCATCAACGCCACGCGCACGGCCGCCTCGGCCGCGCTCGCCGCCGACCGGCTCTCTCGGGGCCGGCCGCGGCCCACCCGGGTCGGCTTCTTCGGCGTCGGGCTGATCGCCCGCTACATCCACACCTTCCTGGCCGGCACCGGCTGGACCTTCGACGAGATCGGCGTCCACGACACCGCGCCCGCCAGCGCGGCCGGCTTCCGTGGCTACCTCGAGCGGACCGGGACGGCGGCGACGATCACCGTGCACGACACCGCCGAGGACCTGATCCGCTCCAGCGACCTGGTCGTCTTCGCCACCGTGGCCGGCACGCCGCACGTCTCCGACCGGTCCTGGTTCGACCACGACCCGCTGGTCCTGCACGTGTCCCTGCGCGACCTCGACCCCGAGATCCTGCTCACCTGCGCCAACGTGGTCGACGACGTCGAGCACTGCCTCAAGGCCGACACCTCGCCGCACCTGGTCGAGCAGCGCACCGGCAGCCGCGACTTCCTCACCGGCACCCTCGACGACGTCCTCACCGGCCGGGTGACCGTGCCGGCCGACCGGCCGGTCGTCTTCTCCCCGTTCGGCCTCGGGGTGCTCGACCTCGCCGTCGGCAAGTACGTCTACGACGAGGTGACCCGCGCCGGCGACCTGCGGGTCGTCGACGACTTCTTCACCGAGCTGCGCCGCCATGGCTGAGCGCAGCAGCGTGCCCACCCACCGAACGTCCACACCCGAACGAGGAGACGTCATGTGCCGTACGACCAGTGTCGGTGTGATCGGCCTGGGGGCCACCGGGCGGACGGTCACCCGCCGGCTGCTCGACCACGGGTTCGAGGTCACCGTGCACGACCGCGACGCCTGGACGGTGACGACGATGGTGGAGACGGGGGCGAAGCCGGCGCGCATCCCGGCGGACGCGGCCGAGCCGGCCGACCTCGTCTTCGTCTCCGTGCCCGACGAGGCGGCCGCCGACGAGGTGCTGTTCGACCTCGGGGGAGTGGGCGAGACGCTGCGCGACGGCGGGATCGTCGTCGTGCCCTCCTCCACGGGCCCGGTCTTCGTCCTCTCGGCTGCCGCGCGCCTGGCCGCGTTCGGGGTGCACACCGTGGAGGCGTGGTTCGTCGGGGACGCCGGCGGCACGGCGACCACCGTGTTCGCCGGTGGCAGCTGCGAGGGGTTCACGGCGGCTGCCCCGGCGCTCGAGGCGGCGGCGGAGCGCGTCGTGCACGTCGGTCCGCTGGGCTCGGTCTGCGCGCTGAGGGCCGCCGTGGAGTCGCTGGGACGTCCTCCTGCGGCGACCCCCGTCGGCGGCGACGCGCTGCCCCGCCCGAGGCGCGGCGGGAGGACGGACGGTGCGCCTCCGGGCGTCCTGACCCTCGACGAGCTGTCGGGCGTGGTGGACACCGTGCGCCGGCGGGAGCAGCGACCGGAGTCGCGCGGAGCGGCGGTCGAGCCCCGGTCCGGGGCCAACTGCCTGGGGCTCGGGTCGACGCAGTTCCAGGACGTCATCGCCGAGCTGGAGCGCAGCTGCGGCATCCCCCTGCTCCGGGAGGCCGCGCAGTGCAGCACCCCCGCGGAGCTCGTGGCACTGGTCAACCGGCAGGTGACGTCGGGCGTGTGACCGGCCCCGCCGCCGACGGTCACCTGGAGAACTGAGGAGAGCGCGTGCTGACGAACGGGTGGAACGGGTCGGCCTGGCCGGTGGAGGACGCCGGTCATCCGCACCCCCACACGAGGAACCGGGGCGAGGGGACGCACCAGGCGTCGGTCACGCCCCTGCGGCCCCGCCGTGAGGGAGCGGCGCACCCGGCCCCACCGGCCCGGCCGGAGCCACCCGGGTCCCTGCGGGAGGCCACCGCCCGGGTGGCGCGCCGCCGGCGCGAGGCGGTGGAGGGACCGGCCGCGTCGACGCGGCCGCGCACCCCCGGGAAGCTGACCGCGCGGGAGCGGATCGACCTGCTGCTCGACGAGGGCTCCTTCGTCGAGGTGGGCCCCTTCGCCCGGCACCGGGCGACCGGGTTCGGCATGGAGCGCCGCCGTCCGGACACCGACGGGGTGGTGACCGGCTGGGGCACGGTCGACGGTCGGCGGGTGTGCGTCTTCGCGCACGACCCCCGGGTCTTCGGCGGGGCGCTCGGGGAGGTCTTCGCCAGCAAGATCCACACGGTGATGGACCTGGCCGAGTCCATGGGCGTGCCGATCGTCGGGCTCAACGAGGGCGGCGGCGCGCGCATCCAGGAGGGCGTCGACGCCCTGGCCGGGTTCGGCGGCATCTTCCGGCGCAACGTGCGCGCCTCGGGGGTCATCCCGCAGATCTCGGTCGTGTTCGGCGCGTGCGCGGGCGGGGCCGTGTACTCACCGGCGCTCACCGACTTCGTCTTCACCGTCCGCGACGCGGCGAAGATGTTCATCACCGGCCCGGACGTCGTCGCGGCGGTGACCGGAGAGCGGATCAGCCCGGAGGACCTCGGCGGAGCGGCCGTCCACGCGACCCGCACCGGCGTCTCCACCTTCGTCTCCGACGACGAGGAGAGCTGCCTGGAGGACGTCCGCCACCTGCTGTCCTTCCTGCCCGCCAACAACCAGGAGGAGCCCCCGGCGGCGGCGTCGTCGGACCCGGCGGACCGGTCCTGCGAGGCGCTGCTCGACGTCGTCCCCGTCCAGCCCCACCGGGCCTACGACGTCCGGGACGTGATCGCCGAGGTCGTGGACGACGGCGACTACCTCGAACTGCACCCGCAGTGGGCCCGCAACATCGTCTGCGCGCTGACCCGGCTCGGCGGTGCGGTGGTCGGCATCGTGGCCAACCAGCCCTCGGTGCTCGCCGGGGTGCTCGACATCGACGCCGCGGAGAAGGCCGCCCGGTTCGTCCGGACCTGCGACGCCTTCAACATCCCGCTGGTGACCCTGGTCGACGTCCCCGGCTTCCTCCCCGGGGCCGAGCAGGAGCACGCCGGGATCATCCGGCGCGGCGCGAAGCTGCTCTACGCCTACTGCGACGCCACCGTGCCCCGGATCCAGCTGATCCTCCGCAAGGCCTACGGCGGCGCCTACATCGTCATGGACTCCAAGGCCGTCGGGGCGGACCTCTCCTTCGCCTGGCCGTCCAACGAGGTCGCCGTCATGGGGGCCGACGCCGCGGCGAGCATCATCTTCCGCAAGGAGATCGCGGCCGCCGAGGACCCCGAGGCGACGCGGGCGGAGCTGGTGTCGGAGTACGCCGACCGGCTGATGACCCCCTTCGCCGCGGCCGAGCGCGGCCTGGTGGACGACGTCGTCGACCCGCGGGACACCCGCGCGGTCCTCATCCGGTCCCTGGCGCTGCTGCGCTCCAAGCGGCAGGTGCTGCCGCACCGCAAGCACGGCAACGTGCCGCTCTGACGGGGGCGCGCGTGGACCCGGCACTGGTCTCGATCAGCAAGGGCGAGCCCACGGCGGAGGAGCTCGCCGCGCTGCTCGCCGTGCTGCAGGTGTGCACGGCGGCGCCCCGGCCGCCGGCCGGCCCGGGGACGGACCGGCGCGTCCCGCGGGCTCCGCGACGCTCGTGGCAGGGCCCGGCGTCGTGGTCGCCGGGGCTGCGCGCCTGGCGGTGACCCCCGCCCCGCCGGGGGGTCTGCCCCCGCCGGGGAACGGGGGTTCGCGGAGGCGGCAGGGGGGTCAGCGCGATGTCCCGCGGGTCCGGGTCCGACGAGTCTTCTCCCCAGGAGAACTCGACAGACCACCGTTCCCGGAGAGCACTCCGGGAACGCCACCGGGGAGATCGCGATGAACACCTACGACCCAGCCGACGGCATCGTCCACGTCCACATGGCCGCGCAGCCGGACCCGTGGAGCCAGCCGGTCATCCAGGCGCGGCGGTGCAACACGCTGCCGGCCGGCTACGCCAACCAGTCCCCGCGGACCCGGTTGCGGTCGGAGACCCGGTCGGCCCGCGTGCCGTCCTCCCTCGCCCGCCGCACCGCGTGAGCACGGCGCCGTCGGCGCCGCACCACCGGCAGATCCCGGACACCACCACCCATCGCTGGTCCGGCACCAGCCGTACCGGCACCAGTCGTTCCAGCACTCGAACCGAGGAGACCGTGTATGTCGAGGAAGCCGTGCACACCGTCCGCCGAGATCGTGGCGACCGCGGGGCGGGAGGTGGGTCGTGGCTGACGCGCCCGCCGCGACCCTCGCCCCCGTCGTGACCCCGCCGCCGCCCGGCGGACCGCCGAAGGCGCGGTTCCAGGGCGTCGACATCGCCCGCGGGGTCGCGCTGATCTCGATGCTCGCCGCCAACGTCGTCGAGGCCTCGATCGGGGACGACGGCCGCCCGACGCTGGCCGGGATGACGGTGATCGGCCGGTCGGCGACGATGTTCGTGATGGTCGCCGGCATCAGCCTGGCCTTCCTCTCCGGCGGGCGCCGCCCCGTGGCGGGGATCGCCCGGCGGGCGGCCCGGGCGAACATCGCCGTCCGGGCGCTGTGCATCGGGACCATCGGCCTCGCCCTCGGGTACGTCGCGCCCGAGGAACTCGGCATGATCCTGACCTTCTACGGCGCGTTCTTCCTGCTGGCCATCCCCCTGATCGGCCTGCGGCCGCGCACCCTCGTCGCCATCGCCGGTGCCCTGGTCGTCATCGGCCCGCTGGTCCTGATGGCGGCGGACGAGCTGGGCCTGGAGGACGCGTTCGACCCCTATCCGGTCCTGACCTCCCCGTTCACCCACCCGGGAGACCTGGCCGCGCTGGTGCTGGTGACCGGCACCTTCCCCGCGGTCACGTACCTGGCCTACATCTGCGTGGGCCTGGCCATCGGCCGGCTGGACCTGTCCTCCTCGAAGGTCGCCGTCCGCCTGCTCGGCGGCGGGCTGGTGCTGTCGCTCGCCGCCTGGTTCGCCTCGGAGGTGCTCATCGGGCGCCTCGGGGGCCTGCAGGCCCTGCTCGCCGTCAGCGACGACGGGACGACCCCGACCGAGATCGTCTGGGACGCGGGCCTGGAACCGTCGTGGTGGTGGCTGGCGCTGCGCGTGCACCACTCCGGCACCCCGCTGGACATGCTGCACACCACCGGCACCGCGGTGGCCGTGCTGGGCGCCGTCCTGCTGCTGGCGAAGGTCCCCGGCGTCCGCCGCCTGCTGTGGCCGGTGGGGGTCGCCGGCGCCATGACGCTGACCGTCTACGCCGCGCACGCGGTGGTCCTGGCCACGCCGCTGTTCGGCGACGACGACCTCGCGCTCTGGCTGACCCTGGTGGTCGGTGCCCTGGTGTTCGGCGTCCTCTGGCAGCGCTGGATGGGGCAGGGCCCGCTGGAGCGGCTGGTGGCGACGGTGGCCAACCGGGCCCGCCGCGCCGTCCTGGCCGCGCCGGCCGAGTCGGGGTCCGGGTCCGGCCGGGAGCCCGAGCCGTCCGGAGCGGGGAGGTGACCGCCGGCGCCCCCTGACCGGGGGAGGACCGGTCGACGTCCCGGCCACCGTGCGACGGTGGCCGGGACGTCGCGGCGGGTGGCGGTCAGGTGCGGTCGAGGTCCTCGAGCCGCGCCGTCGACGGGGGCCGCCGGGCGGACAGGCACCGCGCGACCGCCTCGGCCTGCCGCAGCACGCGCAGCACGTTGCCGCCGACCAGCCGGACGCAGTCCTCCCGGCGCCAGCCCCGGTCGAGCAGCTCGGCGACCAGCGCGGGGTAGCAGGCGACGTCCTCGAGGCCGTCGGGGACGTCGTCGGACCCGTCGAAGTCCCCGCCGATGCCGACGTGGTCGACCCCGGCCACCTCCGCGACGTGCTCGACGTGGTCGGCCACCTCGGCGAGCACCGCGTGCGGGCGGGGGTGGGCGGCCTCGTACTCGGCGCCCACCGCGGCCCGGACCCCGGCGTCCCGCGGGTCGAGCCCGCGGCGTTCGACCTCGGCCCGCAGCCCCAGCGCCCACGCGCGGCACCGCGGCGAGACGAAGTCCGGCACGAACGTCACCATGCACACGCCGCCGTTGGCGGCCAGCCCGCGCAGCAGGTCGTCGGGCACGTTGCGGGGGGTGTCGCACAGCGCCCGGCCCGCCGAGTGCGAGAACACGACCGGCGCCTCGGCGACCGCCAGGGCGTCGCGGGCCGTGGTCGCCGCCACGTGGGACAGGTCGACCAGCACCCCCAGCCGGTTCATCTCCCGCACGACCTCCCGCCCGAACGGGCTGAGCCCCCCGACCGCCGGGACGTCGGTCGCCGCGTCGGCCCACGGGACGTTGACGTTGTGCGTCAGGGTCAGGTACCGGACGCCGAGCGCGTGCAGCGCGCGCAGCACGCCCAGGGAGTTGGCGATGGAGTGGCCGCCCTCGGCGCCCAGCAGCGAGGCGACCCGGCCGCGGGAGAACGCGGCCTCGACGTCGTCGGCGGTGAGCGCGAGCTCCAGGTGGTCGGGGTGGCGGCGGACCATCCGGTGGACGAGGTCGACCTGTTCCAGGGTGGCGGTCACCGCCGCGTCGCCCTGCAGGGCGCCCGGGACGTAGACCGACCAGAACTGGCCGCCGACCCCGCCCCGGCGCAGCCGCGGCAGGTCGGTGTGCGTCCCCGCCACCGGCGCCGCGAGGTCCACCCGGTCCAGGTCGGCGCCGAACCGGGTGCGCAGCGCCCAGGGCAGGTCGTTGTGGCCGTCGACGAGCGGGGAGTGGCGCAGCAGCTCGCGGGCGCGGTCGAGGGAGGCGCTCACCCCGGCGCCTACAGACCGAGCGCCTGGCGGACCCGCGGCACGTGCCTGCGGGCGACCGGCACGGTCTCGTGGCGGCGGGTGTCGGTGGACAGGTACAGCGCGCCCTTGAAGCCCGGCTCGATCTCCCGCACCCGGCCGAGGTTGACCAGGAAGCGGCGGTGGACGCGCAGGAACCCGCGGCCGCCGAGCTGCTGCTCGAGGCGGTCCAGGCCCCGGACCGCGGCCAGCAGCCGGCCCTGGTCGCTCACCAGCCAGACGTTGTCGTGGTCGGTCTCGGCGTACCGGATCTCCCGGGGGTCGAGGAGGACCCACCGGGCGTCCCGCAGGGCGACGACCCGGTCGGGGAACGCGTGCGGGCCGGGGAACCCCGGGTCCGCGTCGCCCAGCAGCTCCGGGGAGCCGGCGCCGTCGGTCGCGCGGAAGGCCAGCAGCGCGCCGATCACCTGCGACCCGTCGAACACCGGCCGGACGCTGACCGGCAGCGGCTGGTCGAGGAAGGGGACGTAGAGCTGCGTCGACCCGCACCACCCGGCGTCCTGCCGGGCCCGCGCGGTCGCCCGCCGGGTCAGCTCCAGCACGGCGGGGACCTGCGGCATCCACCGGTCCGACGGTGCGTAGGCCGGGGCGTCCGCGGGCGTGCCCAGCAGGACGGCGGCCTCGGTGTTGGCCAGCACGACCTTGCCGACGGTGTCCACCGCGGCCAGCGGCGTCCCCGGTGCCTCCCGGGCGTCGGCCAGGGCCGCGGCGAGCAGGGTGCCGGTGTGCCGGGCCCGCCGGCGCAGCGTGGCCTCGGTGGCCGCGGCGGCGGCGCGCAGCCACGGCAGGACGGCGTCGGGCAGCGGCGTGCGCCAGCGGGAGATGTTGAGGGCGGCCAGCGGGTCGTGGGTGACGACGTCGCGCACCGCGACGCCGGCACACATCCACGGGTGGAACCCCTGGCACCAGTGCTCCGGCCCCCGGACCAGGACGGGGTGCTGGCTCTCCAGGGCGGTGCCCATGCCGTTGGTGCCGCTGGCCCGCTCCGACCACGCCGACCAGGTGGCCAGGTTACTGTCCGCGGCCAGGGTCAGCAGCCGCCGGCTGCCCCACGCCGCCAGGACGTGGCCGTCGCAGTCGGCCACGCTGACCAGGGCGTCGTCGCCGGCCTCCCGGGCCGCCGCGGCGGCCAGGCCGCCCAGCTCGGCGAACACCACGTCGTGCTCGATCGAGTGCGGGGTCCCCTCGGCAGCGGCCGGCGCCCGTTCCAGCTCCGGGCTGACCTCGTACTCCTCACGGCAGCGGTACCAGGACACGAGGATCTCGGGGCGGACGCCGTGGACGCCGTCCGCGCCGGCCGCGAACTCCTCCCGCGCCGCGGCGATCCGCCGGAGGCTCTCGTCGGAGAGCGCCGCCCCGTTCGTCGCGGGGGACGCGCCGGTCGTCGGCTCTTTCGCGCCGTTCATCCAGATCCCCTAGGGCTGGGGGGAAGACCGATCCCAGGATCGTGCCGCGGTCGCCTGATCCGAGGCTAGCCACCGGCGGACGGTGTTCCAACGGCCTCCGGCGCGGCGGCAGGGAGACCGCGTCGGCCCCGGCCGACACGTCCACCACGAGGAGGTGGGGTCCTTGGCGACCCTCACACCGGACCGGAACGAGTTGTTGCGCAAGTTCGGGCTGGACAGGCAGAACGACGGGACGCTGGGCCGGCTGCTGGCGAACGGGAACGTCGCCCAGGCCGAGGAGGGGACCGGCGGCCGGATGAGCGCCACGATCCGGATCCCACCCGACCAGCTCGTCTGGGACCCCTCGGTCCTGGTCATGTCGCACGGCGGCGAACTGGAGATCGAGTTCGTCAACGACGACCAGAACACCCACTGCGCGCTGGTGCCCAGCAACGGGGACAGCCAGTGGATCTGGCTGCCCAACTACACGCGGGGCAAGGTCCACGTCACCCTCGACGGCCCGGGCTACTACTGGTTCAGCTCCAACGTCGGCAACGACGAGGGGCGGGGACTGATCGGCGCGATCGTCGTGATGGGCGACGTCCCCGCGTCGGCCCGACTCGACCGCCCGCCGCAGCCCCGACCGTAGACAGGAGCAGTCGATGACCACGATCGAATACCGAGAAGCTCCGCCGGCCGTCAACTTCGGCTCCCTGACGACCGCGACGGGGACCGCGCCCCCGGTGGCGCAGGGCGTCACCTACGAGCGCCTCCTCGACGCGCGCTCCGAGTCGCAGAACTGGCTCACCTACTACGGCGCCTACGACGGGCAGCGGTACAGCCTGCTCGACCAGGTGAACACCGAGAACGTCACGCAGCTGAAGGTGGCCTGGGTGTTCAGCTTCGCCCCGCAGAGCCTGCACGCGGGCCAGTCGACCTACGCCTTCGAGAACTCCCCGATCGTCGTCGACGGCGTCATGTACGTGACGGGGTGGGACGGCTGGGTGTGGGCCCTCGACGCGAAGACCGGCCAGCTGCTGTGGCAGTACAAGCACGCCATCCCGTTCGACACCTCGCTGTGCTGCGGCAACGTCAACCGCGGGGTCGCCGTGGCGCAGGGCAAGGTGTTCGTCTGCACCCTGAACGCCCACGTGCTGGCGCTCGACGCCACCACGGGCGCGTGCCTGTGGGACGTGACCAGCGGCGACGTCCGCGCCGGCGAGAGCCTCACGATCGCCCCGCTGGCGGTGAAGGACCGGGTCGTCGTCGGCAGCTCCGGCGGGGAGTTCGGCGTCCGCGGCCACCTCGACGCCTACGACATGGAGACCGGTGAACGGGTCTGGCGCTGCTACACGGTGCCCAAGCCCGGCGAGCCGGGGTCGGAGACCTGGCCGGCCGAGGGCGAGGCCTGGGCGCGGGGCGGGGGCAACTGCTGGATCACCGGCACCTTCGACCCGGAGACCAACCTCCTGTACTGGGGCACCGGCAACCCGGCACCGGACTTCGACGGCGAGGTCCGGGAAGGGGACAACCTCCACACCGACAGCGTGATCGCGGTGGACGTCGACACCGGGGAGATCCGCTGGCACTACCAGTGCACCCCGCACGACCTGTGGGACTACGACTCGAACATGGAGTGCATCCTGTTCGAGCAGGACGGGCGCAAGCTGCTGGCCCACTTCGACAAGAACGGCTACGCCTTCGTCCTGGACCGCACCAACGGCGAGCGGGTGCGGATCTTCCCCTTCGTCGACCGGATCACCTGGGGCAACATCACCCCGAACGGCCTGGTGACGGCGAGCATCTACCCCGAGGCGGAGGGCGAGGACGTCCACTTCTACCCCGGCCCGGCCGGAGCCAAGGAGTGGACGCACGCGGCGTACAGCCAGAAGACCGGGCTGTTCTACGTGCCGGTGCAGGACACCGGCGCGACGGTCGCCCGCCGGCGCCGCGAGTTCAAGGAGAGCATCCCGTACTGGGGCGCCGCGGTCGTCGTGGACGCCGAGGACATGACGGGGTCGATCACGGCCTTCGACCCGGCCACCGGCCAGGAGGCGTGGCGCTGGCGCAACGACCTGCCGATGTGCGCGTCGGTGCTGGCCACCGCGGGCGACCTGGTGTTCGCCGGCACGCCGTCGGGGCAGTTCGTCGCGCTCGACGCCCGCAGCGGCGAGGAGCTGTGGCAGTTCAACTGCGGCAGCGGCCACCACAGCAGCCCGTGCACCTACAGCGTCGACGGCAAGCAGTACATCGCCGTGCCGGTCGGCTGGGGGGCCTGGGTCGAGGGGTTCCTGCCCGGGATGATGGGCGGCCCCCACGGCCAGGCGCTGTTCGTCTTCTCCCTGCCCGAGGGCATCGAGTCGTCCGGGGGGAGGTGACAGCCGTGGACCGCGATGACCGCGTCAGCCTGCCCGCAGCGCAGGAGTGGGAGCCACCCACGTTCGAGGAGATCCGGGTCTCCGCCGAGGTGACCGCCTACATGGGCGCCCTGGAGGAGCGCGACTGACTCCGACAGCGACCGGGAGGGGGGGGGGGGGGGGGGGGGGGGGCGCCGCCCCCCCCCCCCCCCCCGCCCGGCGGGCGCGCCGTCGCCCAGTAGGTGGGGGGGGGGGGGGGGGGGGGGGGGGGGGGGGGGGGCCG
>NZ_JBJGYQ010000045.1:0-13693 GCF_054050075.1 Geodermatophilus sp. SYSU D00965 | reverse complement strand
GATCCGTGCGGGTGACCCGCACGGATCCACTCCGTCACGCCGACGCGTCGGTGAGCAGCCGGTGCTCCTCGTCGGTGAGCCGCAGGTCCTGCATCGGCAGCAGGTCGGCCAGCTGGTCCACCGAGCGGCCGCTGGCGATCGGCGAGACGACGGTGGGCTGGTCGGCCAGCCAGCGCAGCGCCACCGCGGCGCCGGTCACCCCGTGGGCGTCGGCCACCTGCTGCAGGGCCGCCAGCACCCGGTCGCCCCGCTCCCCCACGTAGGCCGCCGCGCCCCTCGCCCGCGGCGAGTCCACCTGCTCCCCCGGCCGGTACTTGCCGGTGAGGAAGCCCTTGGCCAGCGCGAAGTACGGCAGCACGCCCATCCCGTGCGCGGCGACGACGTCGCGCAGCTCGTTCTCGTAGGCGGGCCGCTCCATCAGGTTGTAGTGCGGCTGCAGGGCGGCGTAGCGGGTCACGCCCAGCCGCTCGGAGGTCTCCAGCGCCTCGGTCAGCCGCTTCGCCGAGTAGTTCGACGCCGCCGCGTACCGGACCTTGCCCGCCTGCACCAGCTCGTCGAACGCCTGCAGCGTCTCCTCCAGCGGCGTCGACTCGTCGTCGTAGTGGGCGTAGTAGAGGTCGATGCGGTCGGTCTGGAGCCGCCGCAGCGACCCCTCGGCCGCCGTCCGGACCTCCTTCGCCGACAGCGGGTGCTCCTTCTCCAGCGGCGAGGCCTTGGTGGCCACGACCACGCGGTCGCGCATGCCGCGCTCGGCCATCCAGCCGCCCAGGATCTCCTCGGAGCGCCCCTTGCCGTAGGACTCCGCGGTGTCGACGAACGGCGCCTGGGTGCTGGGGGTGGCGTCGGCGAACCGGTCCAGCAGCGCGAAGGACGTCGGCTCGTCCGCCGTCCAGCCGAACACGTTGCCGCCGAGGCAGAGGTCGCTGACGGTCAGGTCGGTCCCCGGGATCCGTGGCATCTGCCCACGCTAGGTCGGCCATCGCAGCGCCGCCGTCCGGAGGACCGGCCCAGAGGGACCGGTGGGACGTGAGGGACCCGTTCGACCCCCCTCGGTGGCGGTTCGTCGGTAGGGCATGGCAGCGTGCCCCCGGTCCGACCTCGGCAGATCCGCCGAGGCGGCAGCTGTAGTCACCGACACGGAAGGACCCTCGTGAACAAGGCCGAACTCGTCTCCGCCATCGCCAAGCGCGCCGACGTGCCCGCCTCGACCGTCGACTCGGTGCTCGCCGGGCTCCAGGACGAGCTCGTCGACGCCATCACCCGAGGAGAGAAGGTCGCCGTCTCCGGCCTGCTGACCGTCGAGCGCACCCAGCGCTCCGCGCGGACCGGCCGCAACCCGCAGACCGGCGAGTCCATCGACATCCCCGCCGCCAACACGGTCAAGGTGACCGCCGGCTCGAACCTGAAGAAGGCCGCCAGCAACGTGCCGGTCTGATCGGCGACGCGCCGGTCCGATCGGGCCGGCGGCTGCCCCGTGTGGCCTGGCTCACGACGCGGTGGGCCAGGATGCGGGGGCAGCCGCCGCCCGACGGGGGGCGGGGCTGGGAACGGAGGACACGTGACGACGGCGCTCCAGGTGGACACCGACCCCGCCGAGGTCGGGTTCGACCCCGGCCGGATGGCCCGCATCGACCGGCGGCTGGCCCGCTGGGTGGACGACGGCCAGCTCCCCGGCTTCCTCGTGACGGTGGCGCGGCACGGCCGGCTGGTCCACGTCGGCCGTTACGGCCACCGGGACGTCGAGGCGGGGCTGCCGGTCGAGACCGACACCCGCTGGCGCATCTACTCGATGACCAAGCCGATCACCTCGGTCGCGGCGATGATGCTCTACGAGGAGGGGGCCTTCGAGCTCTCCGACCCGATCGCCCGGTGGCTGCCCGAGTTCGCCGAGACCCGCGTGTACGTGGCCGGGTCGGCGCAGAAGCCGGTGACCGCGCCGCAGACCGAGCCGATCCGGGTGTGGCACCTGCTCACCCACACCTCCGGGCTGACCTACGGCTTCCACCACGCCCACCCGGTCGACGCGATGTACCGGGCCGCCGGGCACGAGTGGGGCACCCCCGCGGGAGCGGACTCCGCGGAGGTCTGCCGGCAGTGGGCGGCGATCCCGCTGGCGTTCCAGCCCGGCTCGGAGTGGAACTACGGCGTCTCCACCGACGTCCTCGGCCGGCTGGTCGAGGTGCTCTCCGGCCAGCCGCTCGACGAGTTCTTCGAGCAGCGCATCTTCACCCCGCTCGGCATGCGCGACACCTCCTTCGGGCTGCGGGAGGGCGACGACCCCGAGTCGCTGGCCCGGCTCTACACCGCCGTCCCGGGGCAGCCCGGCGGCGCGCCCACCGGCTACGCCCCGCTGGACACGATGGGCGCGGCCGCGCTGCGCAAGCCGGCGTTCCTCTCCGGCGGCGGCGGGCTGGTCTCCACCGCCGCGGACTACCTGCGCTTCACCGAGCTGCTGCGCCGCGGCGGCGCCCACGACGGCGGGCGGCTGCTGGGCCCCCGCACGATCGCGCACATGACCCGCAACCACCTGCCGGGCAACACCGACCTGGAGACCTTCGGCCGGCCGCTGTTCGCCGAGACGCCGCTGCGCGGGGTGGGCTTCGGCCTCGGCTTCTCGATGGTCATCGACCCGGTCCGCTACGGCGTCGTGGCCAGCGCCGGCGACTACAGCTGGGGCGGGGCGGCGTCCACCGCGTTCTACGTGGACCCGGTGGAGGATGTCACGGTCGGCTTCTACACGCAGCTGCTGCCCTCGAGCACGCTGCCGATCCGCAACCACCTGCGCGCGCTGGTCAACCAGGCCCTCGTCGACTGAGCGCCCCGTCCGGCTCCCTCTCCGTCGAGATCACGTGATCTCACACGCGCGGAGCCCGCGAACGGTGCGAGATCACGTGATCTCGACGGGAGGCCGGACGCCGATCCGTCGTCTGGTTGGGTGACGGCGTGCTGCGCCTCGGAGCCCTCGACGTGCCGGCCGGCCGGTTCGTCGTCATGGCGATCGTCAACCGCACCCCGGACTCCTTCTACGACCGCGGCGCCACGTACCAGCTGGCCGCCGCGGTCGAGCGGGTGGACCAGGTCGTGGTCGAGGGCGCGGACATGGTGGACGTCGGCGGCGTGAAGGCCGCCCCGGGCGACGAGGTCGACGCCGCGGAGGAGATCCGCCGCACCGTCGACCTCGTCGCCGCCATCCGCGCCGCCCACCCGGCCCTGCCGATCTCGATCGACACCTGGCGCGCCGAGGTGGCGCGGGAGGCGCTGGCGGCCGGCGCCGACGTCGTCAACGACGCGTGGGGCGGGGTCGACCCGGAGCTGGCCGGCGTGGCCGCGGAGGCCGGCGCGGGCATCGTCTGCACGCACGCCGGCGGGCTGCCGCCGCGCACCCGGCCGCACCGGGTCGCCTACGACGACGTCGTCGGTGACGTGGTCGCCCGGACGACGGCGCTGGCCGAGGCGGCGGTCGCGGCCGGGGTGGCCCGCGACCGGGTGCTGGTCGACCCCGGCCACGACTTCGGCAAGAACACCCGGCACTCGCTGGAGGCCACCCGGCGGCTGGACGAGCTGGTGGCCACCGGGTGGCCGGTGCTGGTGGCGCTGTCCAACAAGGACTTCGTCGGCGAGACCCTCGACGTCCCGCTGGAGGAGCGGCTGACCGGGACGCTCGCCGCGACCGCGGTCAGCGCGTGGCTGGGCGCGACCGTGTTCCGCGCGCACGACGTCGCCGCGACCCGGCAGACGCTGGACATGGTCGCCTCGATCCGGGGCGACCGCCCGCCCGCGCGGACCACCCGCGGACTGGCCTGAAACCCCTGGTCCCCGCGGCCGGACCGGCCTAGCCTGCGCGCCACGTCGGGCACAGGAGGTGGCGGGAGATGAGCGGCAGGGTCGTGCACTTCGAGATCCCCTTCGACGACGGGGACCGTGCGCGCAGCTTCTACAAGGAGGCCTTCGGCTGGCAGGTCCAGGAGATGCCGGAGATGTCCTACACGCTGGTGACCACCGGCCCCAGCGGCGCCCAGGGGCCGGCCGAGCCGGGGTTCGTCAACGGCGGGATGCTCGCCCGCACCGACAGCGCCGCCCCCGGGCCGGTCGTCGTCGTCGACGTGGAGAGCATCGACGTCGCGCTGGAGCGGATCGAGGAACTCGGCGGGACCACCGTGAGCCCCAGGACGCCCGTCGGCGCGATGGGCTTCGCCGCCTACGTCCGGGATCCCGAGGGCAACGTCATCGGCCTGTGGGAGACCGCCGGGGACGCCTGACCGGGGGTGGCGGCCCGGCGGGCTCGATAGGTTCGCGCGCATGGCCGCCACCGGGTTCCACACCGCCGACGAGCTCAACGCCCTGCTCCCGGGCACCCTCCCCGGCCTGCTGGGGCTGACCATCACCGCCCACGAGCCGGGCCGGCTGGAGGCTGCCCTCGACGTGCGGCCGGACCTGCTGGCGCCCAACGGCTACCTGCACGCGGCCACCGTCGTCGGCCTGGCCGACACCTCCTGCGGGCTGGCCACGCGCGCGCTGCTGCCCGAGGGCTCGGCCGGCTTCACCACGATCGAGCTGAAGAGCAACTTCCTCGGCACCGTGCGCGAGGGCCGGATCACCACGGTGGCCACCAACGCCCACGCCGGGCGGACGACGCAGGTGTGGGACGCCGTGGTGACCGACGCGGGGTCGGGGAGGACGATCGCGCTGTTCCGCTGCACCCAGTCGGTGCTCTGGCCGAGGTGACCCGGCCCGCCACCGGCGGGTGACCCCCTGTGGCGGAGGCCACCCCGGATGTGAGACTGGCGCCACACCTGACCGTGAAGGAGCCTCTCCGTGGCGCTGGCCAGCCTCTATCCCGACGTCGAGATCCCCGACCTCTCGGTTCCCGCCCACGTCCTGTCGGCCGGCCGCGCCCGGCCCGACGCCCCGGCGCTGGTCGACGGGCTCAAGGGCGACACCATCACCCACGGCCAGCTCGCCGCCTACGTGGACCGCGTCGCCGCGGCGCTGCACGCCCGCGGCCTGCGCAAGGGTGACGTCGTCGCCGTCTTCTGCCCGAACACGCCCTGGTACCCGGTCGTCTTCCACGGCATCGCCGCGGCCGGCTGCGTGATGAGCCCGATCAACTCCCTCTACACGCCGGAGGAGATCGCCTTCCAGCTGCGCGACTCGGGCGCCAAGGTCGTCGTCACCGTCTCGCCGTTCCTCGAGCGGGTGCAGGCCGCGGTGGCGAAGGCCCCGGTCGACGAGATCGTGGTCATGGACGGCGCGGAGGGGCACGCCTCACTGCTCGACCTGCTCAGCAGCGACGCGCCCTCCGTGCAGGTCGACATCGACCCCGCCGCCGACCTGGTCACGCTCCCCTACTCCAGCGGCACCACCGGGCTGCCGAAGGGCGTCATGCTGACCCACCGCAACCTGGTGGCCAACGTGGCCCAGATGCGGCCGATCATGGACGTCCACGAGGGCGACGAGCGGATCATCGCCGTCCTGCCGTTCTTCCACATCTACGGCCTGACCGTCCTGATGAACCAGGGCCTGGCCATCGGCGGCACCGTGGTCACGCTGCCCCGCTTCGACCTCGAGGACTTCCTGCGCACGCTGCAGGACCAGAAGATCACCCGGGCGTTCGTGGCGCCCCCGATCGTCCTGGCGCTGGCCAAGCACCCGCTGGTCGACCAGTACGACCTCTCCTCGCTGCGCACCATCACCTCCGGCGCCGCGCCGCTCGACGAGCAGCTGGCGCTGGCCGCCCAGTCCCGGCTGCGCAGGGGCGCCGACACCGGCGTCACCGTCGCCCAGGGCTACGGCATGACCGAGCTGTCGCCGGTGTCGCACAGCACCCCCGACGCGGGGATGGAGCCGCCGGGCGGCGCCAGCCCGGTGCCGAAGGGGTCGGTGGGCTACGCGCTGCCCAACACCGAGTGCCGGCTGGTCGACCCGGCCACCGGCGAGGACGCGCCCACCGGGGAGCGCGGCGAGCTGTGGGTCCGCGGCCCGCAGGTGATGAAGGGCTACCTCAACAACCCGCAGGCGACCGCCGACACCATCGACCCCGAGGGCTGGCTGCACACCGGGGACGTCGCGATCGTCGACGCGTCCGGCCACTACACCGTGGTCGACCGGGTGAAGGAGCTGATCAAGTACAAGGGTTACCAGGTCGCCCCCGCCGAGCTGGAGGCGGTGCTGCTCACCCACCCGGAGATCACCGACGCCGCGGTCATCGGCGTCCCGGACAAGGAGAGCGGCGAGGAGCTGCCGAAGGCGTTCGTCGTCCGGGCGCCGGGCTCGTCGCTCACGCCGGACGCGGTCATGGAGTTCATGGCCGGCCGGGTGGCGCCGCACAAGAAGATCCGCTTCGTGGAGTTCATCGAGGCGGTGCCGAAGTCCGCCGCGGGCAAGATCCTGCGCAAGGAGCTCAAGGCCGCGAAGTGAGCTCATGGCGGGGGACGTCGGTGACCGGCGTCCCCCGCCGTCGGGCCGTGACCGCCGGTGGCACGCCGACCACCCGCTTGTAGGCGCGGGAGAACGCGGCCTCGGACTCGTAGCCGAACCGGCGGGCGAGCTCGCCGGCGCCCGCACCGCCCTCGAGCGCGACGGTCGCGAGGTGCATCCGCCACCGGGTCACGTAGTGCATCGCCGGCTCCCCGGCCAGCTCGGTGAACCGCGCCGCGAACGCCGACCGGGACATCCGTGCCTCGCGGGCCAGCCGGTCGAGCGTCCACGGGTCCCCCGGCGAGCGGTGCACGCAGGCCACCGCGCGCCCCACCTGCGGGTCGCGCAGGGCGCGCAACCAGCCCGGGCCGGTGCCGCCGGCGTCGATCCACGCCCGGATCGCCTGGATGACCACGACGTCGGCCAGCCGTGTGACGACGGCCTCGGCACCCGGCCGCTCGTGACGGACCTCGTCGGCCAGCAGGCCGAGCAGGACCGGCAGCCAGCCGGGCCGCCCGGTCTCCTCCGTCCCGAGGTGCAGGACCGGCGGCAGCAGCTCGACCAGGTGCGCCGCGCCGGGCCGGTCGGCCTCCACCACGCCGCACACCAGCCCGGCGCGCGCTCCGCCGCCACCGAGCCGCATCACCGAGTAGTGCTCGCCGAGCATCTCCTGGGGCAGCAGGTCCGCCCGTCCGGCCACCCGCGCCGACGCGCTGCTGCGCAGCACGTGCCCGCGGCCGTGCGGCACCAGGGCCAGGTCACCGCTGCGCAGCAGCACCTGCCTGCCGTCGACCTCGAGCAGGCAGCTGCCCTCGGTGACGACGTGGAAGCTCATGCACCCGTCGAAGGCCGGCATCTCCAGGCCCCACGGCTCGGTGAGCTCGACCCGGCAGTAGAAGGTGCCGCGGATCCGCAGGTCGAACAGGACCCGGCCGAGCGGGTCGACCGGGGTCCACGGAGGAGCGGCTCCGCCGTCGTCGGTCACGGCGCCACCCTCGCCGCCCCGGGAGCCGTCGTCCAGGGTCGCTGGACGAACTGTCGTGGACCGTGGACGGCCGGGTATGGGCCGGCCCCGGGTGCGTCCCGACCATGGAGGACGCCGGTCACCGAGGACCGGTCTTCCGAGAGGAGCAGGCCATGCGGGTGCTGGTCGTCGGGGCCACGGGCGGATCGGGCAGGGCGGCGGTCGACGCGCTCACCGCCCGAGGACACGAGGTGACCGCGTTCGCCCGTCGGGCGAGCGCGGTGTACGGGGAGCGGGCGGGGGTCCGGGCCGTCGACGGCGACGTCACGGTCGCCGCCGACGTCGAGCGCGCGGTCCGGGGGCAGGACGCCGTCGTGGTCGCGCTGGGCATCAGCGAGTCCGCGCTGCGGGTGCGGCTGCTCGGCAGTCGCGGCACACCGCTGGACGTCCGCTCGCGCGGGACGCGGACCGTCGTCGCGGCGATGCGCTCGGCCGGGGTGCGCCGCCTGGTCGTGCAGTCCTCCTACGGCGTCGGGGAGACGCGGACGCGGCTGCCGCTCTCCAGCCGGGTGGTGCTCGCCCTGCTGCTGCGCCCGCAGATCGCCGACCACGAGCGCCAGGAGCGGCTGGTCCGCGACAGCGGGCTGGACTGGACGCTGGTCCAGCCGGTGTACCTGACCGACGGCGACGAGCCGGCCACCGTCTCGGCCGACGGGGACGTCGAGGAGTGGCACGTCTCGCGCGCGGCGGTCGGGGGCGTCCTCGCCGACGCCGTGGACGGCGCCCTCCCGCGGGGGCGCAGTCTCGCCGTCTCCGGGTCCGCGCGGCGCTCCTCGCCGGTCGGGTGAGGAGCGCTCCAGGCGCGCGAGGGGTGGGGAGGACGGGGTCCCGCCTCGGCCGTTGGCCCCGTCCCGGGTCCCGCCCCGAGCGCGCGAGGGGTGGGGAGGACGGGGTCCTTCTAGGGTGCGGGCATGCGCGCGGTGACTGTTCGCGGATCGGGTGGGCCCGAGGTGCTGGAGTGGGGCGAGGTCCCCGATCCCGAGCCGGGGCCCGGCGAGGTGCTCGTCGACGTCGTCGCCACCGCGGTGAACCGCGCCGACCTACTGCAGCGCGCCGGCAACTACCCGCCGCCGCCGGGGGCCAGCGAGATCCTCGGCCTGGAGTGCAGCGGGGTGATCAGCGAGGTCGGTGAGGGCGTCACCGGCTGGACGGTCGGCGACGAGGTGTGCGCGCTGCTGTCCGGTGGCGGCTACGCCGAGCGGGTCGCCGTCCCGGCCGGGCAGCTGCTGCCCCGCCCGGCCGGCGTGGAGCTGGCCACCGCCGCGGCACTGCCCGAGGTGGTCTGCACGGTGTGGTCCAACGTGTTCATGCTGGCCGGGCTCACGCGGGGCGACGACTTCCTGGTGCACGGCGGGTCCAGCGGCATCGGGACCATGGCCATCCAGCTGGCCGCCCGCGCCGGCGCCCGGGTGTTCACCACCGCCGGCACCGCGGCCAAGCTCGACGTCTGCCGGGAGCTCGGCGCCGACGTGCTGATCAACTACCGCGACGAGGACTTCGTCGAGTGCGTGCGCGAGGAGACCGACGGGGCGGGCGTCGACATCGTCCTGGACAACATGGGGGCCAAGTACCTGGCCCGCAACGTCGACGCGCTGGCCACCGGCGGGCGGCTGGTCTGCATCGGCATGCAGGGCGGGACGAAGGCCGAGCTCGACCTCGGCAAGCTGATGCGCAAGCGCGCCGCGATCCACGCCACCACGCTGCGGGCCCGCCCGGCGACCGGTCCCGGCGGGAAGGCCGAGATCGTCGCCGCCGTCCGGCACGACGTGTGGCCCGACGTCGAGCGCGGGGTGGTCCGCCCGATCGTCGACCGCCGGCTGCCGATGTCGCGCGCGGCGGAGGCGCACCGCGTGGTCGACGCGAGCGAGCACGTCGGCAAGGTGCTGCTGCTCACCGGGGACTGAGCCCGGGGACGGTCAGCGCGGACGCAGCGCGGCGACCGAGTCGATGAGGTAGCCGACCTCCTCGGCGGTGTTGTAGTGCATGAGGCCCAGCTGCACCGCCCCGCCCTCCTCGTTGGCGCCGAGGGCGTCGAAGAGCTCGCGGGCGTAGAAGTCGCCGTCCCAGGCGCAGATGCCGCGGCGGGCCAGCTCGTGGGCGACCTGCCGCGGCCGCATGCCGGCCACGGTGAAGGCCAGGGTCGGCGTGTTGCGCGCCGCCGCACCGAGGACCTGCACGTGGCGCATCGCGCGCAGCGCCTGCTCGAGCCACTCGTACAGCGCGCCCTCGTAGGCGGCGACGGCCGCCATGGACATGCGCAGCCGGTGCCGGCGGCTGCCGAGGGCGCCCTCGCTGAGCCCCGCGAGGTGCTCGACGGCCGCCGTCACCCCGGCGAGCAGCTCGAAGGGGTGACCGCCGCTCTCGAAGCGGTCGGGCACCCGGTCGGGGACGGGGACCAGCTTGTCCGGTTGCAGCTCCCCCAGCAGCGCCGGGTCGGCGACCACCGCGCCCACCCGCGGGCCGCACCACTTGTCCGCCGCCACCGCGAGGAAGTCCGCCCCGAGCTCGCCGACGTCGAGCAGGTGGTGCGCGGCCGCGTGCACCCCGTCGACGTAGACCAGCGCGCCGACCGCGTGCGCCCGCCGGGCGATGGCCGCGACGTCCGGCCGGGTGCCGATGGCGTTGCTCGCCGCGGTGAGGGTGACCAGGCGGGTGCGCGGCGTGAGCAGCTCGTCGTACTGCCAGTCGGGCAGCTCGCCGGTCTCGATGTCCACCTCGGCCCACCGGACCTGCACGCCGGCGGCCTCGGCCAGGTGCAGCCAGGGCCGGATGTTGGCGTCGTGGTCGAGCCGGCTGACCACGATCTCGTCCCCCCGGCGCCAGGTGCGGGCCAGCGCGCGGGCCACCGTGTAGGTCAGCGCGGTCGCGTTGGCGCCGAGCACCACGCCGGCGGGGACCCCGCCGACGAGGTCGGCCACGGCGGCGCGGGCGCTGGCCACCAGGCCCTCGGCGCGGGCCGAGGCGGGGAAGACCCCGCCCCGCGCGGACACCGGGGTGCGCATCGCCTGCGCGACGGCCAGCACGACGCTCTCGGGCAGCAGCGAGCCGGCCGAGCCCTCGGCGTGCACCAGTCCGTCGGAGAGCCCCGGGAACAGGCCACGGACGCGCGCGACGTCCAGGCGTCCCTCCCCCGGTCCCATGGGTTTCGACCCTAGACGCTGGGCCCGCGAGCCGAGCACGTGTGCACGGGGGTCCGGCGGGCGCCGTCCTCCTCGGGGGAGGATGGAGGCATGACCGCACCGGGAAACGGCAGTGAACGTCCTCAGCAGGTCGTCGTCGTCGGCCCCGACGGCCGGCCGGTCGGCACGATGCCCGTGCCGCAGGGGCCTGACGGGGACACCGGCGCCCCGGACGGCGCGGCGGGCGTCACCGACATGGTCGAGCAGCCGGCGAAGGTGATGCGGATCGGCACGATGATCAAGCAGCTGCTCGAGGAGGTCCGTGCCGCGCCCCTCGACGAGGCCAGCCGTCAGCGGCTGCGCGACATCCACGCCTCCTCGATCCGCGAGCTGGAGCAGGGCCTGGCCCCGGAGCTGCGCGACGAGCTGGAGCGGATCACCCTGCCGTTCAGCGAGGACCAGACGCCGTCGGACGCCGAGCTGCGGATCGCGCAGGCGCAGCTGGTCGGCTGGCTGGAGGGCGTCTTCCACGGCATCCAGACGGCGCTGTTCGCCCAGCAGATGGCCGCGCGGGCGCAGCTGGAGGAGATGCGCCGCCGCGCGCTGCCCGGAGGCCCCTCGGCGGCACCACAGCAGCCCGACTTCCGCCCGGGCGGTGGCCAGTACCTGTGAGGGGTGACCGCCGTCACCCGTCCGGGTGACGGCGGTCGACCGGGTGCTTGACCGCCGTCCGCGCCGGTCACCCTCCGTGTCCCCGGCCGGGTCCCCCGGCCCGTACGAGCGGAGGAACGGTGAGCACCCAACCGCACACGACGACACGCAGCGGGACGCAGAACGGCCTGGCGGTCGCCGCCCTGGTGACCGGGATCGTGGGCGCGGTCTTCGCCTGGCTGTTCGCCATCGTCGGCCTCGCCCTCGGCGTGGTGGCCGTCGCGCTCGGAGCCGTCGCCCGGCGCAACGGCACGGCGACCGGGCAGGCCACCGCGGGGCTGTGGCTCGGCATCGCGGCGATCGTCATGGCGATCGTGAACATGGTGATCGCCTACAACCTCCTCACCTGAGCCCGGACGCACGACGGCGCCGTCCTCCCGCAGGGGAGGACGGCGCCTTCTGCACGTCCCGAGGCTCACCGCGAGCCTGCGAGCGGTGAGGACGGGGTGTGCCTCAGACGGTGAAGCGCCGGATCGCGCCCTGCAGCTCCCCGCTCATCCGGGCCAGCTCGGCCGCGGCACGCTGGGCGTCGGCGACCCGCGCGTTGGTCTCCTCCGTCCCGGCGGCGAGCCCGGTGATCGCGGAGGCGATGTCCCGTGAGCCGCCGGCCGCCTCGGCCACGTTGCGGTTCATCTCGTTGGTGGTGGCGGTCTGCTCCTCGACGGCCGCGGCGATGGTGGCCTGGAAGTCGTTGATCTCGCCGATCACCGAGCTGATCTGACCGATCGCCTCGACCGCACCGGCGGTGTCGGCCTGGATGGCCTCGACCCGTCGGGAGATGTCCTCCGTGGCCCGCGCCGTCTCCTGGGCCAGCTCCTTGACCTCGCTGGCCACCACGGCGAAGCCCTTGCCGGCCTCGCCCGCCCGCGCCGCCTCGATGGTCGCGTTGAGCGCGAGCAGGTTGGTCTGCTCGGCGATGCCGTTGATCAGCTTCACCACGGTGGCGATCTCCTGCGAGGAGTCGCCCAGCTTGCCGACGGTGCGGGTGGTGTCCTCGGCGACGGTGACGGCCTGGCCGGCGACCCGCGCCGCTGCCGTCGCGTTCTGGGCGATCTCGCGGATCGCGGTCTCCATCTGCGAGGACCCGGTGGCCACCGTGTCGACGCTGGCGGCGACCTCACCGGCCGAGGTCACGACCACACCGGCCTGACCGGCCGCCGTCCGGGCGTTGTCGGCGATGGCGTCGGCCGCGGTGTTCAGCTTCTGCGACGCGTCCTCCAGGCGGCTCGCCGAGGCGCCGACGAGGGTGAGGACGTCGCCGATGGCGTCGAGCGTGTGGTCCAGCGAACGGGCGACCTCACCGATCTCCGCGCCGCCGGTCTCGCCGACCCGGACGCTGAGGTCGCCGCCGGCCACCTCGTCGAGCACCTCGCGCACCCGCTGCACCGGCCGGGTGACCGAGCGGACCAGCATCAGCGCCAGGACGATCGATGCGGCCAGGCCGAGCAGCACCACGACGACGGTCAGCGTGCGGGCCGAGGTGTAAGCGTCCTGCGCGGCCGCGGCCGTGCTGGACGCGACGGCCTCCTGGGCCTCCGTCGCCGCGCCGAAGGCCTCGACCGCCGTGGCCTCGAAGCCCTTCAGCCGGCCGATCGTGGCCGCCGCCGCCTGCATGTCGTGCGCGGCCAGCTGGCCCTGCAGCTCGACCTGCAGCCGGAAGTACTCCCCCGCGGCCTCCTGGTAGGCCGCGAACTCCTCGGCCACGCCGGGGGCCAGCGGCTGCTGGGCGACGACGTCGCCCTGGGCCTCCAGGGCCTCCTGCGCCTTCGCGGCGGACGCCGCGTCCTGGGCGTTGACCTCCGGCCCGGCGCTGACGATGAGCGACCGGGCGGAGAACGCCTCGTGGGTCCACCAGGCGACCTGCAGCTCCTCGAGCGCCTCGAGCGGCACGGTGCCCTCCCGGTACACGCGCTCCGCGCTGTCGCTGAGCACGCCCATCCGCTGCACGCCGATCGCCCCGACGGCGAGGGTGGTGGCGGCGACGAGGAGCAGCGCGGCGAACAGCCGGCCGCGCAGGCCCACGCGGCTCAGCAGGCCGGGCCTCCGGTCGTCGGATGGGGGAGGTACCTGCGCGCGGGCGGCGTCCATGCCGGGGCTCCTCGGTTCGGAGGGGGACGGACCGCCGGGTGCGGCGGTCCCGCGTGGACTGTCGGCGGACAGGTGTCCGTGTTGAGCCGAGACGTGTCCGCGGTCACCGTCAGCCCGTGCCGGCGGTCACACCGGCCTCGCCTGCCCCTCCCCGGACGCGGCGACGGCGCAGCCCGGGGCCGCGCCGTCGTCCGGTGACCGACCGTTCCGCGGGTCCGCCGTCGGGGGGGGCGCCCCCCCCCCCCCGGCCCGGCCCACGCCCCCAGCGCCCCCCCCCGCCCCCCCCCCCCCGGCCACCGCGCCCCGCCACCACGCCCCCGCGGGGGGGCGGCGC
>NZ_JBJGYQ010000044.1:0-14177 GCF_054050075.1 Geodermatophilus sp. SYSU D00965 | reverse complement strand
CGCGCCGCGGCGGGCGGGCCCGCGACCCCCACGCCACCCCCCACCCCCCCCCCCCCCCCCCCCCCCCCCCGCCCCCCCCCCCCCCCCCCCCCCCCCCCCCCCCCCGCCCGCCGGTGCCCGCCGAGCCCGTCAGTTCCTGACCCGCCCGCGCCGGGGCCCGGCCGTCGTCGGCGGCCGGGCCCCGGTGCGGCTGCCCGCCGGCCGGTCGGGGGAACCCGACGGGGAGCTCACCCGTGCGACGAGCGCGTCCTCGCCGACGGGACCACCACCCACGCCGTGACCGCGGCGACCGCCAGCAGCGCCGCCGCGGCGACCGCGCTGAGCTGCATCGCCCAGGTGAACGACTCGCGGGCCACGGCGAGCGCGCCCTCGCCCGGCGCCAGCACCTCGCCGGCGCGGGCCAGCGACTCCCGGACCGCTCCCCCGCCGAGGCCGGCGACGTCCTCGGGCAGGGCGCTGCGGTACAGCACGGTCTGCAGCGAGCCGAGCAGCGCGACGCCCAGCGCGGCGCCGAGCTCGTAGGACGTTTCCGACAGCGCGGAGGCGGCGCCCGCCCGGCGCGGGTCCACCGCCCCGACGGCGGCGTCGGTGCTCAGCGTGAACGCCACCCCAAAGCCGCAGCCGAGGACGACGAGGGCGGCGGCCAGCCAGGCGTAGCCGGACAGCGCCTCGGCGCCGGCCAGGCCGAGCATCCCGGCCGCGGTGACGGCGAGCCCGAGGCCGATCGCCCGGCCCGTCCCGACGCGGGAGACCAGCGGGCCCACCACGACCACGACGGCGAGCGAGGCGACCATCAGCGGGAGCTCCCGCAGGCCCGCCTCCAGCGGCGTGTGCCCCCGCACCAGCTGGAGGTACTGGGAGAAGAAGAACAGCAGGCCGGTCAGCGCCAGCAGCGCGATCAGCTGGCTGGCCAGGGCGCCGGAGAAGGCCCGGTTGGCGAACAGCCGGAGGTCGACCAGCGGGTCGGCGACCCGCCGCTGCCGGCGGACGAACAGCACCGCCGCGACGAGGGCCACCGCCGCCGTCCCGGCCGCCGCCGGCGTCGGGCCGTGGCCGACGACCTCCTTGACCGCGTACACCAGCCCCAGGACGGCGACGATCGACTGCACCGCGCCGAGCACGTCCAGCCGCCCCGCGCGCGGAGCCCGGGACTCCGGGAGGAGCAGCCAGCCGGCGACCAGGAGGACGGCGACGACGGGCAGGTTGACCAGGAAGACCGAGCCCCACCAGGAGTCCTGGAGCAGCACCCCGCCGACCAGCGGACCGAGCACGGCACCGCCCGACGCGCCCGCGCTCCACAGCGCGATGGCGCGGGTCCGCTGCCGCGGGACGGGGAACAGGTTGCGGATGAGCGACAGCGTCGAGGGCATCAGGGTCGCCCCCGCCGCGCCCTGCGCCGCCCGCGCCGCGACCAGCGTCGCCGGGTCGGCAGCGAAGGCCGCGACGGCGGAGGCCAGCCCGAAGGCGGCGGTGCCGATCAGCAGCACCCGCTTGCGGCCGAAGCGGTCGGCCAGGCCGCCCATGAGCACCAGCAGACCGGCCAGCGCGAAGCCGTAGACGTCGCCGATCCACAACAGCTCCCCCGCCGTCGGCCGCAGGTCGGCGGTGAGCGCCGGGACGGCGAGGGCCAGCACGGTGCTGTCGACCGACAGCAGCACCACGGCCAGGACGAGCACGGCGAGCGCCGCCCACTCCCGCGGCCCGGCGGAGCGGGCGGCCTCCCGTGGGGCGACCGGGTCGGCGACGGTGGACGGAGCGGTGCTCATGGCGAGTAGCGTACCGACCAGACGGTTTGTTAGCCATCGACCTAGGCTCCTCCCGCGGGCCGGGGCAGGAGGAGACGGTGGCGGGTCAGGTGCGGGATGCGGCGCGGACGCGCCGGGCGCTGCTCGACGCGGCCGCCCGGTCGGTGAGCGTCCACGGCGCGGGGGTCAGCCTCGACGTCGTGGCGCGGGAGGCCGGCGTCTCCAAGGGCGGCCTGATGCACCACTTCCGCACCAAGGACGAGCTGCTCACCGCCCTGGCCGACGACCTGTTCGAGCAGTTCGACCGGGCCGTGCAGGACCGCGTCGACCCCGACGACACCGCGCCCGGGCGGCTGCTTCGCGCCTACGTCCGGGCGACCTTCGACGAGCTCGAGCACGGCCAGGACGCGGTCGAGCAGACGACCCTCATGGCCACCCTCAGTTCGTTCCCCGAGCTGACCCGCCGCTCCCAGGAGCGCTACCGGCGCTGGAACGAGACCCTGGCCGAGGACGGCCTGGACAGCCAGCGCGTGGTCGTGGTGCTCCGCGCCTGCGACGGCGTGTCGATCGCGCCGCTGTTCGAGGGGCCGCTGGGCGCCGACGAGCTGGCCGCCACGCGCGACCTGCTGCTGCGGCTCACCCGCGACACCGGCCCGCTCGTCGGTCCCGGCTGACCGGCGCTCATGCGTCGACGGCCGCGCCCCGGTGCACCACGGCGCCGTCGACCACGGTCGGTGCGTTCGGCGGGTCGAGCGCGCCGGGCCTCACCTCGTCGCGAGCAGCCCGTCGGCATCGGTGAAGGGCAGGTCGTGGGCGTCGGCGACCGGTCGGGTGACGAGGTGCCCGTCGAGGGTGCTCAGGCCGTGGCGCAGGGCGGGGTCGGCCTGGGCGGCGCCGGCCACGCCGTGCCGGGCGACCCGGACCAGGTAGGGCAGCGTGGCCGAGGTCAGGGCCTGGGTCGAGGTGCGGGCGACGGCGCCGGGGATGTTGGCCACGCAGTAGTGGGTGACGCCCTCCTCGACGTAGGTCGGGTGCGAGTGGGTGGTCGCCCGGCTGGTCTCGAAGCAGCCGCCCTGGTCGATGGCGATGTCGACGACCACGCTGCCCGGGCGCATCGCGGCGATCATCTCCCGGCTGACCAGCTTGGGCGCCTTCGCGCCGGGCACGAGGACCGCGCCGATCACGACGTCGGCCTCGGCGACGTAGGCCGCCGTCCGGGCCCGGTTGGGCGTCACCAGGTCCAGCCGCCCGCCGAAGATGTCGGACAGGTAGGCCAGCCGGCTGGGGTTGGTGTCGAGCACCCGCACGATGGCCCGCATCCCCAGCGCGATCTTCGCCGCCTCGGTGCCGGCCACCCCGCCGCCGATGATGAGCACCTTGGCCGCGGGAGTGCCGGGGACACCGCCGAGCAGGATCCCCGCTCCCCCGGCCGGGTTCTCCAGGTGGTGCGCGGCGGCCTGCACCGCCATCCGCCCGGCGACCTCGCTCATCGGGGTCAGCAGCGGCAGCCTGCCGTCGGCGGTCTGCACGGTCTCGTAGGCGATCGAGTCGATCCGCCGCTCGAGCAGGAACTCGGTCAGCCGGCGGTCGGCGGCCAGGTGCAGGTAGGTGAACAGCTGCTGGCCCGGGCGGAAGCGGGAGTACTCCTCGGGCACCGGCTCCTTGACCTTGACGATCAGGTCGGCCGCGGCGAACACCTCGTCGGCGCTCGGCACGACCTTGGCGCCGGCGGTGGCGTACTCCTCGTCGAGGAACCGGGACCCGGCGCCGGCGCCGGCCTGGACGACGACCTGGTGGCCGTCGGACACCAGCTCCACGACGCCGTCGGGGGTGAGCGCCACCCGGTTCTCGTTGTCCTTGATCTCCTTGGGAACTCCGACGACGAGCGTGCTCATGGGATGTCTCCTCCGGTCGGCGCCCGGTGCTGGCACCGGTGCGGTCGGCGGCGTCAGACGCGCGTCTGGGCCTCGGTCAGGGTGTGCCGCAGGATCTGCTCCATCTCGTCGAACTCGGCCTGGCCGCAGATGAGCGGCGGCGCGACCTGGACCACGACGTCGCCGCGGTCGTCGGGGCGGCAGTACAGGCCGGCCTCGAACAGCGCGCCGGGCAGGAAGCCGCGGACCAGCCGCTCCCGCTCGGCGGCGTCGAAGGTCTGCCGGGTGGCCTTGTCCTTGACCAGCTCGACGGCCCAGAAGTAGCCGTCGCCGCGGACGTCGCCGACGATCGGCAGGTCCAGCAGCTTGCGCAGGGTCGCGCCCAGCGCGGCCTCGTTGTCCAGCACGCGGCGGTTGAGCCCCTCGCGCTCCATGAGGTCGAGGTTGGCCAGGGAGACGGCCGCCGCCACCGGGTGCCCGCCGAAGGTGTAGCCGTGCGGGAACGCCACGTCCGGGCGCAGGAACGGCTCGACCACCCTCTCCGAGGCGATCATCGCGCCGATCGGGCCGTAGCCGGAGCTCATCCCCTTGGCGCAGGTGATCAGGTCCGGGGTGTAGCCGAACTTCTCGCAGGCGAACGTCGCACCGTGCCGGCCGAAGGCGCAGATGACCTCGTCGGACACCAGCAGCACGTCGTGCCGGTCACAGATCTCGCGGACGCGCTCGAAGTAGCCCGGCGGCGGGGTCAGACAGCCGCCGGAGTTCTGCACCGGCTCGAGGAACACCGCGGCGACGGTGTCGGCGCCCTCGAACAGGATCGCCTCCTCGATCCGGTCGGCGGCCCACCGGCCGAAGGCCTTCGGGTCGTCGGCGAACTCCGGATGCCGGTACAGGTTCGTGTTGGGCACCCGGAACCCGCCCGGGGCCAGCGGCTCGAAGTCCCTCTTCATGGCGGGCAGCCCGGTGATGGCCAGCGCGCCGTGCGGCGTCCCGTGGTAAGCCACCGCGCGGCTGATCACCTTGGTCTTGCCCGGCTTGCCGATCAGCTTGAAGTACTGCTTGGCCGCCTTCCACGCTGACTCCACCGCCTCGCCGCCACCGGTGGTGAAGAAGACCCGATCGAGATCCGCGGGCGCGAGGTCGGCGACCCGCTCGGCCAGCTCGGCCTGCACCGGCGTGGTGTAACCCCACACCGGGAAGTACGCCAGCTCCGCGGCCTGCTTCGCCGCCACCTCGGCCAGCTCGCGCCGCCCGTGCCCCACCTGGACGACGAACAGGCCGGACAGGCCGTCGAGGATCTTCCGTCCCCGGTTGTCCCAGATGTAGGCGCCCTCCCCGCGGGTGACCACCGGGATCGGCGTGTCCGGGTGCCGCCCCTGGCGGGCGAAGTGCATCCACAGGTGGTCGGCTGCACGCGCCGCCGTCGAGTCCGGCACGCCGGCCGGGGGCTGCTCGATCGAGGTGGTCATCCCGCGCTCCTCGTGGTCTCGGGCCGGAGGGACGTCGGACGACCCACCGTCGCGATCGCGCCGGCCACCGTCAGCATGGCCCGAGTCTGCGGCGATCTGTTCCGCAGCGACCACGGGATCGGCCTCGCTCCCCCACCGACCCGACGTCCCGGGGTGAGGGGGTGAGCGTGGGCACCGCGTGCCCCGCCCCCTCACGGACGCCGTCGGACGGCTGGGCGCCGGCCGGTCCGTCCCGCGTCGCGCGCATCCAGCCTGGCGGCGTGTCCAGCGGGCGCCGGCATCACCGCAGGACCTTCGCGCGCACACCCGACCGGGCATGGCGGGCCATCGGGGCAGCGGGCCGCCGACCGACGCCCATCGGCCTGCGGGCTCAGCCCAGCTCGATGGACGACCTCACCGCGCACGCGCGCCGGGCCTCGCCCTGCGCATCGGGGAGTCGATGCTGGTCATCGGGGCCGCCGCTGCCGACGTCACCGCCACGGTGCTGCGGGTGGCCGCCGCCTACGGGCTGGGCAGCTGCCAGGTCGACGTCACGTCCACGTCGCTGGTGATCAGCTACGACCGCGAGGACGCCGTGCCGCTCACCGCGATGCGCACCGTGCGGATGCGCGGGACGGACCACACGCGCCTGCAGGGCGTCACGGACCTGCTGAGACGCCGTCCCATCGGTGTGACCCCTGTCACACATCGGTAGAGTCGGTACCCCAGCCGCCCGACGCGAGCCGACCCGGAACGGGAGGCGCGATGGTCAACCGAGTGCTGATGTGGGCCGCCGGCAGCCCGAGACTCCAGCGGCAGGTCACCGAGAACCCGATCGCCCGCCGGGCCGCACACCGCTTCGTCGCCGGTGAGCGGCTCGACGAGGCGCTCGACGTGGCCACGGCGCTGGCTGCCCGGCGGATCGGCAGCATCCTCGACCTGCTCGGGGAGGGCGTCACCGACCTGTCGGGCGCGGCCTCCGCCGTCGCGGAGTACGAGGCGGCCGCGCGGGCGATCGCCGGGCGGGGTCTGGACGCCGAGATCTCCATCAAGCTCTCCCAGCTCGGCCAGACCGTGGACCGGGAGGCCTGCGTGGCGAACCTGACCGAGATCCTCGACCAGGCCAAGTCCGCGGGCGTCCCCGTCGAGATCGACATGGAGGACAGCAGCCTGGTCCCGGACACGCTGGCCCTGTTCCGGGAGGCCGCGACCGCGCACCCGCAGACCCGGCTCGCCGTGCAGGCCGCGCTCCGCCGCACCCCCGTGGACCTGGAGACACTGGCGCCCCTGAAGCCGCGGGTCCGGCTGGTGAAGGGCGCCTACGCCGAGCCCCTGGAGCGGGCCCACCAGGGCAAGGCCGAGATCCGGGCGCAGTTCAAGCACCTGACCGACTGGCTGTTCGAGCACGGCTCCGATCCGGCGTTCGGCACGCACGACGACGAGCTGATCGCGTACGCGCGTGCGGCCGCCGCGCGAGCCGGCAAGGGTCCGGAGGAGTACGAGTTCCAGTTCCTGCACGGCATCCGCCGCGACCTCCAGCAGGAACTCGTGGACGACGGTCACCGCGTGCGCGTGTACATCCCGTTCGGTTCGGCCTGGTACCCCTACCTGACGCGCCGGATGGCCGAGCGCCCGGCCAACCTGGTGTTCTTCCTGCGCGCCCTCGTCGGTCGATGAACCGCCTGACACCCGGAGCGTGATCCGAGATGCTCGACGCCGTCACCCAGGTCCCGCCACCGGTCAACGAGCCGGTCCACGACTTCGCACCCGGCAGCGCCGAGCGGGCGGCGCTGGAGGAGCGGTTGAAGCAGCTCGCCGCCGAACGGGTCGAGCTGACCATGACCATCGGCGGTGAGCAGCGGGTCGGCGGCGGGGAGCCCATCGACGTCGTCCAGCCACACCGCAGGGACGCCGTGCTGGGCACGATGGGCAACGCGACGCCGCAGGACGTCGCCGACGCCGTGGAGGCGGCCCGCGCCGCGGCACCCGCGTGGCGGCGGATGTCCTACGACGACCGTGCCGCGGTCTTCCTCAAGGCCGCCGAGCTGCTGGCCGGGCCGTGGCGGCACACGCTCAACGCGGCCACGATGCTCGGGCAGAGCAAGACCTGCTACCAGGCCGAGATCGACGCGCCCTGCGAGCTGGTCGACTTCTGGCGGTTCAACGTCCACTTCGGCCGGCAGATCCTCGAGGAGCAGCCGATGAGCTCGCCCGGGGTCTGGAACCGTTTCGACCACCGGCCGCTCGAGGGGTTCGTGCTGGCCATCACCCCGTTCAACTTCACCGCCATCGCGGGCAACCTGCCCACCGCGCCGGCGCTGATGGGCAACACGGTCATCTGGAAGCCCTCCCCCACCCAGCAGGTCGCCGCCCACCACACGATGCGGGTGCTGGAGGAGGCCGGCCTGCCACCCGGGGTGATCAACATGGTCACCGGGGACGGCCGGGCGGTCAGCGAGGTCGCGCTGGTGCACCCCGACCTGGCCGGCATCCACTTCACCGGATCCACCGCGACCTTCGGCCACCTGTGGCGGACGGTGACGGAGAACCTGACCGGCTACCGGGCCTACCCGCGGCTGGTGGGCGAGACCGGCGGCAAGGACTTCGTGATCGCGCACCCCTCCGCCGACGTCGACGTGCTGCGCACCGCCCTGGTGCGCGGGGCGTTCGAGTTCCAGGGGCAGAAGTGCTCCGCGGCCTCCCGGGCCTACATCCCCCGGTCCGTGTGGGACCGGCTCCGGGATCCGTTCCTGGAGGAGGTCGAGGGCATGCCGATGGGCGACGTCACCGACTTCTCGATGTTCCTGGGTGCGGTCATCGACCAGCGCTCCTTCGACCGGCTGACCGGCGTCCTGGACCGGGTCCGCGGGGAGGACGGCGTGGAGATCCTGGCCGGGGGCACCGCCGACGACAGCGAGGGCTTCTTCGTCCGCCCCACGCTGGTCCAGGCCGACAACCCCGAGCACGAGGTGTTCACCACCGAGTACTTCGGCCCGATCCTCGGGGTGTTCGTCTACGACGACGCCGACTACGACCGGGTGGTCCGCGAGGCCGCGGACGCCGCCCCGTACGGCCTCACCGGGTCGATCATCGCCCAGGACCGCGCCGCGATCGTCGAGGCCATGGAGGTGCTGCGGTTCTCCGCCGGCAACTTCTACGTCAACGACAAGCCCACCGGGGCAGTGGTCGGACAGCAGCCCTTCGGGGGCGCCCGGGCCAGCGGCACCAACGACAAGGCCGGCTCGGTCCTCAACCTGCTCCGCTGGGTGTCGCCGCGGTCGATCAAGGAGAGCTTCGTGCCGCCCACCGACTACCGGTACCCGCACATGGGCTGACGCCGTCCCCCGGCTCCCCTCGCGCCCTGACGCCGTCCCCCGCGGCGGTCACGGCGCCTCGTTCGGGTACCCCTCCTCGTCCATCCGCCGGATGACGCGGGGGTCCAGCCGCCCCTCCCCCACGGCGGCGTCGACCTCGACGTCGACGACGGCGCCGTGCTCGTGCATCCACCGGTCGGCGCGGGTCTCCGCGGCGACCCCCTGGTCGGTCAGGTGGGCCTCGCCGATGGCCCTGCGCCGGACGGCGTAGGCGACGAGCACGACCGCCCAGGCGAGCAGGCTGAGCAGGAGCTGCGACCGGGTGCTGTCCCGGACGAACATCTGCACGAGGATCCCGACGATGGCGGCCGCCGTGAGCAGGGTCAGGACGGGGTAGAACCACATCTTCACCCGCAGCCGCTCCGGCGGGATCGTCGGCCGCATCCGCAGCTGGGACAGGGTGATCAGCAGGTAGACGAACAGGATGATGGCGCCGGAGGAGTTGAGCAGGAACAGGAAGACCGTGTCCGGGGACACGTAGGCCGCGATCACGCAGAGGAACCCGACGACGCTGGACGCGAGGATCGCCCACGCGGGGACACCACGCCGGTTGATCGAGAGCAACCGGCCGGGTGCCTCGTGCCGGGCGGCGAGCACGAACAGCATGCGCGAGGCCGTGTAGAGGCCGGAGTTCAGGCAGGACAGGACGGCGGTGAGCACGACCGCGTTCATGATCTCGGCCGCCGCCGGGATCCCCATCTCCTCCATCGCGGCCACGTACGGGGAGTCACCGAGCTCCGTGGAGTTCCACGGCAGGATGGTGGCCAGCAGGAAGATGGAGCCGACGTAGAAGATCAGGATCCGGAGGACGACTGAGTTCGTCGCCCGTGCGATGCCGCGCTCCGGCTCCGCGGACTCGGCGGCGGCGATGGTGGCGATCTCGGCGCCGACCATCGAGAAGACCACGATCACGATGCCCGAGACGAGCGTGCCGACGCCGTTGGGGAACAGGCCGCCGTGCTCGGTCAGGTTCGAGAAGTCCAGGTCGCGGCCCGGCCACAGCCCCAGGACGAACAGCGCGCCCAGGGCGATGAACGCCACGATCGCGAAGACCTTGACGCCGGCGAACCAGTACTCGAACTCCCCGTAGGAGGCCACCGAGAACAGGTTGGTCGCCGTCATGAGCACCATCAGGACGAGCGCCATGACCCACAGCGGGATGTCGGGCAGCCAGCGCTGCAGGATCGCCGCCCCGGCCACGGCCTCGAAGCCGACCACGATCACCCAGAAGTACCAGTACAGCCAGCCCACGCTGAAGCCGGCCCAGCCGCCGAGCGACTGCCGCGCGTAGTCGGCGAAGGACCCCGTCGAGGGGTTGGCGACCGCCATCTCCCCGAGCATCCGCATGACCATGACGATCAGGACGCCCGTGAGGGCATAGGTCAGGAACGCCGCAGGGCCGACCTCACCGATGATCGCGCCCGAGCCGACGAACAGGCCCGCGCCGATGACGCCGCCGATCGCGATCATCGTGAGGTGGCGCTGCTTGAGTCCCTTGTGGAGGTTGCCGCCCTCGGCGGTCGGGCCGTGTGCCATGTCCGCTCCCTCGTGTGGCTACGAGTCGGTGGGGTCAGGCGTGACCTCTCGATGATGATGGGCGGACCACCGGGGTCACGCCAGCGCAACGACTCCCCTCCGTGACGTCGCGTGCGCGTGCGCTGCGCGGCGCGCGGGCGGGCCGTCGGACACGCCGGTCCGGGTCCGCACCGCCGGCCTCGGGGGCCGGATAGCGGCCACCGGTGCCCTGGCCTGGACGCCGGGAGGGAGCGGCGAGCGCACGGCCCGCGGCGGCGGTCAGCCCTCCCAGGGAGTCGTCTCGTCGAGGGCGAGGAGGGCAGCGGCCTGCGCCTCGGTGAGGTCACCGGAGCGGGTCCACTCGGCTCGCAGGTGCCTCCGTGCGGCCTGGGGGGAGCTCAGCCGGTGGGTGGTCGGGGTCCAGGAGTCGAGGAGCACCAGGCTGCGCACCAGGCGCCGGGTCCAGCGTCGCGCCGTGACCGATCCGAACGTCCGGGTCGACCGCGGTCCGCTCGCGTCCTGCCGCGCGCCGGGGCCAGACGTGCGGGGGTCTTCGGGCTCTGCGGACACTGTTCTTCTGCGCTTCTCGTCGATCGGATGGGGCGCCCGGGGGGACGCCGGTGGCGTCCGAGGACCCTCCCACGGTAGGACGACGCCCGGGCCCGGGGCACGCGTCCCGGGGGTGACGGTCGGCACGCTGCCCTCCACCGGTCAGCGCCGGAGGGAACGGTCAGGCGTCCACCCCCGCATGCCGGTGGACGACGGCCCCGTCGACCACGGTCAGCGCGATGGGCGCGTCGGTGAGCCCGTCGGGGGCCGCGCTCAGGTGGACGTCGGGCTCCCCCGCCGGACGGCGCAGCTGGGCGTCGGCCGGTGAGGCCCGACGCGGCCGTGTCGGCGAGCAGCACGCACCGGGACCGGGTCCAGCGGCACGTGCTCGAGCACCGGGTCCATGGCCGCGCTCTCCAGCAGCAGCCTGAACCGCGGCCGGCGGCGGGGGCACGGACATCAGGGACCAAGGGCCCTGGGGAGAACCCCACCACGTGGGCAGCATCCGACTCCACCGGTGAGGTGAGGAGTTCCCGCATCGGGCGCCGGGGTGCAGGGCCGGGGAGGGACCATGCGACTGCTCCGAGCCCTGGTCGTCGGTGGGTTCACCGCGGCAGCCGTGCTGGTGTCACCCCCGGCGACCGCGGCCGAGAGCGGGATCGCCCCGCAGGACTGCGAGCGCGTCTGGATCTGGTGGATCCCCTTCCCGTGCCAGCCGGACTGACGGCGCCGCCTCCCGCGCGCCCGTCCCCGGGCGGTCGCGCCCCCCACATCTAGGGGCTCGCCGCCCCCTCGGACGCGTCTGCCGCGTCGGGGCCGGTCTGGCGAAGCTGCTCCCGACGCGGGCCGGGGGGCCCGTACCGGACCGGGGGCGATGAGGGTGGACCAGGACGACCAGACGGCGGGCGGTTGCCCGTTCAGCGGAGCGGGCGGCCCGCGGCGGATGGCCCGGCGCGGCTTCCTCGCCGGCGCGCTCGCCACGGCGGTGGTGCCCGCCGTCGGCGGCGGGCTCGCCGGCACGGCGCGGGCGGCCGAGGACCCCGTCCCCGCTCCCGAGACCACCGAGCCGCCGCCGGTGCCCGACGCACCCGCCGAGACCGGGGCGCACGCCGTCGGCGACCCCCGCGGAGCCGACGTCGCCGTCCGGGTGAACCGGAGGGTGGAGGCCCGCTACGGCCTGATGTTCAAGGACCTGCCGGCCTTCGCGCCCACCGACGGGCTCCTGCGGTGGCTCGCCGCGAGCATGAACGACGGCCTGCAACCGCTGACCGACGTGCGGCTGAGCAACCCCGCCGCCGACAACCCGGGGATCCCGGCCGGCTACATCTACTTCGGGCAGTTCGTCGACCACGACATGACCCTGGACAAGACGCCGCTGACCCACCGGCTCCAGGACCCGCTGGCGATGCGGAACTTCGACACCCCGTGGTTCGACCTGGGCAGCGTCTACGGCAACAACGCGAACGGCAGCCCCGAGCTCTACGACCCGGACAAGCCCGGCTACCTCCGGCTCTGGCTCCACGACGACGTGGTCGACCTGCCGCGCGACGAGGTCGGCGCCGCCTACCTCGGCGACCCGCGCAACGACGAGAACCTGATCGTCGCCCAGCTGCACACGGTGTTCATCCGGCTGCACAACAAGTTCATGGACCAGGGCATGACCTTCGCGCAGGCCCGTCGTCAGTGTCGGTGGCACTACCAGTGGCTGATCGTCAACGACTACCTGCCGCGCATCGTCGGCAAGGACGTCGTCAACACCGTGATCAAGCGCGACGGGGCGGGCCCGATCCGGTTCCAGGGCACGTTCTACAAGCCCGAGCACCCCGACAACCCCTACATGCCGATCGAGTACTCGGGTGCGGCCTACCGGTTCGGGCACAGCATGATCCGCGCCGAGTACGAGATGCAGGACGGCCACACCGTCCCGATCTTCGGCGCCGACGGCTTCGAGGACCTCCGCGGCAACCGCCCGATCCCGCACAACCTGTGGGCGGACTGGAACTACTTCTTCGACATCCCGGGCCTCGAGCCACCGGACGACCGGAACTTCGCCCGGCTCATCAACACGCAGCTCTCGCTGCCGCTGTTCACCCTGCCGCCGACGGTCGTGGCCCGCACCGACAAGGCGATCATCGCCCTCGCCGAGCGCAACCTCCTGCGCGGCAAGCGGCTCGGCCTGCCCTGCGGTCAGGACGTGGCCACGGCCATGGGGGTCACCCCGCTGACCAACCAGGAGCTGAACCTCAAGGCGCCGGGCTGGGGCGGCAAGGCTCCGCTCTGGTACTACGTGCTCAAGGAGGCCGAGCTGCTCGGCCAGGGCAAGAAGCTCGGCCCGGTCGGCGGCCGGATCGTCGCCGAGGTGATCCTCGGCATCATGGCGCTGGACCCGGAGTCCTACTTCAACCTCAAGCCCGGCTTCCAGTGGAAGCAGGACAAGAAGGTGGGCGACCTGATCCTGCTGGCCGACGCCCTGGACCCGCGCTCGCGGATCGTGCTGCCCGACGACGAGGTCGACGAGATCGGGCCTCAGCCCCTGGAGCCCGACGAGCGGATCAACCCCGAGGCCACCTCCCCGGTGGGCTCCCTGACCCTGGCCGAGTGAGAGGACACCCCATGTCTCGTGCTGTCGTGACCGGCGGTGCCGGCTTCCTCGGGTCGCACCTGTGCGAAGCGCTGCTCGACCGCGACGTCGAGGTGCTCTGCCTCGACAACTTCCTGACCGGGACGCCGGCCAACGTGGCGCACCTGCTGGAGCACCCGGGCTTCCGCCTGGTCCGCGCCGACGTCACCGACTACGTCCACGTTCCCGGGCCGGTCGACTACGTCCTCCACTTCGCCTCGCCCGCCTCGCCGATCGACTACGCCGAACTGCCCATCCACACGATGAAGGTCGGCTCGATCGGGACCCTGCACACCCTCGGCCTGGCCAAGGAGAAGGGGGCGCGGTACCTGCTCGCCTCGACGTCGGAGACCTACGGGGACCCGCTGGTCCACCCGCAGCCGGAGACCTACTGGGGCAACGTGAACCCGGTGGGCCCGCGCGGCGTCTACGACGAGGCCAAGCGCTTCGCCGAGGCCATGACGTCGGCCTACCGGCGCACGCACGGCGTCGACACCGCGATCGTGCGGATCTTCAACACCTACGGCCCGCGCATGCGGCCCCGCGACGGCCGGGCCATCCCGACCTTCGTCCGGCAGGCCCTGGCCGGGGAGCCGCTGACCGTGGCCGGCGACGGGAGCCAGACCCGTTCCGTGTGCTACGTCAGCGACCTCGTCGACGGGCTGCTCCGGTTCCTGACGTCGTCGGAGACCGGGCCGATGAACATCGGCAACCCGCACGAGATCCCGGTGATCGACCTGGCCCGGCGGATCCGGGAGCTGACCGGCTCGGCCTCGCCGATCGAGTTCGTCCCCCGGCCGGAGGACGACCCGACGGTCCGCCAGCCCGACATCAGCCTGGCCCGCCGGGCCCTGGGCTGGGAGCCGCAGATGTCCCTGGACGACGGGCTCAAGCACACCATCGCGTGGTTCGCCCAGCACCCCGACCTGGTCGGCCTGACCGGCTGAGGGGGGGGGGGGGGGGGGGGGGGGGGGGGGGGGGGGGGGGGGGGGGGGGGGGGGGGGGGCGGGGGGGGGGGGGGGGCCGGATGGCGGGCTGCGCGGGCGGGGCGC
>NZ_JBJGYQ010000043.1:0-15009 GCF_054050075.1 Geodermatophilus sp. SYSU D00965 | reverse complement strand
CCCCCCCCCCCGCCCCCCCCCCGCCCCCCCCCCCCCCCCCCCCCCCCCCCCCCCCCCCGCCCCCCCCCCCCCCCCCCCCGGCCCCCCCCCCCCCCCCCCCCCCCCGCGGGCGCGGGTCACTGGGGCATGCGCAGGATCGGCTTGACGACGGCGCCGCTGTGCGAGGCCTCGACGGCGTCCTGGATCTGCTCGAGCGGGAAGTACTCGACCAGCCGGTCGAACGGGAAGCGGCCCTGGGCGTGCAGGTCCATGAGCGACGCGATCAGGTTCTGGCCGTGCCCGCTGCCGCCGAGGGTGCCCCGGATGGTCTTGCCCCACAGCGTGGTCAGGTGGTCGGCGCTGAACTCCGCGCCGGCGGGTGCCCCGCCGATGAGCAGCGCCGTGCCGAGCATCCCGACGGAGTCGATCGCCTGCCGGACGACGGAGATGACCCCGGTGCAGTCCAGCGCGGCGTCGGCGGGACCACCGCAGATGTCCTGGACCGCCTGCACCGGGTCGGTGTCGCTCGCGTCGACGGTGTGGGTGGCGCCCAGGTCGGCGGCCAGCCGCAGCCGGCCGGCGTGCCGGTCGACGGCGATGATCGTCGTCGCCGCCGAGTTGCGGGCGGCCATGACCGCGGCCAGGCCCACCGTGCCGGCGCCGTAGACCACGAGCGAGCTGCCCGGCTCCGGCCGCAGCGTGTTGAACACCGCGCCCGCGCCCGTGGCCAGGCCGCAGGCCAGCGGCCCCATCAGCTCGACCGGCAGCCCCTCGGGGACGGGCACCAGCGAGGAGGCGGTCGTCATCGAGTAGGTGGCGAACGACGACTGGCCGAAGAAGTGGCTGGCCAGCGGCTGCCCGTCGGTCGTGCGCAGCGCGGAGGGGCCGTCGAGACGGTGCCCGCCGCCGACCAGCTCGGCCATCCGCAGGCAGTAGCGGGGTTCGCCGGCGACGCAGTTGCGGCAGTCGCCGCAGTACGGCCAGCCGAGGACGACCGCCTGTCCCTCGTGGAACCCGGTGACGCCGTCCCCCGCGGCGACGACCGTGCCGGCGCCCTCGTGCCCCAGCACGCCGGGCAGCGGGAAGGGCAGGTCACCGTCGCGCGCGATGCCGTCGGTGTGGCAGAAGCCGGTCGCGGCGACCTTCACCAGCACGTCGCCGGGTCCGGGCTCGTCGAGCTCGACGTCCTTGACGACGAACGGGCCGTGCAGCTCCTCGACGACGGCGGCGGTGATCCTCACGCGGGTCCTCCTCGGTGGTTCAACGGGACTCCTCGGCGGCGGCCGCCGGTCCTTCGACCGGCCAGCCGCCGCCGGCGGACTGGGTGAGCACGCGGGAGATGCCACGCGCCGCGGCCCGCACGCCCGGGGCGGCGCTGCGGACGGCGGCCGGGGAGTCCCCGCGCACGACGACGGACAGCGCCGCGACGACGCTGTCCTCGAGGGTGATCGGCGCGGCCACGGACACCGCGTCGGTGGTCACCTGGCGGTCGCTGATCGCCAGGCCGGCGCGGCGCACCTCGGCCAGCACCCGGCGCAGCTCCCGCGGGTCGGTGATGGTGTGCGGCGTGTAGCGCCTCAGCGGCGCGGCCAGCACCCGCTCCTGGACGTCGACCGGCGCGTGCGCCAGCAGCACCAGCCCCACCCCGGTCGGCGGCAGCGCGAACCGGCCGCCGACCCGGGTGAGCACGGTGACCGAGTCCCGCGCGGCGAACCGCTCGACGAAGAGGACCTCGACGTCCTCGCGCACGGCCAGCTGCACGTTCTGGTGGGTGACCTCGTAGAGGTCCTCCATGAACGGCAGCGCCGCCTCCCGCAGGCCCAGCCCGCGGGGGGCGAGCGCGCCGAGCTCCCACAGCCGCAGCCCCACGCGGAAGCGGCCGTCGACGTCCCGCTCGAGCCCGCCCCACCGGCGCAGCTCGCCGACCAGCCGGTGGGCGGTCGACAGCGGGACGTCGACGAGGCGGGCGATCTCGGACAGGGTGAGCGCCGGCCGCTCCCGGGTGAAGGCGTCCAGCACGGCCAGCAGCTTGCCGCCCGACGTCCTCGGCCGGGTCAGCTCACCGGCGCTCAGAGTTCCAGGACCAGCTTGGGGCACGCCGCCCGGGACACGCAGATGAACATCGTGTCGTTCGCGGCCTGCTCCGCCGGGGTCAGCAGCGAGTCGCGGTGGTCGACCTCGCCCTCCAGCACCGGCGTCTCGCAGGTGCCGCAGGTGCCCTCCTGGCAGGAGGACAGCACCGGGACCCCGGCCTCCTCGACGACCTCGAGGATCGACTTCTCCGGCGGCACGGTCAGCGTCAGGCCGCTGGTGGCGAGTTCCACCTCGAAGGACTCCGCGAGCACCGGAGCGCCCTGCTCCTTGGGGCTGAACCGTTCCAGGTGCAGGCTGCCCTCCGGCCAGGCGGCGGCCACGTGCTGCTCGACGGCCTTGAGCAGCGGCTCGGGGCCGCAGGTGTAGACGACCGTGTCCGGCCGCGGGGTGCCCAGGATCTTCGGCAGGTCGATCAGGCCGACCTCGTCCTGCGGGTGCAGGGTGACCCGGTTGCCGGTCGCGTCCTCCAGCGCCTCCAGGAACGCCATCGACCGGCGGCTGCGCCCGCCGTAGTGCAGCTCCCACTCCGCGCCGGCGGCCTCGGCGGCGGTGAGCATGGGCAGGATCGGGGTGATCCCGATGCCGCCGGCGACGAACAGGTACTTCGGCGAGTCGACCAGTTCGAAGTTGTTGCGCGGCCCGCGGACGTCGACCTCGACGCCCTCGACCAGCGACTCGTGCACGTGCTCGGACCCGCCGCGGCTCTCCGGCTCGCGCAGCACGCCGATCCGCCACACCGAGCGGTCGTTCGGGTCGCCGCAGAGCGAGTACTGGCGGACCAGCCCCTCGCGCAGCTTGAGGTCGATGTGCGCGCCGGGTGACCAGGCGGGGAGCTCCCCGCCCGACGGGTCGCGCAGGTCCAGGACGACGACGCCCTCGGCGCCGGTCCTGCGGGCGGCCACCTGCAGGTGCAGGTCCACCTCGTCGTGGGTGGTGTGCACGGGGGTACTCCGTTTCGACGTCGGACGAGCCGCGTCCCCGGCCCCCGCCGACGGGCGGGGGCCGGGGACCACGGGCTCAGACCAGGACCGGGGTGCGGGACCTGATGATCGACGGGTCGGTCACGCGGTGCGCGGGCGGGGGTGGCAGGACGTCGGGCAGCGGGCGCACCGTCGGCCCACCGGCCGGGTGGTCGGGGTGCGCGAGCAGCCACTCCCACATCTCGATCGGGTCCTCGCCCTCGGCCTCCGCGCCGCAGTGGCACAGGCCCCGCAGCCGGTCGGAGCCGGGCAGCCAGTTGACCCGGAGCACCTTCTCGCCGATGAGCACCTCACGCGGTGGAGGCAGGGTCATGTCGTTCCCTCCCGAGCTCGTGCCGTAGGAGGCGGTCACTGCGCCGTCGCCGCCGCCTGCTCGACCGGGGCGCCGGAGGCCTCGGCGGCCAGGCGGGCGATCAGCCGGCGGGCGGCCAGCCCACCGGTGTCGATGTTGATCGACAGCTCCTGGTAGCCGTCGGGCTCGCCGGTGAGGACCTGCTCCAGGACGTCCAGCGCGGTCACGTCCTGCAGGACGACGGTGCGGTTGTTCGTCGCGAGGAACTCCGACACCTCCTCGTCGCCGATCGCGAAGTCCCGCGCGACCGCCCAGAAGTCGTGGGTGGAGTGCTCGGTCTCCGGCGTGATCGCGTACACGACCTCGACGTGGAAGGCGTCCGGGTCGGTGCCGTCCTCGTTGGGCAGCACGCCGACCGGGGCGATCCGGCTGTGCAGCTTGTACAGGCACGGCGGGGTGTACTCGATGTCCTGCCAGCGGGTGATCCGCCCCTGGATGCCGGTGCTCTTGGAGTAGAAGGGCGGGCACTCCGCGTCGGCCATGTGCCGGCTGACGTAGACGATGCCGGCCTCCTCGTCGACCTCGGTGGTGATCGGCGTCTCGGCGACCTCGGGGGTGCCGATGTAGCCGCCGTGCAGGTACGTCTCGTGCGAGAGGTCCATCAGGTTGTCGATCAGCAGGCTGGCGCGGGCCTGGAGGGGCTCCATGCCGCTGACGACGGTCCAGCCCTCCTGGTCCAGCCACGGCGCCCGCGGGATGCGGGTGCTCTCGGCCTTGTCCGGGTCGCCGATGAAGACCCAGATGAAGGAGTCCTGCTCCACGACCGGGTAGGACTTCAGCCGCGCGGTGCGCGGGACCCGCTTCTGGCCGGGGACGGCGACGCAGACGCCGTCGGCGCCGTAGGTGAAGCCGTGGTACCCGCAGACGACGGTGTCGCCGTTGAGGTGGCTGGGCTTCTCCGACAGCGGGAAGCGGCGGTGCACGCAGCGGTCACTCATCGCCGTGACCTGACCGGCCTCGGTCCGCCAGAAGAGGATCGACTCGCCGCAGATCGTGCGGCTGAACAGCTCGCGGCCGATCTCACGGCCGTAGGCGGCCACATACCACTGGTTCTGGACGATCGACGTCATCGCATGCCTCCGTGCTCGGGCTCCACAGCTCGATACCCACGGTGACGGCCATCACCGCACTCCGGGTACCAGACTTCCACGATGTGGAAGCCCTTGTGATCGTCAGCCGACCGTGACACTGGTCGGCTTCCGCGCCCCGTGGAAGGACCCCGCTGCCCCCCACCGCTCGCAAGCTCGCGGCGGGCCCCTGCAGCGCGGCCCCATCGCTCGCTCGTTCCTCGCTGCGATGCTCCCGTGACTGTCAGCCGACGGTCCGCGGGCGCCCGGCCAGCACCGCCGCCCCGGCGTGGACGGCGGCCACCCCCAGCAGCAGGACCAGGGGTGCGGCCCACCCGCCGGTGGCGGCGTAGACGGCCCCGACCAGCAGCGGGCCGGTGGCGCCCACGGAGTACCCGACCAGCTGGGCCATGCCCGACAGCCGCCGGGCCGCGGCGTCGTCGGCGGCGCGCAGCACGAGGACGGTGAAGGCGAACGCGATGCCGGCTCCCTGGGTGAGGCCGCCGACCACCGCCCACACGGCCCACAGCCCCGGCGCGACCAGCAGTCCCAGCACGAGCACCGCCCAGGAGGCGGCGACGAGGAGGCCCAGGCCGCTCTGCCCGACGGCCTGACGGCGCCGGGCGAGGACCGCCGGGACCAGCAGGCTCCCGGGGATGCCCAGCACCTGGAACAGGGCGGCGGCCACGGCTCCCGGCCGCAGCCCCTGGCCGAGCTCGTCGAGCAGCAGCGTCGGCAGCCAAGCGGTGATCGCGTAGTACAGGACCGACTGGAGGGCCAGCACCGTGGCGATCGCCCACGCGATCGAGGAGCGCCAGACGGGGACGGCCGACGCCGGTGCAGCCGCCGGCGCCGTGGCCGGCTCGGCCGCCGCCCGCGGTCCGCTCCCCCGTCCGCGGGTGGCGACCGCCCAGAGCGCGGCGGACGCGACCGCGAGGACCGCCCACGAGGCCAGCGCCGTCCGCCAGCCGGTGAGACCGGCGAGCGGAGCGGTGAGGGCGGCCGTCAGTGCCGCCCCGGCGCACAGGGCGGCGGTGTAGAGCCCGGTGACCGTCCCGGCGCGCTCGGCGAACTCCCGCTTGGTCACCGCGGGGAGCAGCACGTTGCCCAGCGTCATGCCGGCCCCGACGACGGAGGTCCCCACCAGCAGCAGCGGGGCGCCGTCGAGTGCGCGCAGCACCGTGCCCGCGGCGATGGCGAGCAGGCCGGCGCACACCGCCGCCTCGGTGCCCATCCGCCGGCCCAGCCAGGCGGCGGGCGGCGCCAGGACGGCGAAGCAGAGCACCGGCAGCGTGGTGACCAGCCCCGCCACCGTCGGCGAGAGGCCGAGCTCGGCGCGCACCTGCGGCAGCACCGGGGAGACCGCGCCGATCGCGCCGCGCATGTTCAGGCCCGCCAGCAGGACGGCGGCCAGCAGCAGGCCGCCGTCCCGCGTGCGGGACGGCCGCAGGCCCGCCCGGGAGTCCGGACGGGCCTGCGACAGGTGCTCGGAGGTCACCCCTGAGGCTTACTCCTGCGGGAGCAGGCCGTCGATGTCGGGCTCGTTGTCGAGCAGCCCGGCCTCGACCATGAGCTGCCCCATCTGCTCGATCTGCGGACGGCGCAGGTCGGTGCCGAACTCCTCGATGCCGACCTCGGCCAGCGCCCCGGGCGGGGTCCCGAGGAACTCCTCGGCCTCGGTCTTGACCGTGTCGGTGTTCTGGTCGGCCCACTCGAGGGTCTCCTCGAGGGCCGCGGTGAAGTCCTCGACCAGCTGCGGGTCGGACTCGACCAGCTGGCCGGAGGTGAAGAACAGCTGGGTCGGGTGGCCGGGCACCGACTCCTGGCTGGAGTAGGTGGCCAGCGGGTGACCGGACGACATCAGCTGGGACAGGAAGGGCTCGGGCACCCAGACCGCGTCGACGTTGCCGGCGTCCAGGGCCGCGGGCATGTCCGGGAAGGGCAGCTCGACGTACTGGATGCCCGACGGGTCGCCGCCGTCCTTGCGCACCGCCTCGTCGATGGTCAGCTGCCCCATGCCGTTCAGGGTGTTGACGGCGATCCGCTTGCCGGCGAGACCGGCTGCGGAGGTGATCCCCGAGTTCGTGCCGGCGACGACGCCGTTGACGTCCTCGCCCTCGGCGTGCGTCGAGGTCCAGTGGCCGATGACCCGGACGTCGAGGCCCTGGTCGCGGGCCTGCAGCAGCGAGACGGGGTTGCTGGTGGCGAACTGCATCTGACCGGAGGCGACGGCCGGGAGCAGCGCCGCCCCGCCCTGCCCGGTCTCGATGGTGACCTCGATGCCGCGGTCCTCGAAGAAGCCCTGCTCGATGCCGCCCTGCAGCGCGCCGGTCACGGCGACCGGGAGCAGGCCGGCGGTCACCTGGCGCAGCTCGCCGCTGCCACCAGCGGCGGTGCCGCCCGACGCGGCCTCGTCGTCGCCACCCCCGCACGCGGCGAGCGCGAGCGTCGTCGCGGCCAGCACGGGGACGAACTTGCGGAGCATCTGCTCTCCTGGGGTCGAAATGAGTGAGAACCTCAACGGTTGACGATCGGGATGATGCACGTCACACGTCTCCAGGGCAAGCCCCCTCGCCGGTCAACCCGGGACGGCGGCCGGGCGGCCGGCGACCAGCCGGCCCAGGAGGTCGCGCAGCCGGTCCTGCTCCTCGCCGGAGAGCGCCCCCAACTGCCCCGCGTGCGCCGCTGCGGTCGCCCGTGTCGCCTGCCGCCGCACCGCGCGGCCCGCGTCGGTGGCGACGACCAGCTTGGTCCGCCGGTCGCTCGCCGACGGGCGCCGTTCCACCAGCCCGGCCTCGGTGAGCTCGTCGACGAGGAGGACCACCTGGCTGGGGTCGAGCCCCAGCGCCTCGGCGAGGTCCCGCTGCGAGATGCCGTCGTCCGAGTCGCAGGCCAGCAGCAGGGCGGAGTAGGAACGCACCCGCAGACCGTGGGCGGCCAGCGCGGCGTTGGTGGCCCGCACGAGCAGCCCGCTGGCCCGGGAGAGCAGGAAGCCGACGTCGTCGGTCAGGGCGGTGCCGTCCATGAGGACCTCCATCGTTGACGACCTCCACGATAGCGGCATAGCGTCGTGCGTCACACCTCTTCGTGCGCTGGAGGACCGATGGACCTCGCGGAGCTGGTCGCCATCGACGTGCACGTGCACGTCGAGCAGGACCTGCACGGCCACCTGTCGATGGACGACGAGCTGCTGGAGGCGGCCGCCGCCTACTTCAAGGGCGAGCCGCACCACCCGACGGTGCCGCAGATCGCCGAGCACTACCGGGCGCAGCGGATGGCCGCGGTGGTGTTCACCGTCGACAGCGAGCTGGCCACCGGGCACCCGACCCTGTTGAACGAGGAGATCGCCGAGGCCGCCGCGGCCCACCCCGACGTGCTGATCCCGTTCGGCTCGATCGACCCCGCGCGCGGTCGGGCCGGCGTCCGGGCGGCCCGCAGGCTCGTCGAGGACCACGGCGTCCGCGGGTTCAAGTTCCACCCGTCGATCCAGGCCTTCGAGCCCAACGACCGTCGCGTCTACCCGCTCTACGAGGAGCTGCAGGGCCTCGGCGTGCCGGCGCTGTTCCACACCGGCCAGACCGGCATCGGCTCCGGGCTGCCCGGCGGGCGCGGCATCAAGCTGCGCTACTCCGACCCGATGCTGCTCGACGACGTCGCCGCCGACTTCCCCGGCCTGACGATCATCATGGCCCACCCCTCGGTGCCCTGGCAGGACGCCGCGATCTCCGTCGCCCAGCACAAGGCCAACGTCTACATCGACCTGTCGGGCTGGTCGCCGAAGTACTTCCCGCCGCAGCTGGTCCGCGCCGCCAACACCCTGCTCAAGCGCAAGGTGCTGTTCGGCTCGGACTACCCGCTGATCTCCCCCGAGCGCTGGATCAAGGACTTCGAGGCGCTGGAGATCCGCGACGAGGTGCGCCCGCTGGTCATGAAGGAGAACGCCGTCCGGGCGCTGGGGCTGCAGTGAGGAACGCCGGGCTCGGCTCCTGGCCGGAGCGCCGGCTGCGCATCTCCCCCGACCGGGACGCCCTCTGGTTCGAGGGGACGACCACCTCGCACGCGGGGTTCGCCGAGCGGGTCCGCCGCACCGCGGGCGCCCTGGCCGGCCTCGGCGTGCGCAGCGGCGACCGGGTCGCCTGGACCGGTACCAACCACCCCTCGGCGCTGGAGACCCTCTACGCCTGCGGCCAGCTGGGCGCGATCTGGGTGCCGGTCAACGCCCGGCTGACCGCCCCCGAGGCGCAGTACGTGCTCGAGCACTCCGGCGCCACCGTCGTCGTGCACGGCCGCGACTCCGGGGAGCTGGCCGACGCGCTGCGGGACCGGCTGCCCGGCGTCCGCGCGTGGGTGGCCACCGAGCCGCCGTCCGCCGGTGGTGCGGACTCGCTGCCCTACGAGCCGCTGCTCGCCGCCGCGGACCCCGAGCCGCGGGACGAGCCGGTGGGCCTCGAGGACCCCTGCCTGGTCATGTACACCTCGGGCACCACCGGCCGGCCCAAGGGCGCGGTGCTCACCCACGGCAACATGACGTGGAACGCGACCAACCAGCTGCTCGGCTTCGACTTCGCCGCCGACGAGCGGACCCTGGCCCTCGCGCCGCTGTTCCACATCGGGGGGCTCAACGGGACGGTCAACCCGACCCTGCTGCGCGGGGGGTGCGCGGTCGTCGTGCGCCGGTTCGACCCCGCCGAGACGCTGCGGGTCATCGAGGAGCAGCGGGTCAACTCGTTCTTCGCCGTCCCCACGATGCTCGACGCGATGAGCCGCGAGCCCGGGTTCGCCACCCGCGACCTGTCCTCGCTGCGGTCCATCGGCGCCGCCGGTGCCGCCGTCCCACTGCCGACGCTGCGCACCTGGCTGGCGCGCGGGGTGACGATGCAGCAGGCCTACGGCATGACCGAGGCCGCGCCCGGCTGCACGGTGCTGGACTCCGCCGACGCCGAGCGCAAGGTCGGCTCCGCGGGCAAGCCGGTGTTCTTCACCGACGTCGCGGTCCTGCGCCCCGACGGCAGCCCGGCCGGCGTCGACGAGATCGGCGAGGTGGTCGTCTCCGGCCCCAACGTCATGGCCGGCTACTGGCAGGACCCGGAGCAGACCGCCGCCGTGCTCCGCGACGGCTGGTACCACACCGGCGACGCCGGGTCGGTGGACGCCGAGGGCTTCCTCTACATCCGCGACCGCTACAAGGACATGATCATCTCCGGCGGGGAGAACGTGTACCCGGCCGAGGTGGAGTCCGCGCTGCTGGAGCTCCCGCAGGTGCTCGAGGCCGCGGTCATCGGCGTCCCGGACGAGCGGTGGGGCGAGGTCGGGCTGGCCGTCGTCGTGCCGGCGCCGGGCACGCCCGAGGACCCCGAGGCGATCCGCACCGCGCTGCGCGCGCGGCTGGCCGGATTCAAGGTGCCCCGGCACGTCGAGTTCGTCGACGAGCTGCCGAAGACCGCCACCGGGAAGATCCGCAAGCCCGACCTGCGCGGCCGGTTCGCCGGCCGGTAGCTCAGAGCAGGCGGTAGGCGGCGTCCGGCACGTCGGTCACGAACATGTGACCGGGGGCGTGGGTGATCGCGAACGGCGGCCGGGAGGCCATGAGCGCCGCCTGCGGGGTGACCCCGCACGCCCAGAAGACCGGGACGTCGCCCTCGGCGGCCTCGACCGGGTCGCCGAAGTCGGGGCGGCCGAGGTCGTCGATGCCGAGCGCCCCGGGCGGGCCCACGTGCACCGGCGCCCCGTGCACCTCCGGCATCCGTGCGGTGACCTGGACGGCGGTGGTCACCAGCTCGCCTGGGACCGGCCGCATCGTCACCACCAGCGGCCCGGACAGCCGCCCGGCGGGCCGGCAGGCCCGGTTCGTGCGGTACATCGACACGTTGCGGCCCTGCTCGATGTTGCGGACCGGGACACCGGCGTCGAGCAGCGCGGTCTCGAAGCTGAAGCTGCAGCCGACGAGGAACGCGACCAGGTCGTCGGTCCACAGGTCGGTGACGTCGGTCGGCTCCCCGGCCAGCTCGCCGTCCCGCCACACCCGGTAGCGCGGCAGGTCGGTGCGCAGGTCGGCGCCGGGGGCGAGCACGGTGTGCGGCGAGCCGGCGTCGGTGACGTCGAGCAGCGGCACCGGCCGGGGGTTGCGCTGGGCGAACAGCAGGAAGTCGTAGGCCCAGTCCCGCGGCAGGACGACGAGGTTGGCCTGCGCGTAGCCGGGCGCGACCCCGGAGGTGTGCACGGCCGACCCGTCGCGGCAGGCCGCCCGGACCTCGGCCGGGGAGACCGTCAGCGTCATGGCGCCATGCTGCCCCGGCCCGCTCCGGTCGGCAGATCCTCGTCGGATGAGCAGGATGGGCCCGTGGACCTCAACTCCGACCTCGGTGAGGGCTTCGGCCAGTGGCGGCTCGGCGACGACGACGCACTGCTCGGCATCGTCACCAGCGCCAACGTCGCCTGCGGCTTCCACGCCGGCGACCCGTCGATCATGCGGCGCGTCTGCGAGCGGGCGGCGGAGAACGGCGTGGCCGTCGGCGCGCAGGTCTCCTACCGGGACCTCGCCGGCTTCGGCCGCCGGTTCATGGACGTGGAGCCCGACGAGCTCACCGCCGACGTCCTCTACCAGCTCGGCGCGCTGGAGGGCTTCGCCCGGGTCGCCGGCACGCGGGTGCGGTACGTCAAGCCGCACGGCGCGCTCTACAACACGATCGTGGGCAACGACGAGCAGGCGGCGGCCGTGGTGCGGGCCGTCGTCGAGTACGACCGCACCCTCCCGGTGATGGGCCTGCCCGGCTCGGCCTGGCTCCGGCTGGCCGCGGAGGCCGGGCTGGAGGTGGTCCGGGAGGCCTTCGCCGACCGCGCCTACACCCCCGCGCGGACGCTGGTCCCCCGCTCCCACCCCGGAGCCGTGCTGCACGACCCCGAGGAGATCGCCCGGCGCTGCGTGGCCATGGCCACCGGGGAGCCGATCACCGACGTCCAGGGGGGGATCCTCCACGTGGACCCGGAGTCCATCTGCGTCCACGGCGACACCCCCGGGGCGGTGGCGATCGCCCAGCGGGTGCGGCGCGCCCTCACCGAGGCCGGCATCGAGCTGGCCCCGTTCGCGGCCTGATGCGCGTGCTGCCCAGCGGCTCGGCCGCGCTGCTGGTCGAGCTGGACGGGCTCGACGAGGTGCTCGCGCTGTACGCGGCGCTCACCGAGGACCCGGTACCCGGCGTGGTGGACGTCGTCCCGGCGGCGCGGACCGTGCTGCTGGTCGTCGACCGCGCGCGCACCGACCTGGCCGCGGTCGAGCGTGCCGTGCGCGACGCCCGGCCCCGCCCCGACCGCCGCGGCACCGGCGAGGAGGTGGAGCTGCCGGTCGTCTACGACGGCGCGGACCTCGGCGACGTCGCCGCGCTCCTGGGCGTGTCACCGGAGGAGGTCGTCCGGCGGCACACCGGCACCGCGTGGACGGTCGCCTTCTGCGGGTTCGCCCCCGGGTTCGGCTACTGCACCCCCGACGGCGAGCCGTGGTCGATACCCCGGCGGGAGACGCCGCGGACCAAGGTGCCCGCCGGGTCGGTCGGGCTGGCCGGGGAGTTCAGCGGGGTGTACCCGCGGGAGTCCCCCGGCGGGTGGCAGCTCATCGGGCGCACCGACGTCGCCGTCTTCGACCTGTCGCGGGACCCGGCCGCACTGCTGCGGCCCGGTGTGCGGGTGCGCTTCGTGGAGCGGACGTGACCCGGACCCTGACCGTGCTCGCGCCGGGCCCGCTGACGACCGTGCAGGACGCCGGCCGGCCCGGGCAGGGGGCGCTGGGCATCGGCCGCTCCGGCGCCTGCGACCGGGCCGCGGCCGCGCTGGCCAACCGGCTGCTGGGCAACGACGCCGGCGCGGCGGTGCTGGAGGCGACCCTCGGCGGGCTCGCGCTCCGCGCCGACGCCGACCTGGTCGTGGTCACCACCGGCGCCCGGTGCGCTGGCGGGGACGCCCACAACGCGCCGGTCCGGCTGGCCGCCGGCGCGGAGCTGCGGCTGGGCCCGCCCGCGACGGGGCTGCGCACCTACGTCGGCGTCCGCGGCGGGATCGCCGTCGAGCCGGTGCTCGGCAGCCGCTCCACCGACCTGCTCTCGGGGCTCGGCCCGCCGGTCGTCTCAGCCGGGAACGTGCTGCCCGTCGGCACCGCGGCCGGCCCGCTGCCGGGGGTCGACCTGGCGCCGGTCGCCGACCCGCCGGACGGCGAGGTGACGGTGCGGGTGCTGCCCGGTCCCCGCGCGGACTGGTTCCCCGACAGCGCGCTCGCCGCGCTCACCGGCACCGCGTGGGCGGTGACCGGCGAGAGCAACCGGATCGGACTCCGGCTGGACGGGCCCCCGCTGGAGCGCGAGCGCGACGGGGAGCTGGCCAGCGAGGGCATGGTCCGCGGCGCGCTGCAGGTGCCGCCGTCCGGACTGCCGGTGCTGTTCCTCGCCGACGCCCCGGTGACCGGCGGCTACCCGGTCCTCGCCTACGTCGCCGACGAGGACGTCGACCGGTGCGGCCAGCTCCGGCCGGGCCAGTCCTTGCGGTTCCGGGGGGCGCCTCTCGGCAGATGAGACACTGCCCGCCGTGGGGCGGGTGGCGACGGGCGAGTCGGTGCTCTCGCGCGCCGTCCGGATCCTCGCCGCCTTCTCCGCCGACGAGAAGGAGCTGCAGGTCTCCGAGATCGCCCGCCGCACCGGCCTGCACGTGGCCACCGCGTCCCGGCTGGTCGCCGAACTGGTGACGCACGGGCTGCTGGAGCGGGGGCCCGACCGCCAGGTGCGGGTCGGCGTCCGGATGTGGGAGCTGGCCTCGCGGGCCTCGCTCACCGTGTCCCTGCGCGAGGCGGCGATGCCCTACCTGGAGGACCTGCACGCCGTCGTCGGCCACTCCGCCCAGCTCGGCGTCCGGGACGGCGACGACGTGCTGTTCGTCGAGCGGCTCTCCGCGCGCGACGCCGTCGTCAACTTCTCGCGCATCGCCGGCCGGCTGCCGCTGCACATCTCCTCCTCGGGCCTGGTGCTGCTGGCCTACGGCCCGCCGGAGGTGCAGGCGCGGATCCTGTCCCGCCCGCTGGAGCGGCACACGGCGAACACGATCACCGACCCGGAGCGGCTGCGGGCCACGCTGGCCGACGTCCGCCGGCAGGGCTTCGTCGTCACGCCGGGCCACGTGCACCCGGACGCCGCCGGCGTCGCCGTACCGGTGCGCAACGGGCTGCAGGAAGTCGTCGCCGCGCTCGCGGTCATCGTGCCCAACGACGGCCGGGCGATGGCCCAGGTGCCGGCGCTGCTGGCGGCGGCCCGCGGCATCACCCGCACCCTCTCCGCCGGCCCGCTGGCCGGTCTCTCGCGCTGAGTCTCACTCTTCGAGAGACTGGTGGGCGGGCTGTGACCCGGATCGCATGATCTGCGTCACGTCCGCGGGCCGGGATGGCCCGCGGAGCACCGAGAGGAGACCTCCTTGTCCCCTGCGCCCGGGGTCCTCACCCCCCACGGACGCCCCCGCCTCCACCGCACCGGCCTCGCCCTCGGGTGCGCGATGGCGCTCGCGCTGGCCGCCTGCGGCTCCGACGACGGCAGCGGCGAGGAGGCCTCCGGCGGCGCCGGCGGCACCACCGCGATGACCGTCGGCTACTTCCCGCTGGTGCACACCGCCAGCGCGGTGAACGCCGAGGAGACCGGCCTGTTCGAGCAGCAGGGGCTCGACGTCACCCTCGAGCAGACCTCCGGCGGGGCGCAGGCCATCCCGTCGCTGATCGCCGGCGAGTACGACATCACCTACGGCAACTACACCTCGGCGCTGCTGGCCGCCCAGCAGGGGCTGCCGGTCCGCATCATCGCGGGCAACGACGTCGGCGCCGACGACCACGCGATCATGGTCTCCGCCGACGCGCCCTACCAGTCCCCCGCCGACCTGGCCGGGGCGCGGATCGCGGTCAACAACCTGCAGAACATCGGCACCGTGGCGGTCAACGCCGTCCTCGAGGACGCCGGCGTCGACGTCTCCACCATCCAGTTCGTCGAGCTGCCGCTGCCCGACATGGCCCCCGCCCTGGACGCCGGCGACGTCGACGCCATCTGGCAGGTCGAGCCGTTCCAGGCCGCGGCCAAGGCCGCGGGCGCCCGCGTGCTCTTCCCGCTGTTCAGCGGCCCGGTCGACGACATGCCGGTGGCCGGCTGGCTGACCACCGAGCAGTACGCGCAGGAGAACCCCGAGGCGGTCGAGGCCTTCCGCGGCGCGATGGCCGCCTCCATGGACGAGCTGGCCGGCAACCGCGAGCGGCTGGTCGAGCTGGTGCCCACCTACACCCAGGTGCCGGCCGAGACCGTCGAGCAGGTCGCGCTCCCGGAGTGGGACGCCGAGGTCGACGAGGCGCAGCTGCAGGAGATGGCGGACCTGATGCTGCAGTACGGGATCATCAGCGAGGAGTTCGACGTCCAGACCATGATCGCCGGGTGACCCGCGTTGGGGGGGGGGGGGGGGGGGGTGGGGGGGGCGCCGCCCGGCGCGCGGCGCGGGGGCCCGCGGTCGGGGGGGCGGAGGGGGCGCG
>NZ_JBJGYQ010000042.1:0-15186 GCF_054050075.1 Geodermatophilus sp. SYSU D00965 | reverse complement strand
GTGGCTGGCGAGCGCCGGCGTGCGCGACACGCCCCGCCGCCCCCGCCCCCGCGCGCGCCCCCCCCCCCCCCCCCCCCCCCCCCCCCCCCCCCCCCCCCCCCCCCCCCCCCCCCCCCGGCGCGGGTGGTGAGATGGCGAGTGAGCGAGCTTGCGAGCTCACCATCGAGCACAGCAGTGCCGCGAACGCGGCTGACGAGCGCCAGCGAGGAGGCCGCGTGAGTGACCCCGCGACGACCGCCCGCCTCGGGACCCCGTCGGTGCGTCCGGCCGAGCAGCGCGACGTGCCCCGGATCGCCGCGACGCTGACCGTCGCCCTCGCCGACTCCCGCTGGACCCGCTGGGCGCTGCCGGACGACGGCCGCGTGCAGCGGCTGACCCGCCTGCACGAGCTCGACGCCGGCCACCGGTCGGTCGCCACGGGCACCTGCTGGGTCACCGAGGACGTCACCGCGGTGGCCACCTGGGAGGCGCCCCCGGGTGCACCGGGCACCGCCCCGCTGCCCGACGACGTCCGGACGGCGCTGGCCCGCGAGCTCCCCTACCTCGCCGGGTCGCGCTGGACCGCCGTCGCGCGCACCCGCGAGCTGGTCGACGCGGCCCGGCCGGCCGAGCCGCACTGGTGGCTGGCCCACCTGGGCACCCGGCCGAGCAGCCGCCGGCAGGGCATGGCCGGCGCGCTGCTGCGTCCGGTGCTCGACCGCTGCGACGCCGAGGGGCTCGCGGCCGTGACCGCGGTCTACACGTGGGCGGCGGCCCGCTTCCTCCGCCGCGCCGGGTTCGAGGTGCAGCAGGCGCTGCACACCGCCGACGAGGAGCTGCCGCTGTGGTTCCTGGTGCGCCGGCCCGCGACCGGGTGAGTGTCGATCCGGGGCCGGTCCGTTCGTACAGGGGGTGAGCGGCCGGTACGGTGCCGGCCGCCGTCAGCGACGGGAGGCCCGCGATGCCGCAGTACCTGCTCTCCATCTACCAGCCCGACGGCGACCCGCCCCCGCCCGAGGTGCTCGAGCCGATCATGCGCGACCTCGGCGAGGTCAACCGCGAGATGCGGGAGGCCGGCGCCTGGGTCTTCGCCGGCGGGCTGCACCCGCCGGAGACGGCCACCGTCGCCCGCCTCTCCGGGGACGACGTCCTGCTGACCGACGGCCCCTACCTCGAGGGCAAGGAGCACATCGGCGGGTTCACCGTCATCGAGGTGCCCGACCTCGACGCCGCCCTGGTGTGGGGCCGCAAGCTCGCCCGGGCCATCACCCTGCCGATCGAGGTGCGGCCGCTCCAGGGTGGGCCGAGCTGCTGACCGACCCGACCACCGCCGGCGTCGAGCGCGTCTTCCGCGAGTGCTACGGCCGCGCCGTCGCCGTCCTCACCCGCCTCCTCGGCGACATCGACGCCGCCGAGGAGGCGGTGCAGGACGCCTTCACCGCCGCGGTCGCGCGCTGGCCGGCCGAGGGGGTGCCGCCGAGCCCGGCGGGCTGGATCGTCACCACCGCCCGCAACCGGGCGATCGACCGGCTGCGCCGGGAGTCGACCCGCGACGCCCGCCACCGCGCCGCGGCCCTGCTGGCCGACCCGGACCCGCCGCCCGAGGAGGGCGCCGTGCGCGACGACCGCCTGCGCATGCTGTTCACCTGCTGCCACCCCGCGCTGGCCCCGGCGGCCCGGGTGGCGCTGACCCTGCGGCTGGTGGGCGGCCTGACCACCGCGGAGATCGCCCGCGCCTTCCTCGTGCCGGAGGCCACCATGGCGCAGCGGCTGGTGCGGGCGAAGGCGAAGATCCGGGCGGCCGGCATCCCCTACCGGGTGCCGGCCGAGGCCGACCTGCCCGACCGGCTGCGCGGCGTGCTCGCCGTCGTCCACCTGATCGCCACGGAGGGCTACACGGCCACCGCCGGCGAGCGGCTGGACCGCCCGGACCTCACCGCCGAGGCGATCCGGCTGGCTCGGGAGCTGGCCGGGCTGATGCCCGACGAGCCGGAGGTCCTCGGGCTGCTGGCGCTGGTGCTGCTGGTCGCGTCCCGCCGCCCCGCCCGGGTCGGACCGGACGGCGGGCTGGTGCCGCTGCCGGAGCAGGACCGCCGGCTGTGGGACGCCGCCCTCGTCACCGAGGGGCAGGAGCTGGTGCGGCGGTGCCTGCGGCGCAACGCCCCCGGGCCGTACCAGGTGCAGGCCGCCATCCAGGCCGTGCACAGCGACGCCCGCAGCGCCGCCGACACCGACTGGCGGCAGGTGCTGGCGCTCTACGACCAGCTCGCCGTCCTGGCGCCGAGCCCGGTGGTGGCGCTCAACCGGGCGGTCGCCGTCGCCGAGGTCGAGGGGCCGGCCGCGGGACTGGCCCTCGTGGAGCGGCTCTCCCTGCCGGGGCACCTGCTGCCCGCCGTCCGGGCCGACCTGCTGCGGCGGCTGGGCCGGGACGAGGAGGCGGCCGCGGCCTATGCCGAGGCGATCGACCTGGCCGGCAACGCCGCCGAGCGGGCCTTCCTGGAACGGCGGCGGGCCGCGCTGGCGCAGCGATGAGTTCCGCGTCCCGTCCCGGTCTGCCCCTCGACCACCCCGTCCCCGAGGAGGACCCCGCATGGCCGCAGGACAGGGCACACCCCAGCCGCTCGACGTCACCTTCACCGCGCCGATCGAGAAGGACGGCGCGTTCCCGACCTACCTGACCGTGCCCGGCTCTGCGGAGCTGTTCGGCACGCGGCGGGCGGTCAAGGTGTCCGGCACCACCGACGGGCACCCGTTCGCCGCCACGCTGATGCCGTCCGGGAGCGGTCCGCACTGGCTGCCGCTGCGGGCGGCCATCTGCCGGGCGATCGGCAAGGACGGCGCGGGCGACGAGGTGACGGTGCGCCTCGAGCAGCGGTGGTCGTGACGCGGTCGAGGCCCCGGGCGCTGCGCGCTGATCGGCTGCGACTCCCGGACGAAGCCGAGCCGCACGGGACCGATGAGTGCCGAGGTCGGCGGAGGTCTCCACCGGAGGAAAGCAGCCGAGCCGACGGAGCGAGCAGATGACACGGACCCGCATCCACAACCTCTCCATGTCGCTGGACGGGTTCGCCACCGGTGAGGGCCAGGCGCTCGACACCCCCTTCGGCCACGCCGGCGAACGGCTGCACGAGTGGATGATCGCCACACGATTCGGCGCCCCGATCGTGGGACGCGAGGGCGGCACCGTCGGCGTCGACAACGCGATGGCCCAGCAGCACGAGCCGGGCATCGGCGCCGAGATCATGGGCGCGGGCAAGTTCGGCCCCCCGGGCTGGCAGGACGACCCCGAGTGGCGAGGGTGGTGGGGCCCGAACCCGCCGTTCCACACGCCGACCTTCGTGCTCACCCACCGGCCGCGGTCGCCGATCGAGATGGCCGGCGGGACGACGTTCCACTTCCTCGACGCCTCCCCGGCCGAGGCCCTCGACGTCGCGCGCGAGGCGGCAGCCGGCCGGGACGTGCGCATCGGCGGCGGTCCGACCGTCGCCCGCGACTTCATCGCGGCGGGCCTGGTCGACCACGTCCACCTGGTCCAGGTGCCGATCGTGCTCGGGCGCGGGGTGCGGCTGTGGGACGGCCTCGAAGCCATCGAGGCGGACTACGACATCGAGGCGGTCTCGACACCCAGCGGCGTCACCCACCTCACGTTCACGAGGTCGTGACGGCGCCACCGCGCGGCCGGCCGGATGCGCTCAGTCCCAGTGGCGGCGGGAGCGCTTGAGCTCGCCGCGCTGCTTCTTGGCCTGGATGCGCCGCTCCTGGGAGCCCTTCGTCGGCTTCGTGCGCCGGCGCGCCGGCGGGGGCGGGGCCAGCGCCGCCCGCAGGACGGCGGCCAGCCGCTCCCGGGCGGCCTGCCGGTTGCGCCGCTGCTGGCGGTGCTCGCTGGCCACCACGGTCAGGACGCCGTCCACCAGCCGGTCCCCGAGGCGCGCGGCGAGCCGCTGCCGCTGCGCGTCGCCCAGCCCAGGCAGCGCCAGCGGGGCCACCGACAGCTCCACCCGCGAGTCGGCGGTGTTCACGCCCTGGCCGCCGGGGCCCGAGGACCGGGAGAAGCGCCAGCCCAGCGCGGCCGCGGGCACCACCACGGAGCCGGTGACCGGCAGGTCACCGGAGACGTCGTCGGCGTCGGGCACGCGCACAGTCTGGCCGCTCGCACGCCGCCGACCGCTGGGCGGGGCCGTCGCGTGCCACCCTCGGTGCCGTGACCGTCGGCCGGCACAGGACCGCGCCGTCCCGCCCCGGCACGGTGGCCGTGGTCGCCGGGGTGCTCACCCTCGCCGCCGCCGTCGTCGGCACCGCCCCGTGGCCGCTGCCCGCACAGGCCCCGGACTGGCGGGTGGCCGACGTCCCGCCGTCCCTGCTGGTGCTGGTCCTGGGGACGGCGGGGGTCTGCCTGGTGGCGGCCGGCGCCGTGGCCCGCCCCGCGACGCTGCCGGGCCGCCTCGTCCCGGCGCTGTGGTGGCTGGTGGTGCTCGTCGCCGCGTTCGCCCTCGGGTGGAACGCCCTGCACTCCGCGGCGCTGTCCGACCTGGTCGTGGGCGCGGTGCTCCCGGAGCTGGACTGGCTGTTCACCTTCCTGCCGGCGGCGGTCGTCGGGCTGGCCACCCGGCGCGCGGGCGTCCGGGCGCAGCTGCGCGCCATGCTGGGCACCGCCGTCGTCACCGTGCCGCTGTTCACCCTGGGCTGGGCGCTGCTGGACTCCTCCCCCGGGGTCGTCGGCGTGCTGGAGGCACTCCACGGCGGCACCCTGCTCGGCGCCCTGCCGGTGCTCCTCGCGGTCGCGGGAGCCCGGGCGCTCACCGCGGAGGCCGACGACGGGCCGGCCGTCCCCGGGTGAGCCGGGACACTCAGCCGGCGGCCGGCACGGGGTCGGGACCACCGGCGGCACCGGGGCGGCAGCGCAGCAGCCGGCGCAGCGTCAGCCAGGTGCCGCGCCGGGCGCCGTGCCCCTCGAGCGCCTGGACGGCGTAGGCCGAGCAGGTCGGCTCGAACCGGCACACCGGGGGGCGCCGCGGGCTGACCTCGCGCTGGTAGACCCGCACCGCGGCCACCAGCCGGTCTCGCACCCGGGTCCCCCGGCGCCCGGTGCCGGCCGCGTGCACGTGCCGCGCCGTCGTCGGCACGAGGAACAGGCCGTCGACCCCGCACCCGATCGCGTTGGCCAGGCAGCAGCCGGTGTTGAGCAGCAGCAGGTCGCGCAGGCACGACTCGTCGCGTTGGTGGCCGCCGCGGTACCCCCGCCCGTAGCCGCCGCCGTACCCCCGCCCGTAGCCGGGGTAGCCGCCTCGGCCGCGGTACCCGCGCGACGGGCGGCGCCGCGGACCCCAGTTGCTGCTCCAGATGAAGACCATGGGTGCGCCTGTACCGCGGGAGGATCGACCGCATGCCTGACCGCCCGCTCGCCGACGCCCTCGCCGCCGGGCCGGTGGTGCTCGACGGCGGGCTGGCCACCCAGCTGGAGGCCCGGGGGCACGACCTGTCGTCCGCGCTGTGGTCGGCCCGGCTGCTGCGCGACGACCCCGGGGCCGTGGTGGCCGCGCACGCCGCCTTCGCCGCGGCCGGCGCCCGGGTGGCGACCACAGCCAGCTACCAGGCCTCGGTCGAAGGGTTCGCCGCGGCCGGGGTGGCCGCCGCCGAGGCGCGCCGGCTGATCGCCTCATCGGTGGAGCTGGCCCGCCGCGGAGCGCCGGAGAGCTGGGTGGCCGGGTCGGTCGGTCCGTACGGGGCGGTGCTCGCCGACGGCTCGGAGTACACCGGCGCCTACTGCGCGCGGGTGTCGGTCGCCGAGCTGCGGGCCTTCCACCGGCCCCGGATGGAGCTGCTCGCCGAGGCCGGTGCCGACGTCCTCGCCTGCGAGACCGTGCCCGCCGCCGCCGAGGCGGAGGCGCTGGTCGCGGAGGCCGACGCGCTCGGCGTCCCGGTGTGGCTGTCGCTCACCACCACGGTGGACGGCGACGGCGTCGTCCGCACCCGGCGCGGCGAGCGGGCCGAGGCGGTGTTCGCGCTGGCAGCGGGTGTGGCCGCGGTCGTCGCGGTCGGGGTCAACTGCACCGCGCCGTCGGCCGTCGCGCCCGCGCTGGCCGCCGCCGCGGCGGCCGGCAAGCCCCTGGTGGCCTACCCCAACAGCGGCGAGGGCTGGGACGCCGCCGCCCGCCGCTGGACGGGCGCGCCGGGGGTCGACGCCGCGGACGTCCCGGCGTGGGTGGCCGCCGGTGCCCGCCTGCTCGGCGGCTGCTGCCGGGTGCGCCCCGCGGACGTCGCCCGGCTCGCCGCGGCGCTCATCCCGGACGTGCCCCACCCCGGCTGACCGGACGGCGGCAACTGCCGCCAGGTTTTGCCTGTCGCTTACCTCCGGCTGGGTATCCCCTTGCTGGTGCCTCCATAGCGTGGGGACCACAGCGGACAACGGGCCATCGACGGGACGGTAGCCATGGACGTGCGCATGGCGGTGTGTGAACGGATCGTCCAGGACGCCGTGCTCCGGGCGTTGTTGCTGAACACTCCCGAGCCCGGGCGGTCCCGCGTCGGGGAGGGCGCCCGGGCCTGCTCCCTCGTCCTCGACTGGGCCGGCGAGGACCCCACCGCCGTCCAGTGGCTGACCGCCACCGTCGAGCTGCCCCGCTCCCCGTCCGCCGACCGGCTCTACCTCGACGTCGTCCTGCAGCGGCTGCGGTCCGTGGTGACCGCCGCCGGCGCCACGTTCACCACCCGGTGCGTCGCCACCTCCCCGGTGCTCACCGACAGCCGCGCGGGCACCGCGTCCCGGGTCGGCACCTACGAGTTCGCCGCCGTGCCCCGCCGGACCGGCGCCCAGCTGGTGCCCGGCCGGCGTGAGCGGCCGTCCCTCGCGACGGCCTTCCCGGGCGCCTCCCCGAACCTGAACTGAGCGAGGGCCCCTGCCCGCACGCCCGGCGCGGGGGCAGGGGGTGCTCCCTCAGAGGATCGGCTTGCCGCCGGTCACCGCGACGCGCGCGCCGGAGACGTAGGATGCCTCGTCGCTGGCCAGCATCACGTAGACCGGCGCGAGCTCGGCGGGCTGGCCGGGGCGGCCGATCGGCACCTGCTGGCCGAAGCTCTCCACCTTCTCCTCGGGCATGGTCGCCGGGATCAGCGGCGTCCAGATCGGGCCCGGGGCGACGCTGTTGGCGCGGATCCCCTTCTCGGCGTACATCTGCGCGAGCGACGCGGTGAAGTTCGCGATGCCGGCCTTGGTCATCGCGTAGGCGATCAGGTGCGGGCTCGGGTTGTCCGAGTTCACCGACGAGGAGTTGATGATCGACGCCCCCGGCTGCATGTGCGGGATCGCGTCCTTGCAGAGGGTGAACATCGCCGAGAGGTTCAGCGCGACGGTGTGGTCCCACTCGTCGTCGGAGATCTCCTCCAGCGACTCGTGGCTCATCTGGAACGCCGCGTTGTTGACCAGCACGTCGATCTTCCCGAACGCCTCGAGGGCCTTCGGGATGATGGTCTTCGCGTGCGCCCGGTCGGCGAGGTCGCCGGGGACCAGCACGCACCTGCGGCCGGCCTCCTCGACGTACTTCTTGGTGTCCTCGGCGTCCTCGTGCTCGTTCAGGTAGGAGATGAGGACGTCGGCGCCCTCGCGGGCGAAGGCGATCGCGACCGCGCGGCCGATGCCGCTGTCGCCACCGGTGATGACCGCCGCCTTGCCCGTCAGCCGGCCGGAGCCGCGGTAGCTCTCCTCCCCGTGGTCGGGCTTGGGGGTCATCTCCCCGAGCGTGCCGGGCACGTCCTGCTGCTGGGCGGGCTGGGATTCCGGGCGGGGCTCGGACACGGGTCCTCCATACGGGGCTCTGCGAGGGGTACGGCCCCCGCCTACCCCCGTCGTCCGCCGCGGAACCGGAGCGTCCCTGCGGGAAGGGATGCGGCGTCGGGCACGCTGTCCTGCACGATGACCGCGTCCCCCCTCCTCGACGACCCCGCCGACCTCTCCGTCCTGCGCGCGCAGGGCGCCGACCCCGACGAGCTGTTCACCTCCTTCGCCGCCTGGGCGGAGGCGAACGGCACGGTGCTGTACCCGCACCAGGAGGAGGCGCTGATCGAGCTGGTCAGCGGCGCCAACGTCGTCCTGGCCACGCCCACCGGGTCGGGCAAGTCGCTCGTGGCCACCGGCGCGCAGTACGCCGCGCTGGCCGCGGGCCGGCGCAGCTACTACACCGCCCCCATCAAGGCCCTGGTGAGCGAGAAGTTCTTCGCGTTGTGCGGCGTCTTCGGCGCGGCCAACGTCGGCATGCTCACCGGCGACGCGGCGGTGAACCGGGACGCTCCGGTCATCGCCTGCACCGCCGAGGTGCTGGCCAACATCGCGCTGCGCGAGGGCCCCGACGCCGACGTGGGCCTGGTCGTCATGGACGAGTTCCACTTCTACGGCGACCCCGACCGCGGCTGGGCCTGGCAGGTGCCGCTGCTGGAGCTGCCGAGGGCGCAGTTCCTGCTGATGAGCGCCACGCTCGGCGACACCACGTGGCTGCGCGAGGACCTCACCCGCCGCACCGGCCGCCCCACCGCGCTGGTGGCCGGCGCCGAGCGCCCGGTGCCGCTGCACCACTACTACGCGACCACGCCGATGCACGAGACCATCCAGGAGCTCCTGGACACCCGGCAGGCGCCGGTCTACGTCGTCCACTTCACCCAGGCCGCGGCGCTGGAGCGGGCGCAGGCGCTGATGAGCGTGAACGTGTGCACCAAGGAGGAGAAGGCCGCGATCGCCGACATGATCGGCGGCTTCCGGTTCACCTCCGCCTTCGGGACGACGCTGTCGCGGCTGGTCCGCCACGGCATCGGCGTCCACCACGCCGGGATGCTGCCCAAGTACCGGCGGCTGGTGGAGCAGCTGGCCCAGGCCGGGCTGCTCAAGGTCATCTGCGGCACCGACACCCTCGGCGTCGGCATCAACGTGCCGATCCGCACCGTGGTGTTCTCCGCGCTGTCGAAGTACGACGGCAGCCGCACCCGGCTGCTCAGCGCCCGCGAGTTCCACCAGATCGCCGGGCGGGCCGGTCGGGCCGGCTTCGACACCGCGGGCACCGTCGTGGTGCAGGCGCCCGAGCACGAGGTGGAGAACCTCAAGCAGTTCGCCAAGGTCGCCGACGACCCGAAGAAGCGCCGCAAGCTGGTCCGCCGCAAGGCGCCCGAGGGCATGGTGCCGTGGAGCGAGGCGACGATGAACCGCCTCATCGGGGCCGACCCCGAGCCGCTGACCAGCAACATGCGCGTGACGACGGCGATGGTCCTCGACGTCGTCGACCGCCCCGGCGACCCGTTCGTCGCGATGCGGCGGCTGCTCACCGAGAACCACGAGCCGCGCAAGCGTCAGCTGCGGCACGTCCGGGAGGCGATCGGCATCGGCCGCTCCCTGCTGCAGGCGGGGATCGTCGAGCGGCTGCCCGAGCCCGACGGCGACGGCCGCCGCTACCGGCTCACGGTCGACCTGCCGCAGGACTTCGCGCTCTACCAGCCGCTGTCGACCTTCGCGCTGGCCGCGATCGAGCTGCTCGACCCGACGAGCGACACCTACGCGCTCGACGTGGTCAGCGTCATCGAGGCCACCCTCGACGACCCGCGGCAGATCCTGGCCGCGCAGCTGAACAAGGCCCGCGGCGAGGCCGTCGCGCAGATGAAGGCCGAGGGGATCGAGTACGAGGAGCGGATGGAGCTGCTCGAGGAGATCTCCCACCCCAAGCCGCTGGCGGAGCTGCTCGAGCACGCGCTGGAGGTCTACACCCGGTCCAACCCGTGGGCGGCCGACGCGCAGCTGTCGCCGAAGTCCGTCGTCCGGGAGATGTGGGAGCGGGCGTTCACCTTCCGGGAGCTGGTCAACACCTACGGGCTGACCCGCGCCGAGGGGGCGGTGCTGCGGTACCTGTCCGACGCGTTCAAGGCGCTGCGCTCCGGCGTGCCGGCGTCCGCCCGCACCGAGGAGGTCACCGACCTCGTCGAGTGGCTCGGCGAGCTGGTGCGGCAGGTCGACTCGTCGCTGCTCGACGAGTGGGAGGCGCTCACCTCCCCGGACCAGCCGCTCGACGAGCCGGTCGCCGTCCCCGCGCGGCCACGGCCGCTGACCGGCAACGAGCGGGCGTTCACCGCGATGGTGCGCAACGCGCTGTTCCGGCGGGTGGAGCTGTGGGCCCGCCGGCGCTGGTACGACCTGGGCGAGCTCGACTCCGGCTCGGGCTGGGACGCTGACCGGTGGGGTGAGGTGGTGCAGGCCTACTTCGCCGAGCACGACGAGGTGAACACCGGCGCCGACGCCCGCGGGCCGGCGCTGCTGGTGTGGGACCGGAGCGAGCCGGGCGTCTGGCGGGTGCGGCAGATCGTCGACGACCCGGCCGGCGACCACGACTGGGGCCTCGACGTCGAGGTCGACCTCGAGGCCTCCGACGAGGAGGGCGCCGTCGTCCTGCGCCTGGTCGGCGCCGGCCGCAAGGACTGAGGAGGGACCCCCCGCCCGCGACCACTCGCAGGCTCGCGGCGGGGCCCTCCAGAGGGCCGCAGCCCCCCGTTGATCATGGGCTTGTTGCCGGCGACACGGGAGGGCACGCCGCAGGGACTGGCAAGAACCCCATGATCAACAGCAGTGTGATCGAGACAGCGAGGACCGCATGACCGGATGGGAGATGGTCGCCGTCGCGGCGGCCGGGATGGCGGCCGGGAGCATCAACGCCGTCGTCGGCTCCGGCACGCTGGTGACCTTCCCGGTGCTGCTGGCCGTGGGGCTGCCCCCGGTCACCGCGACGGTGAGCAACTCCCTGGGCCTGGTGGCCGGCAACGTCACCGGCGCGGTCGGCTACCGCCGCGAGCTCGCCGGGCAGCGCCGGCTGCTGCTGCGGCTGCTGCCGGGGTCGGTGCTGGGCGCGCTCACCGGCGCCTTCCTCCTGCTGCACCTGCCGGCGGAGGCCTTCGAGGCGGTGGTGCCGGTGCTGGTCGGGCTCGCCGTGGTGCTGGTCGCCGTCCAGCCGCTGCTGCAGCGGGCGCTGGCCCGCCGGCGTGCCGGGGGCGAGCCGCCGGAGCGGATCGGGCGCGGGCGGATGGCCGCTCTCTTCGCCGGCGCCTACGCCACCGGCAGCTACGGCGGCTACTTCGCGGCCAGCCAGGGCGTGCTGCAGATCGGCATCTTCGGGCTGCTGCTGCACGAGTCGCTGCAGCGGCTCAACGCGCTGAAGAACGTGCTGACCCTCGCCGTGAACGCGGTCGCCGCCGGCGCCTACGTCGTCGTCGCCACCGACCGCCTGGACTGGCGGGCCGCGGGTCTGGTCGCCGCGGGGTCGTTGCTGGGCGGGCACTTCGGTGCGCGGTTCGGCCGGCGGCTGCCCTCGGCGGTCCTGCGGGCGGCGATCGTGCTGCTCGGCTGCACCGCGATCGGGGTGCTGCTGTCCCGGTGACCGCCCGGTCCCGGTATGACGCAGGTCACCCGTCACCCTGGGGACCATGACGGCGGCCGCACGCTTCGACGGGGACGACGCCGGGTGAACCCGCTGGAGTTCGCCTTCCTCGTCCTGGCCGGGATCGGCGCGGGCCTCACCGGGAGCATCGCCGGGCTCGCTTCCCTGATCAGCTACCCCGCGCTGCTGGCGACCGGGCTCCCGCCGGTGACGGCCAACGTGACCAACACCGTCTCCCTGGTGCTCAACAGCGTCGGCTCGGTCAGCGCCTCCCGGCCGGAGCTGCGCGGGCAGGGCCGCCGGCTGCTGCGGCTGTCGGCCGGCGCCCTCCTCGGCGGCGCGGCCGGGGCGGCGCTGCTCCTGCTCACCCCGTCGGACGCCTTCGAGCGCATCGTGCCGTGGCTGATCGCCGGGGCGTCGATCGGGCTCCTCGTGCAGCGGCCGCCCCGGGAGCTGGCCGCCGAGGGGGCGGCGCACCACCCCACCCACGAGGACCCGTGGTGGCTGCCGCTGGGCACCTTCGCGATCGCCGTCTACGGCGGCTACTTCGGCGCGGCGGCCGGCGTGATGATGCTGGCGATGTTCCTGCTGTCCACCGGCGAGGGCCTGCCGCGGGGCAACGCCCTGAAGAACACGGTGCTGGGGATGGCCAACTCCGTGGCCGCGATCGGGTTCGTCGTCCTGGCGCCGGTGGCGTGGTCGGCGGCGATCCCGCTGGCGATCGGGCTGTTCCTCGGCGGCCGGATCGGGCCGCGGGTGGTCCGCCGGGCGCCGCAGGCGGCGCTGCGGCGGATCATCGCGCTGGCCGGCATCGGGCTGGCGATCCACCTGGCGGTGCAGGCCTACACCTGAGCGCCGGCGACCGGGTCGCGCCGACCCGGCCGCCGGCGACCTCTCCCCCGGGAGCTGGGGTCAGGTGGCGACGAAGGCGGCGAGGAACAGCACGAACGCGCTGGCCAGCAGGAGCAGCCGGGCCGGCGTGAGGCCGTTGACGAGGTTGGCCGTCGCCTCCACCCACGCCGGACGGATGCCCGCCTCCCGGGCGCCGCGGCGCACCAGCCGCACCTCGTCGGCGAGCAGCGCCCCGGAGGCGCCGAGCATGCCCAGACCGACGACGAGGAAGACCAGCGCCATCCGCTCGTCGAACGCGTCCGCCGCGCTCGCCAGGAAGAGCACCGCCACCACGCCCGCCAGCAGGCCGACCAGCGCGCCGGCGGCCGGCGCCCAGGGCCCCATCCGGGTCAGCGGGCTGGAGCGGCGCGGCCCCACCCGCGGCGGGCCGGGGACCGGCCCCGTCGGCTGCGGGCCCGCGGCGTCCTCCGGAGTGCGCGCGGGGACCGCCGGCGCGGGCGGCGGACCCGGCGGCGGCGTGGCTGCGCCGGGCGGCGGCGGCGTGCCGGGGACGGGTCCGGTGGCCTGCGGCCCGGACGGCGCGGAGCCGGCGGGGACCGGCCCGGACGGCGGCGCCGCGGTGGCACCGGCGGGCGGGACGCTCGGGAACTGGGCGGTCGTCGGGTTCGGGGTGCGTGGGGCCTCGGTCATCGCCGTCCACGCTAGGGGCGACCGCCGACGGATCCCGGGAGGTCGCGCGGGTGTCGACACGTCGACACCGGATCGGGCGTGCGGCCCCGGCCGGGCGGTGGTCCCGGGACCTCCGTCCCGGGACCCGGTACGGAGGTCCCGGGCCCCCGGTACTAGTGCCAAGGTCGTATGGAGACCGCTCGGGTCCGTGCAGGAGGCTCGTGCCCACGTCGGCGTCCCGACGAGGAGGAACGGCAACGGGGCCGCTCCCCCGGGGAAGCGCGGAGTCCGTGTAGATCCACGACTCCCGGTCCCCGCTCTGAGGCGAGGAGTCCGTGGTGACCATCATCTCCAGCCCGCACGCCTTCAACGAGGACGACCTCTACGTCGACCTGGAGCCGATCTTCGAGCAGCCGCTGTTCCTCAAGTGCGAGGGCTTCAACTTCGCCGGCTCGATCAAGGTCAAGGCGGCGACCGAGATGGTCGAGAGCGCCGAGCGGGACGGCGTGCTGACCCCCGACTCGATCATCGTCGAGTCCTCGTCGGGCAACCTCGGCGTCGCGCTGAGCATGATCGCGGCGAGCAAGGGCTACCGCTTCCTGTGCGTCACGGACTCGCGGTGCAACCTGCAGACCAGGCTGCTCATGGAGGCCCTGGGCGCCGACGTGCACGTCATCTCCGAGCCCCACCCCACCAGCGGCTTCCTGGGTGCCCGGATGGACCACGTGCGGGCGCTGTGCGCCGCCGACCCGCGGTACGTGTGGCTCAACCAGTACACGAACACCGGCAACTGGCGGGCCCACTACCGGACCACGGCGCCGGCCATCGCCCGGTCGTTCCCGCGGCTGGACGTGGTGTTCGTCGGCGCCGGCACCACCGGCACGCTGATGGGCTGCGCCCGCTTCTTCCGCGAGTGGCGCCGGCCGGTCCGGGTGGTCGCCGTGGACGCCGTCGGCTCGGTCACCTTCGGCGGGGCCCCGGGCCGCCGGATGATCCCCGGCCTGGGCATGAGCGTCCCGCCGCCGCTGCTCGACGCGAGCTACGTCGACGAGGTCGTGATGGTCGAGGAGGCCGACGCCATCCGCTCCTGTCACCGACTGGCCCGCCGCGGCTTCCTCTTCGGCGGGTCCACCGGGACCGTGGTCAGCGGCGCCGTGCGCTGGCTGGCCGAGCACGACGCCCGCCACCTCACCGCCGTCGCCATCGCCCCCGACCTGGGTGAGCGATACCTCGAGACGGTCTACCAGTCGAACTGGCTGCACGCCCTGTACGGCGAGGACGTGCTCACCGAGACCCAGGTGACCGCGGGCGTGCAGTCCGCCTGATCCCCCATGCCGGCGCGTACCGCCGAGCAGAGGCCGAGGAGCCCCCGTGCTGAGAGAACCCGTCGAGGTCCTGCCCGCCGTCCCTGCCGTCCCCGTCCCGTCGCCGGGCGGGGACGGCGTCTCGGGAACGGCGGCCCCGGTCGAGCGCGTCCTGACCGCGCTGCTCGCCGACGTCGTCGGTCGGCCCGTGACCCCGGCCAGCCACTTCTTCGACGACCTGGGCGCCGACTCGATGGTCATGGCGCAGTTCTGCGCCCGCGCCCGCAAGCGCGACGACCTCCCCTCGCCGTCCATCAAGGACGTCTACCGGCACCCCACCATCCACGCCCTCGCCCTCGCCCTCGCGCCCCCACCGCCGGCGGACCCGGTCGAGGAACGACTCGTCGGCGTCCTCGCCGAGGTCGTGGGCCGGCCGGTCAGCCCGGCCAGCCACTTCTTCGACGACCTGGGTGCCGACTCGATGGTCATGGCGCAGTTCTGCGCCCGCGCCCGCAAGCGCGAGGACCTGCCCTCGCCGTCCATCAAGGACGTCTACCGGCACCCCACCATCCACGCCCTGACCCTCGCCCTCGCGCCCCCACCGCCGGCGGACCCGGTCGAGGAACGACTCGTCGGCGTCCTCGCCGAGGTCGTGGGCCGGCCGGTCAGCCCGGCCAGCCACTTCTTCGACGACCTGGGCGCCGACTCGATGGTCATGGCCCAGTTCTGCGCCCGCGCCCGCAAGCGCGACGACCTCCCCTCGATCTCGATCAAGGACGTGTACCGCCACCCGTCGGTGCGCAGCCTCGCCGCGGCGTTCCGGGACGCCCCGGCCGCGCAGCCCGTCGCTCCGGAGCCGGTCCCCTCGGGGACCGCTCCCCCGGTGCCGGGGGGGGGGGGGGGGGCCGGGGGGGGGGGGGGCGGGGGGGGGGGGGGGGGGGGGGGGGGGGGGGGGGGGGGGGGGGGGGGGGGGGGGGGGGGGG
>NZ_JBJGYQ010000041.1:0-15825 GCF_054050075.1 Geodermatophilus sp. SYSU D00965 | reverse complement strand
GGGGGGGGTGGGGGGGAGCGGGGGGGGCGCGGGGGCGGGTGGGGGGGGCCCGCGGGGAGGGGTGGGGTGGGGGGGAGGGGGGCCCCCCCCCCCCGGGACCGGAACGCCGGCGACGGCGTCCGCATCGAGCTGCGCGACGACCGGGTCACCTACGCGCTCAACAAGCCCGCCGGCGTCATCACCGCGATGAGCGACGACCGCAACCGGCCGACCGTCGGGGACATGATCGGCGACCTCGCGCCGGGGCTGGTGCACGTCGGCCGGCTGGACCAGGACACCGAGGGCCTGCTGCTCGTCACGAACGACGGCGAGCTCGCCCACCGGCTGGCCCACCCCTCCTACGAGGTGCGCAAGACCTACCTCGCGCAGGTGTCGGGCTCCATCCCGCGCGACCTGGCCCGGCGGCTGCGCCAGGGCGTCGAGCTCGAGGACGGCCCGGTGAAGGTCGACTCGTTCCGGGTGGTCGACACCCACGCCGGGCAGTCGGTGGTCGAGGTGGTCCTGCACGAGGGCCGCAAGCACATCGTGCGGCGGCTGCTGGCCTCCGTCGGGCTGCCGGTGTCGCGGCTGACCCGCATCGCCGTCGGCCCGGTCAAGCTGGAGCGGATGCGGGTCGGTTCCATCCGCCGGCTCACCCGCGCCGAGGTCGGCGCGCTGCAGGAGTCCGTCGGGCTCTAGCGGGTCAGGCCGGCCGGGTCGGCCAGGACGCCGGACAGCGCGCGCAGCGCCGCGCCGGTGGCCCCGGCGGCGGGCGGGGCGGACGCGGCCTCGATCGTCGGCCGGCGCCAGCGCGCCGAGAGCACCCGGGCGGCGAGCAGCTCCTCCACGCCCGGGCGCAGCAGGTCGGCCAGGGCGCCCAGGTACCCGCCCAGCACGACGGTGGGGATGTCGAGGACGTTGACCACGCCGGCCAGCGCCACCCCCAGCGCGCGCACCGCCGACCCCAGGGCGCGGACGGCGTCCGGGTCGCCGTCGGCCACCCGGGCGGCGAACGACCCGGCCGGCGTGTCGAGGGGCAGCCCTGCCGCCGCCAGCAGCGCGTGCCGCCCGGCGTACTGCTCGAGGCAGCCGGTGGAACCGCACCGGCACGGCGGGCCGGCGGGGTCGACGCACACGTGCCCGACCTCCCCGGCCCACCCGGCGTTGCCGGTCATCACCTGCCCGCCGAGGACGGCGGCCCCGCCGATGCCGATCTGGCCGGACAGGTAGAGGAAGTCCTGGCGTCCCGGCCGGCCCGGCGCGGTCTCGGCGACCGTGCGCGCGGCGAGGTCGGCCTCGTTGCCGAGGACCGGGCGCAGCCCCGCCGGGAGGGAGGCGGCGAGCAGGTCCGCCGGACGGACGTCGGACCAGTCGAGGGTGGGCGCGCGCAGCAGCAGCTCCTCGTCGGTGCGGACGATCCCGGGCAGCGCCAGCCCCGCGCCCACGAGCACCCGGTCGGAGGGCATCCCGGCCAGCAGGTCGCCGGCCAGCTCCCCGAGCCGGGCAAGCGTGGCCGCCGGGTCGCTGCCGCCGAAGTCGCCGTCCTCGACGGCCTCGGCGACCACCCTGCCGCGCAGGTCGACCACGCGGGCGGCGAGCAGCCCAGCGTCGGCCTGCAGCCCCAGGGCGGCGACCCCGGAGCCCGGGAGCAGCGGCGTCGCCGGCCGGCCGGGCCCGGACGCCGGCACCCGCTCGGCCTCGTCGAGCAGCCCGCCGGCGACCAGCTCGTCGACCAGCCGGGAGGCGGTCGCGCGGGTCATGCCGGTGGCGGCGGCGATCCCGGCCCGGGAGACCGGCTCCGGAGCTGCGCAGACGGTGCGCAGCACCAGCGCGAGGTTGGCCGCGCGCACCGTCGACTGGCGCGCGCCCGCCGGCCGGAGAACGGTCACCTCTTGAGGTTAGCCGCGCCCGTGCTTTATGTTCTACTGCAAAACAAATCCCTCTCGCCCCTCCGGAGGAACCCCACCATGAGCGTGCAGCCCACCCGCGAGGACAAGTTCTCCTTCGGCCTGTGGACGGTCGGCTGGCAGGCCCGCGACCCGTTCGGCGACGCCACCCGCGACGCCCTCGACCCGGTCGAGAGCGTGCACCGCCTGGCCGAGCTGGGCGCCTACGGCGTCACCTTCCACGACGACGACCTGATCCCGTTCGGCAGCGACGACACCGCCCGGGAGAACCACGTCAAGCGGTTCCGGGCGGCCCTGGAGGAGACCGGCCTGGTCGTCCCGATGGTGACCACCAACCTGTTCACCCACCCGGTGTTCAAGGAGGGCGCGCTCACCGCGAACGACCGCGACGTCCGCCGGTTCGCGATGCGCAAGGTCATGCGGAACATGGACCTGGCCGCGGAGCTGGGGGCGTCGACCTACGTGCTGTGGGGCGGCCGCGAGGGCGCCGAGGTCGACACCGCCAAGGACCTCAAGGCGGCGCTGGACCGCTACCGCGAGGGCATCGACACCCTCGCCCAGTACTCCGAGGACCGCGGCTACGGGCTGCGCTTCGCCCTGGAGCCCAAGCCCAACGAGCCGCGCGGCGACATCTTCCTGCCCACCATCGGCCACGCGCTGGGCTTCATCTCCACCCTCGAGCACGCCGACCTGGTGGGCCTCAACCCCGAGGTCGGCCACGAGCAGATGGCCGGGCTGAACTACACCCACGGCATCGCGCAGGCGCTGTGGCAGGGCAAGCTGTTCCACATCGACCTCAACGGCCAGCACGGGCCCAAGTACGACCAGGACCTGGTGTTCGGCCACGGCGACCTGCTGTCGGCCTTCGCCACCGTCGACCTGCTGGAGAACGGCTTCCCGTCGGGCGGCCCGCGCTACGAGGGCCCGCGGCACTTCGACTACAAGCCGCTGCGCACCGAGGACGTCGACGGCGTGTGGGCCTCGGCCGCGGCCAACATGCACACCTACCTGCTGCTCAAGGAGCGCGCGCAGGCCTTCCGCGCCGACCCCGAGGTGGCCGAGGCGCTGGCCGCCGCCCGCGTGGCCGAGCTCGCCGAGCCCACCCTGGCCGACGGCGAGTCCTACGAGGACCTATTGGCCGACCGCTCGGCGTTCGAGGACTTCGACGTCGACGCGGCCGCCGCCCGCGGAGCCGGCGTGGTGCGGCTGTCCCAGCTCGCGCTGGAGCACCTGCTCGGGGCCCGCTGACCCATGGCGGCTCCGACGCTGGTCGCCGGCATCGACACCTCGACGCAGGCCTGCAAGGTCGTCGTCCGGGACGCCGGGAGCGGCGCGCTGGTCCGCGAGGGCCGCGCGCCGCACCCGGACGGCACCGAGGTCGACCCCGCTGCGTGGGAGGCGGCGCTGGAGCGGGCGCTCGCCGAGGCCGGCGGCCTGGACGACGTCGCGGGCGTCGCCGTCGGCGGCCAGCAGCACGGCATGGTCTGCCTGGACGAGGACGGCGCGGTCGTGCGGCCGGCGCTGCTGTGGAACGACACCCGCTCCGCGCCGGCCGCCCGCGAGCTGATCGCCGAGCTCGGCGACGGCGAGGCCGGGCGGCGGGCGTGGGCGGAGGCGGTCGGGCTGGTGCCGGTCGCGTCGTTCACGGTCACCAAGCTGCGCTGGCTGGCCGAGTCCGAGCCGGCCAATGCCGCGCGGACGGCCGCGGTGTGCCTGCCGCACGACTGGCTGACCTGGGTGCTCGGCGGCCGGCAGGGCTTCGACACCCTGGTCACCGACCGCGGCGACGCCAGCGGCACCGGCTACTGGTCGCCGGCCACCGGGGAGTACCGGCTGGACCTGCTGGAGCGGGCGCTGGGCCGCACCGCCGTCGTCCCGCGGGTGCTGGGCCCGGCCGAGGCCGGCCCGAGCACCCCGGGCGGCGCCGTACTGGGGCCGGGGACCGGGGACAACGCGGCGGCCGCGCTCGGCCTGGCCGCCGAGCCCGGGGACGTCGTCTGCTCGATCGGCACCTCCGGGGTGGTCTCGATCGTGTCCACCACCCCGGCGGCCGACCCGACCGGCACCGTCGCCGGGTTCGCCGACGCGACCGGCCACTTCCTGCCGCTGATCGCCACGCTCAACGCCGCCCGCGTCCTGGACGCGACCGCCCGGCTGCTCGGCACCGACCACGACGGGCTGTCCCGCCTGGCGCTGTCCGCCCCGCCCGGCGCCGGCGGGCTGGTGCTCGTGCCGTACCTGGAGGGGGAGCGGACGCCGGACCGGCCCACCTCGACCGGCGCGCTGCACGGGCTCACCCTCGCCACCGCCGACCCCGCGCACCTGGCCCGCGCGGCGGTGGAGGGCCTGCTCTGCGGGCTGGCCGACGGTCTGGACGCCGTCGCCGCCACCGGCACCCCGGTCCGCCGGGTGTTCCTGGTCGGCGGCGGCGCGCGCTCGGAGGCGGTCCGCCGGATCGCCCCGGCCGTCCTCGGCGTGCCGGTGCTGGTGCCGCCGCCGGGGGAGTACGTGGCCGACGGCGCCGCTCGCCAGGCCGCCTGGGTGCTGGCCGGCGGCGAGGCTCCACCGGACTGGCCCCGCCCCGGCACGGAGGTGTACGAGGCCGACCCGGTGCCGGCGGTCCGCGAGCGCTACGCCGAGGTCCGCGACCTCACCGCGGAGCGGGTGCGGTGATCCCGCCCACCGGGGAGCAGTTCGTCCTCCGCTGCGGCGACGCCGAGGTCACCGCCGTGGAGGTCGGCGGCGGCCTGCGCACGTACCGGGTGGGGGACCGGGAGGTGCTCGACGGCTACTCCGTCGACGAGCCGGCCCGGTTCGCCACCGGGCACGTGCTGGCGCCGTGGCCCAACCGGCTGCGCGACGGCGTCTACACCTGGGACGGCGAGGAGCACCGGACGCCGGTCACCGAGCCCGAGCGCGGCACCGCGATCCACGGGCTGGTGCAGTTCGTCTCCTGGCGGGCGGTCGAGCGGGCCGAGGACCGCGTGGTGCTCGAGCACCTGCTCTTCCCGCGGCCGGGGTACCCGTTCACCCTGCGGCTGCGGGTCGGCTACGAGCTGTCGGCGGCCGGCCTGCGGGTGACCACCACCGCCACCAACGAGGGCGCCGACGCGCTGCCGTACGGCGAGGGCCACCACCCGTACGTGCTGGCCGGCCCGCGGCTGGACGACTGCACGCTCACCGTCCCGGCCGCGACGATCCTGCAGACCGACGACCGGGCGATCCCCACCCGCGCGGTGCCGGTCGAGGGCAGGCCCTACGACCTGCGGGCCGGACGCCGGCTCGGGGACCTCGTCGTCGACTCCTGCTTCACCGACCTCGCGCGCGGCGCCGACGGGCTGGCCGAGGTGCGGCTGGTCGCCCCCGACGGCCGCGGCGTCGCGGTCTGGGCGGACGCCGGCTACGGCTACCTGCAGCTGTTCACCGGCGACGTGGTGCCCGAGCCGCGCCGGCGGCGGGGGCTCGCGGTGGAGCCGATGACCTGCCCGCCCAACGCCTTCCAGACCGGCGAGGCGGTGCGGCGGCTGGAACCGGGGGAGTCCACGTCGGGCTCGTGGGGGATCCGTCCGCTGGGCTGACGCCCGGGCCGCGGGTTTGACACCCTCCGGGGTCGCTCGGACCCTGGAGCCGCCAGACGCCGTCCGTCCGGGGAGCCCCGATGACCGCCGAAGGTCCCACCCGTCGCGCGTTCCTCCACCGGTCGTTCCTGACCGGCGCCTCCGTCGTCGGCGGCTCCGCGCTGGGCGGCGTCCTCGGTGCCGCGCCGGCGACGGCCGACGCGGCGCGGCAGCCGCTGCCGGCCACCGGGACCGCCCTGGTAACGCTGGGGACGGCCGCGGGGCCGGCGGTGCGCAGCCCGCGGCGCGGTATCGCCAGCGCGGTCGTCGTCGACGGGCACGTGTACCTGGTCGACTGCGGGCTGGGTGTCGTGCGGCAGGCGGTGGAGGCGCAGCTGCCGCTGTCCGAACTGCGCGCCGTCCTGCTGACGCACCTGCACTCCGACCACGTCGTCGAGCTGCCCGGCGTCCTGCTCTTCAACTGGGGCGCCCCCGTGAACGGCTTCACCCGTCCCTTCCGGGTCCTGGGGCCGGGGACTGCCGGCGCGCTGCCCGAGGGGGCCGAGGCCGTCGTCACCCCGGCCACTCCGGGCACCCGGGAGACCGTGGCCGGTGTGCTGGGCGCCTTCGCCTACGACGTCAACATCCGCGTGTACGACGAGGCCCGCCCGCCGCTGGACGACCTGGTCGTGGCGGAGGACATCGAGCTGCCCGACGAGGTGGCCGCCGGCCCGCGCGGTCCGCTCGCCCCGCCGATGGCCCCGTTCGTGGTGTACGAGGACGAGCGGGTGCGGATCCTGGCGGCGCTCGTCGACCACCCGCCGGTGTGGCCGTCCTACGGGTTCCGCGTCGAGACCCCGCACGGGGTGATCGCCTTCTCCGGGGACACCGCCGAGCACCCCAACGTCGTGGAGCTCGCCCGCGGGGCCGACGTCCTCGTCCACGAAGCGGTCTTCCTCGACTTCTACCGGGACAACCCCGACTACACCGAGGAGTTCATCGACCACCTCGCCCAGAGCCACACCGCGCCGGAGGGCACCGGCCGGGTCGCGGCGGCGGCCGGTGCCGGGCACCTCGTCCTCAGCCACCTGGCCGGCGTGGCGACCGACGAGCAGTGGGCATCGGCCGCCCGCACCACGTTCGACGGCCCCGTGACGGTGGCGAGCGACGGGCAGGTCTTCCCCGTGCCCTGACCCGGGCACCCCGCGTCCCCCGGGCGCGGCCGGAGGGCGGTGGCGAGCGCTACCTAGACTCGACCGAGGGGCGCGGCGACCCGCGCCCTCCTGGTCGAACGAGGAGAGTGGTAGTGGCCGTCCGAGCCATCCGTGGCGCGACCCAGGTGGACGCCGACAAACGGGAGCTGGTCCTCGACGCGACCCGCGAGCTGGTCGCCGCGGTGATGGAGCGCAACCAGCTGCAGCACGACGACGTGATCAGCATCCTGTTCACCGCCACCCCCGACCTGGTCTCGGAGTTCCCGGCGCTGGCCGCCCGCGAGCTCGGGTTCGGCGACGTCCCGCTGATGTGCGCCACCGAGATCGACGTCCCGCACGCGCTGCCGCGGGTGCTGCGGCTGATGGCCCACGTGGAGACCGCCCGGCCGCGCGCGGAGATCCAGCACGTGTACCTGCGGGGGGCCGTGGCGCTGCGACGGGACATCGCCCAGTGAGCGGAGCGAACGTGCTGCGGAGCAGCGGGAGAACACAGTGAGCGCCGACTTCCGGGGGCAGATCACCCTCGACGGGCCGTCGGGGACGGGGAAGTCCAGCGTCGCCCGGGCGGTGGCGACCCGGCTGGGCGCGAGCTACCTCGACACCGGGGCGATGTACCGCGCGGCGACCGTTGCCGTCCTGGACGCCGGGGTCGACCCCGAGGACGCCGAGGCCGTGGCCGCCGTCGTCGCCAGGGCTAAGATCGAGGTCGGGACGGCGGCCGACACCGAGCTGGTGCAGGTCGACGGCGTGGACGTCGCCGTCCGGATCCGCGGCGCGGAGGTGACCCGCGCGGTGTCGGCGGTCTCGGCGGTCCCCTCCGTGCGCCGCCGGCTGGTCGACCAGCAGCGCGCGCTGGTGGCGTCGGCCGAAGCCGTCGTCGTCGAGGGCCGCGACATCGGCACCGTCGTCCTGCCCGACGCGACGCTGAAGGTGTACCTGACCGCCGCGCCCGAGGCTCGCGCACAGCGCCGCGCCGCCCAGCTGGGCCTGACCACCGCCGACGAGATCGCCGCGCTCGCCGCCGACCTGCGCCGCCGCGACGAGTACGACAGCAGCCGGGAGGACAGCCCGCTGCGGCCGGCCGCCGACGCGGTCGTCGTCGACAGCACGCACCTCGACCGCGAGGGCGTCGTCGACCGCGTGGTGGAGCTGGCCCACTCCGCGCTGGGGGCGCGACGGTGACCGTCGAGGGGAACGGCGCCCCGCTGCCTGTCGTGGCGATCGTCGGGCGGCCCAACGTCGGCAAGTCGACGCTGGTCAACCGCATCCTGGGCCGCCGCGCCGCGGTGGTGCAGGACGTGCCCGGCGTCACCCGCGACCGCATCTCCTACGAGGCGCTGTGGAACGGCAAGCGCTTCACCGTCGTCGACACCGGCGGGTGGGACCCCAAGGCCGCCGGCCTGGGCGCGTCGATCAGCCGCCAGGCCGAGTACGCGATGAAGACCGCCGACGTCATCGTGTTCGTCGTCGACAGCTCGGTGGGGGCCACCGACACCGACCTGTCCGCCGCCCGCATCCTGCGCCGCAGCGACCGTCCGGTGATCGTCGTGGCGAACAAGGTGGACGACGAGCGCAGCGAGGCCAACGCCGCCGAGCTGTGGTCGCTGGGCCTCGGGGAGCCGCAGCCGGTCAGCGCGCTGCACGGCCGGGGCAGCGGGGACCTGCTGGACCTCGTGCTCGACGCGCTGCCCGAGGCGCCGCGCGAGCAGCCGGAGGAGGGGGGCCCGCGCCGCGTGGCGCTGGTGGGCCGGCCCAACGTCGGCAAGTCGAGCCTGCTCAACCGGCTGGCCAAGGAGGAGCGCTCGGTCGTCGACTCGGTGGCCGGCACCACCGTGGACCCGGTGGACTCGATCATCACGCTCGGCGGCGAGGAGTGGCGGTTCGTCGACACCGCGGGTCTGCGCCGCAAGGTCAACACCGCCAGCGGCATGGAGTACTACGCCAGCCTGCGCACCGAGGCCGCCATCCAGGCCGCCGAGGTCGCCGTCGTCCTGCTCGCCGCCGACGAGGTGATCAGCGAGCAGGACCAGCGGGTGATCAGCCAGGTCGTCGACGCCGGCCGCGCGCTGGTGCTGGCGATCAACAAGTGGGACACCCTCGACGAGGACCGCCACGCCCAGCTGGAGCGGGAGATCGAGCGCGACCTGGCCCGGGTGAAGTGGGCGTCGCGGGTCAACATCTCCGCCGCCAGCGGGCGTGGGGTGAACAAGCTCGCCCAGCACCTGCGGGAGGCCCTGGCCTCCTGGGAGACCCGCGTGCCCACGGCGGAGCTCAACACCTACGTGCGGGCGCTGGTGCAGGAGACGCCGCCGCCGGCCCGCGGCGGCCGCGCGCCGAAGATCAAGTACGTGACGCAGGCCGACGTCCGGCCGCCGCGGTTCGTCGTGTTCTCCACCGGCTTCCTCGAGGCCGGCTACCGGCGGTTCCTGGAGCGCAAGCTGCGCGAGCGGTTCGGCTTCCACGGCACGCCGATCGAGATCTCGGTGAAGGTCCGCGAGGGCCGGGGGAGCGAGCGGCCGAAGCGCTGAGCCCGGCGCCGATGAGTCCGGCCTCCGGCGGCGGTCTGAGGGACGACAGTCCCCTCGCAGCCCACCCCGGAGGCCGGCCATGACCGCAGCGCAGACGCACACCCTGGACGTCCCGGGTGCCGTGCTCACCTACGACGTCCGCCCCGGCCCCGGGCCGGTGCTGCTGATGGTCGGGTCCCCGATGGGGGCGGCCGGGTTCGGCACGCTGGCCGGCTACTTCCCGGACCGCACGGTCGTCACGTACGACCCGCGGGGTGTGGAGCGCAGCCGGCGCACGGACGGCGCGGACCGGTCCACGCCCGAGGAGCACGCCGACGACCTGTCCCGGCTGATCACCGCGCTGGACGCCGGGCCGGTCGACGTCTTCGGCAGCAGTGGGGGAGCGGTCAACGCGCTGGTGCTGGTGGCCCGGCACCCGGAGCAGGTCCGCACCCTCGTGGCGCACGAGCCGCCGGCGATCGTGGCGCTGCCGGACGGGGAGACGGCGCTGGCCGCGACGCGGCACGTGGACGGAACCTACCGGCGCAGCGGCTTCGGCGCGGGCATGGCGGAGTTCATCCGGCTGGTGGGCCACCGCGGGCCGGTGCCGGCGGACTGGGCGGCCACGCCCGCGGACCCGGCGGCGTTCGGCCTGCCCACCGAGGACGACGGCTCGCGGGACGACGTGCTGCTCGGGCAGAACCTGATCTCGTGCACCACCCACGAGCACGACTTCGCCGCCCTGCGCGCGGCGTCCACGCGGATCGTGGTGGCGGTCGGCGCCGGGTCCGAGGGCCAGCTGGCCCGCCGGGGCGGGGAGGCCGTCGCCGAGCGGATCGGGGTGGAGCCGGTCGAGTTCCCCGGCGACCACGGCGGCTTCCTGGGCGGCGAGTACGGCCAGACCGGGGAGCCGGAGGCGTTCGCGGCCGCGCTGCGCCGGGTCCTGACCGACGCGGACGCCCCGGTCACGGCGCGCGGCTGACCTCCGGGTCAGGGCGCGGGAGCGGTGCGGTAACCTACCTCCTGCAGCGATCGGGCGGCGGAAGCCGACTGACGCTCGGGCTGTAGCGCAGCTTGGTAGCGCACTTGACTGGGGGTCAAGGGGTCGCAGGTTCAAATCCTGTCAGCCCGACAGAGCGCATCTGGGGCCGTGTCCGGAGAGATCCGGACACGGCCCCTGAGCGCGTCTCCAGGCGCGCCGACCACAGTTCTCGACCACAGTCGGGCCGCCCTCACTGGTCGAGGACTGCGCTGAGGGTGGCCATGGCCTCGCGTGCCACGTCCGGCGAGACGTGGCCGTACACCCCTACCGAACCGCGTCAACCGAAGTCGGGTCAGTCCCGAGTCCACATCGGCGGACGTGGCCGCCGCCGGTCGGGGCGGGAACTCACGTTTCCCGGTCGGTGGCGGTGTGCCAGAACGGGTCACTCGGTCCTGCCTCGATGGTGGTGTCCTTCACAGGTCGTTGGACGACGCTCGCTGAGGAGGACCGACATGGGTCGGATGGACGGCAAGGTCGTGCTCGTCACCGGAGCGGCCCGGGGACAAGGTCGGGCACACGCACAGCGGCTGGCCGCCGAAGGCGCCGACATCATCGCCGTGGACCTGGCCGGGCCCGTGGACACGGTGACCTATCCGCCGGCCAGTCCCGATGACCTCGCCGAAACGGTGCAGGCGGTCGAGCGGCTCGATCGACGGATCGTGGCCCGTCAGGCCGACGTGCGCGACACCGAGGCGCTGGCCGCTGCGGTGCGAGCGGGGGTCGCTGACCTGGGCCGGCTGGACGGGGTGGTGGCGAACGCCGGGATCCTCAACGCCGTCAAGCCGTCGTGGGAGCTGGACGAGCAGGACTGGCAGACGATGCTGGACATCAACCTCACCGGTGTCTGGCACACCACCAAGGTGGCGATCCCGCACCTGATCGAGCAGGGCGAGGGCGGGTCGATCGTGCTGATCAGCTCCACCGCGGGGCTGCGCGGCATCCCCAACATCGCGCACTACAACGCGGCCAAGCACGGCGTGCTGGGGCTGCAGCGCACGCTGGCCAATGAGCTCGCCGAGTACCGCATCCGGGTCAACTCGGTCCACCCGACCAACGTGCGGACGACGATGATCGAGAACGAGTCCAGCGCGCGCATCTACCGGCCTGACCTGGACGACCCGACCTTCGACGACGCGATCCCGGCGCTGGCGAAGATCAACCTGTGGCCGGTGCCGTGGGTCGAGGTGGAGGACGTCGCCAACGCCGTCCTCTTCCTCCTCTCCGACGAGTCGCGCTACATCACCGGCGTCGCGCTCCCGGTCGATCTCGGGATGAGCCAGAAGTACTCGGGGGCCTGACCGACCGCGGGGCCCTGTCGCCTGCCGGACGCCCGTGCCAAGGTGGGCGCCGCGCGCTCGATGACGAGGGCGGAGGTGCTGTGACCGGGTTCGATGCCCTGACCGCGGAGGGGCTCTACCAGCTGCGGCGGGCTCGTGACGAGTTCCTGGCCGGCGGTCTGCACGGACGCACGCCACCGGGTCTGCCGGCCGAGCTGGCCGCGGCCTGGCGGCGTGCGCTCTTCTACGGGGTGCCGCCGGACCTCGCCGCGGTGCCGCGTGTCCCGGGACCGAGGCACCCCTCCCTGGTCGCCGCGGCCTCCCCGGTGCTGGAGCGGCTGAGTGACAGCCTGTCGGGAGCCGGTCTGGCGGTGGTGCTGTCCGACGCCCGCGGCCGGGTGGAGGCGGTCCAAGCGCAGCGCCACGACGTGCGCAGACACCTCGAGCGCATCGACACCGGCCCGGGAGCCGATCTCTCCGAGACGACGACCGGCCTCAACGGCATCTCTGCCGTCGTCGAGAGCGGTCGGTCGGCTCTGGTCCGCGGCCCCCAGCACGTCCTGGGGCTCTACCAGGAGACGGCCTGCGCCGGGGCCCCGATCCGGGACCCTCTCGACCACCGGCTGCGCGGGGTGCTCACCCTGGTGTGCGGTCTCGAGGTCCCGCCGGTGCTGCTCTCCACGTTGGCCGACACTGCGGCCGCCGCGATCGAGCGCGAGCTGCTGCACCACACCGAGCCACGGGAACGCGTGCTGCTCGATGCCTTCCTCCCGGAGCGGGCCCGCACGCCTGCTGTGCTCGCCTTGGACGGGCGGACCCGGATCGTCAGCGACCCGGCGGGATCGCTGCTCGTCGACCCCGATCTCGAGCTCCTGGAGGACGTCGCCGCGACTGCGGTGAAGGACGATCGGCTGGGCTCCGACGTGGTCCTCCTGCCGGGGAGCGGCGCTGTCGCGCGGGTGCGCGAGGTCCTGCACGGGGGTGTCGTGGCCGGAGTCCTCGTCACGCTGGACCCGCCGGAGGTACCGCACCCGCGCAGCGCCGACGCGACGTCGCCGCCGGTCCTCGACCCGACCCCGCTTCCCGGACTGAGCGGCCGTTCCGCGGCGTGGCAGGCGGTCCTCCGACGGGCCGAACGCATCGGAGATGCCCGGATCCTCGTCGTGGCCGGCGAGTGGGGCACGGGTCGCGGTGCGCTCGCGCGCGCCATCGGCGTCCGGCAGGGACGACGTGTGGTCGAGTTCGACGCCGCAGACGTCTACGCGGATCTCCGTCGCCCCTGGCTCGCCGACCTCGCCTCGGCGTTGCAGGACGACGTGCTGGTCGTCATCCGCGGTGCTGACTCGCTCCCGACCCGGACGGTGGTCGCCGTCCGGGCTCTCCTCCACCGTCCCCTGGGCGGCCGGGTGGCCCTGACGGGTGTGATGGACGGCGGCCGTCCCTGGCACCTGGACCTGGTGCCGGCCGCCGGGGCCGAGGTCGTCGAGGTGCCGCCCCTCCGAGATCGCACCGGGGACGTCGCGGAGCTGGTCGCGGTCCTGTCCGCACGGCAGTCGCCCGACAGGAGGCCGCTCCGGCTGGCTCTCGATGCGGAGACGGCGCTGCGTCGGTGGTCGTGGCCGGGCAACATCGCGGAGCTGCGGGCTCTGGTCTCACGCCTGTGTGCGGAGGTGGGCAGCCGGCGCCCGGTGACGTCGGACGATCTGCCGGAGGAGATGCGCCGCGTCACCCGCGTCTTCACGGGACTGCAGCAGACGGAGCGGACGGCCATCCGCGCGGCGCTGCGGGCCCACGCGGGGAACCGGTCACGGGCGGCGGAGGCACTGGGCATCGGCCGCTCCACCCTCTACCGCAAGCTCCGCTACTACGGACTGGAGGAGGCCTGACCCACACCCCGTGGCGCCGCCTCTGTGCAGGCGCGGACCGGTGTGCCAAACCGGGACACCTGTTGCGCGGTGACCGGCGTCACGCTGCTCCTGTCGGACCACACCCGAGACTGCGAGGTGCTCATGTCCATCCCCCAGCAGGCGCGGCCATCTGCGTCTGAGACCACCGGGTCGAGCCCGGTCCGCGAGTCCGCCACTCCGGTTCCCGACGACCGTGCAGCGGACGCGGTCGCGGACGTCGTCGTCGTCGGTGGCGGGGGTGGAGGACTGCCCACAGCCTTGTTCAGCCGCTGGCTCGGCAACGAGGTCGTGCTCCTGGAGAAGGCCGACGAGCTCGGTGGCACGGCTCGCAAGGCCGCCTTCTGGTACTGGGTGCCGAACAACGAACCGATGCGAGCCGCGGGCATCGTCGACGACGAGGCCGACTTCCTGCGCTACGTCGCCCGGCTGGCCCGGCCCACCGCCTACGACCCGGCCTCACCGACGCTCGGACTGTCGCAGTGGGAGTACGACATGTGCCGGGCCATCTACGCCAGCGCCTCACCAGCGGCCGAGCTGCTCGCCGAGAAGGGCGCGCTGGAGTACCGGCACTGCGCCGACGTCCCGGACTACTGGTCGGAGATCCCCGAGGACAAGACCCCCACCGGCCGGGTGCTGGTCCCGCGTGGCGCACGCGAGTCGATGTCCGACGGTGGCGTCGTCGGCGTGGAGTCGATGAGCGCCGCGGCCCGGCGCGACGGGGTGGACATCCGCACCGGCCACCGGGTGCAGCGGCTCGTCGTCCGGGACGGCGCGGTCGTCGGCGTCGAGGCGACCACCGCGGACGGGCGCACCCACCGGATCGCCGCGCGCAAGGCCGTCGTCTTCGCCACTGGCGGGTTCACCCACGACGTCGACCTGCGGCGCAACTTCCTGCACGCGCCGGTCTACGGCGGCTGCGCCGTGACCACCAACGAAGGCGACTTCCTGGCGATCGCCGCGCCGGTGGGTGCGCAGCTGGGGAACATGAACTACGCCTGGATGTGTCCCATCCCGCTGGAGCGGGCGGTAGCCCGGGACCCGGGGATGATCGGGATGTTCTCCGTCGCCGGCGACTCGATGGTGTTCGTGGACAAGACCGGCCGGCGCGTGGTGAACGAGAAGCTCCAGTACAACGAGCTGGCGCAGAAGTTCTTCGTGTACGACGGGGAGCACGGGGAGTACCCCTACCTGGTGCTGGTCCAGATCTGGGACCAGCGCAGCCAGGAGCACTCGGCCAGCGACGAGTACGGCCGCCTGATCGTCCCGCCGGGCGTCGATGACTCCCACGTCATCCGGGGCGAGACGCTCGAGGAGCTCGCCGACGCCGTGGCCGAGCGGCTCGACCGGTACAGGGGCGTCACCGGCGGGCTCGCGCTGCACCCCGACTTCGTCGTCAACGTCCAGCAGACCATCGAGCGCTTCAACGGTTTCGCCGCTCGGGGCGTCGACGAGGACTTCCACCGCGGGGAGAAGCCGATCCAGTTCGTGTTCAACGGCCCCGTCAAGGAGGAGCCTGGTCGGGCCAACCCGACGATGTGGCCGATCAGCGACCGGGGCCCCTACTACGCGGCCCTGGTGACCGGCGGGACGCTCGACACCAAGGGCGGACCGCGGACCAACACCGACGGGCAGGTCCTCGACGACACCGGGACCCCGGTCCCCGGCCTCTACGGGGTCGGCAACTGTGTCGCCTCGGCGTCCGCGCAGGCTTACTGGGCGGGCGGGGCGACGCTCGGCCCGATCATCGCCTTCGCCCACCGGGCCGCACAGGCCGCCGACCGTGAGCCGTCCCGCGAATCGTCCACCCAGCTCACCACGGCCTGACGCCGTCTCGCGAGAGGAGCCCTGACATGGCGATCACCCTGCAGACGATGACCGACGAGCAGCGCAAGTCCGTCGCGCTGGAGTACCTCAAGGCGTTCGACAATGCCGGGACGACGTCGACCGGCGGCAGCATCCTGGACCTGTTCGCCGACGACGCCCAGGTCATGTTCCCCAAGTGGGGGCTGGCCACGGGCAAGGAGCAGATCGGGCAGCTGTTCGCCGACATCGGGGGGACGCTGGCCTCGATCCAGCACCACTACGCCGAGTTCACCTGGATCTTCTCCGGCTCGGACCTCGTCGTCGTCGAGGGCACGAGCCACGGCGAGCACAAGGACGGGCCGTGGCGGGCCGGGGTCCCCGAGTGGGGCGCCGGACGGTGGTGTGACGTCTTCGAGATCCGCGACTTCCTGATCCAGCGGTGCTTCATCTACCTCGACCCGGACTATGCCGGTCAGGACACCGCCCGCTACCCGTGGCTGGACCGCGGCTGAGATCACCGTCGCAGCGGGGGGGGGGGGGGGGGGGGGGGGGGGGGCGGGGGGGGCGGGGCGGGGGGGGGGGGGGGCGGGGGGGGGGGGGGGGGGGGGGGGGGGGGCGGGCCGCCTACTCCT
>NZ_JBJGYQ010000040.1:0-21299 GCF_054050075.1 Geodermatophilus sp. SYSU D00965 | reverse complement strand
GCAGGGGGAGGACGACGTGGCGGGCAGCGTGGGGGGCCGGGGGGCGGGGCGGCCCCTGGGGGGGGGCGGGGGGGTCGGGCCCGGCCCCCCCCCCGCGCACCTGCTGGCCGGCGCCGGCTGGAGCAAGCGGCAGGTGTCGGAGTACCTGTACGAGCAGTCGTTCGTGTCCCGGGCGGAGCTGGACCGGGCCGGCAAGGGGGCGGTGTCGGCCAAGAGCCACTGGCGGGTCGCCCGCGACCACCCCGACGCCGTCGTCGACTCCGGCCCCGACCCGGCGCGGGACGGCGTCCACGCGATGACCTCGCCCGACGCCGTCCTGGTGGTCGTCGCCGGGGCGGCCAACTCCGGGGTGTCGGCCGTGGTGGAGACGTTCGGCCCGCGCGGCGGCCGGCCGGCGGTCACCCGGGTCGCGTGACCGGCTTCCGCGCCAACCTGGCGACGCTGCTGGAGGCGGTCGCCGACGCGCTCACCGAGGCCGACCCCGCCCGAACCGCGCTGGTGCACGGCGACCGGGCCGTGACCTGGGCGGCGTTCGACGACCGCGCGTCCCGGCTGGCCGGCCGGCTCGCCGCGGACGGGGTCGGTCCCGGCGACCGGGTGGGCATCGCGCTGTACAACTCGCCGGAGTACCTGGAGAGCCTGTTCGCGGCGCTCAAGCTGCGGGCGGTGCCGGTCAACGTCAACTACCGGTACCGGGCGGCCGAGCTCGAGCAGGTGGTGGCGCTGGCCGACCTGCGCGCGCTGGTCGCCGACGCGACCCTCGCCGAGCCGGCCGCCGTGGTGGCGGCCCGCCGCCCGGGGCTGCGCGCCGTCGTCCTCGCCGGCACCCCGGAGGGCGGGGATGGCCATTTCTGCCCCTACGAGGAGGCGGTGGCCGGGCCGCCGGCGCCGCGGGTCGAGCGATCCCCGGACGACCAGGTGCTGCTGCTCACCGGCGGCACGACCGGCCTGCCCAAGGGCGTGGTGTGGGACTGCGCCGGCGTCTGCGGGGTCGTCTCCTCCGCCTACGGCCGCGCCGGCCGGCCGGTGCCCGACGACGCGGCCGGGGTGGTCGCCGACGCGCTGGCCGCCGCCGGCGAGGGCAGCGCGCCGGTGGTGCTGCCGGCGTCCCCGCTGATGCACGGCACCGGCTTCTTCTTCAGCCTCGGCAACCTGCTGCGCGGTGGCCGCGTGGTCACCCTGCCGCAGCGCTCCCTGGACCCGGCGGCCCTGTGGACGGCGGTGCAGCGGCACCGGGTGACCGAGCTGGCGATCGTCGGCGACGCGTTCGCCGTCCCGCTGCTGGCCGAGCTGGACCGCGCCGCCGCCGAGGGCACCCCGTACGACCTGTCGTCGCTGCGCCGGGTGGTCAGCTCCGGCGTGCGCTGGGGGACCGAGACCAAGCGCCGGCTGCTGGCAGCGGGCCGGTTCACCCTGCAGGACTCCATCGCCGCCACCGAGGGCGGGCCGTTCGGCATCTCGCTGTGCGGGCCCGACCCCGGCAGCGTGAGCTCCCGGTTCACGCTGCCGCCCAACGCGCGGGTGGTGGCGCCCGACGGCCGCGACGTCGTCCCCGGCTCCGGCGAGGTCGGCGTGCTGGCCAGCACCGGCAACCTCCCGCTGGGCTACCTCGACGACCCGGCGGTCACCGCCGCGGTGTTCCGCACCATCGACGGCGTGCGCTACGCCGTCCCGGGCGACGCCGCCACGGTCGAGGCCGACGGCACGCTCACGCTGCTGGGCCGGGGCTCCGGGGTGATCAACACCGGCGGGGAGAAGGTGTTCGCCGAGGAGGTCGAGCAGGCCCTGGTCGACTGCCCCGGGGTGGCCGAGGCGGTCGTCGTCGGCGTCCCCGACGAGCGGTGGGGCAGCCGGGTGGCCGCGCTCGTGGTGCCCGAGCCCGGCGCGCGGCTGGACGAGGCGGCGCTGGCCGACGCGGTGGGGGAGCGGCTGGCCGGCTACAAGCGGCCGCGGCTGGTCACGGTCGTGTCGGCCGTGGAGCGGACCGTCTCGGGCAAGGTCGACCGCCGGTGGGCCGCCGAGCAGGCCCGGCGGGCCGCCGCGGCGCGCTAGAGGTGCCCGGGGGGCGAGGGCCGCAGCCCGAGCAGCGAGATGTCCCGCTCGACCAGCCGCGCGGTCTCCCGCAGGGGCTCCAGCGCCGCGCGGCGCAGCGCCGTCGGCGACAGCCGCCGCGAGTGGGTGCCCACGTTGATCGAGCCGACGACCGTGCCCCGCGCGTCGTGCACCGGGACGGCGATGGAGGTGACCCCCTCCTCCAGCTCCTGGTCGACCAGCGCGTAGCCCTGGGCGCGGACCTCCAGGAGCTTGGCCCGCAGCTGCTCGGGATCGGTCGTCGTCCGGGAGGTCCGCGGCTCGAACGGGCCGCGGGCGAGGAAGGCGTCGAGCTGCTCGTCGGGCAGCGCGGCCAGCTGCACCCGGCCGTGCGAGGTGACGAAGGCCGGCAGGCGGGTGCCGATGGTGATGCCGCCGGCCCGCACGCGGCGGGGCCCGACCCAGGCGACGTAGACGACGTCGTCGCCGTCGAGGACCGCGGAGCTCACCGTCTCGTTGAGCCGGTCGGACAGCGCGGTCATGTGCGGGGTCATCACCTGCGGCACCGACATCACCGACAGGTAGGTGTGGCCCAGCTCCAGCACCGTGGGTCGAAGGTGGAACCGGCGGTCGGCGGTGCCCACGTAGTCCAGGTCGACCAGGGTGAGCACGAAGCGGCGGGCCGCGGCGCGGGTCATCCCGGTGCGCCGGGCGATCTCGCTGAGGGTGAGCTCGGGCTGCTCGACGGTGAAGGCCTTGATCACGGCCAGCCCGCGCTCCAGCGACTGCACGAAGTAGTCGCCGCGCTCGCGGGGTGCGCCGGTGTCCCCGTCGTCGGGTACGGCCTCGGGTCCGGTCAGTGCTCCTGCTCCTCCTGCGCGGGCGCGGCGCGGTGCCGCGGCGTCCGTCTCCGGCATCGATCCTCGTCCGGGCGCCCCGCCGGGGGACAGGGCCGGACGACGCTACCTGCCCCTCGGGGTGACGGTGACCTCCCCGCGGTCGGCGTCCACCCGCACCCGGTCCCCGGTCCGGACGGCGGTGAACGGGTCGCCGTCGAGGTCGGTCACGGCGGGCACGTGGCTGACCACCACGCCGAGGGCGATCTTGGTGTTCATCGTGGTGAAGACCATCGCCGCCGGCGCCGAGCCCATGAGGCGGGCCATGTGGAACATGCCCGACCAGCCCGAGGAGCCCTTGGCGGTGGGGAAGACCAGCACCTTGCCGGCGAAGGACTGCCCGACCAGCTCGTGCCGGGACTCGATCACCCGGCCCTGCCGCGGCTCCACCCCGCCCCAGCCGGAGATGGCCTCGCGGGTGACCAGCGCCTCGCCCTCGGCCACCCCGCCGACCAGCCCCCGGCCGCGCAGCACGACCTGCTCCCGTCCGCGCGCCAGGTCCGTCACGGTGCCTCCCCTCGCCAGGTGCCGGTGACCGCGGCGTCCACGCACTCGGCGAGCGTGCCGAACCAGCCCTGCACGCCCATGATCGCCGGCAGGTAGTGCACCTGCTTGGCCGAGTCGGTCGCGATCACCCGGGTGCCCTCCGGCAGGAACTGGCCGATCGCCGGGCAGGTGTCGCTCATCAGCAGCGCGCCGGCGTCGGCGAGCGCCCGGTCGTACCCGTTGCGCTCGGCGACGTGCCGCAGCGCCCGGGGGGTGAACACCCACAGCTCGGTGTCCGGGTGCACCCGGCGCCCCTCGAGCAGCCGGACGACGTCGCGGATCTGGCCCAGGGTCGCGTGCGGGCAGCCGATCATCACCAGGTCCACGGCGGTGTCGCGGGCCGTGGCGTTGAGGTGCTCGTAGGCCTCCCGGCGCTGCGCCGGCCCGTAGGCGAGCCGCTCCACCGGCGCCCGCCCGGCGAGGGCCTCCTCGACCGTGCGCGCCTCCGCGGTGACACCCGGGACGTGGTAGAGCTCCACGCCGCCCGAGGAGGCCGCGGCCGCGCCGAAGTGCTTGAGCCGGACCAGGTCGGGGGTGGCGGTGATGCCGTCGACGACCGGGACGGCCTCCTCGGGCACCTGCTCGCCGAGCCAGTAGCCGAGCAGGCCCCAGTCCCGGTTGCTCTCGACCGGCGTGGTCACCTCGACCAGGTGGCTGCCGTGCCGGTTCTCGTCCAGGTGCAGGCCCCAGTAGGGGATCTTGCCGGTGAGCATGGCCGCGCCGGTGCTCTCCCGGCCCTCCACGTTGGTCCGGGCGCCGAGCACCGAGTTGACGTAGACGACCGCCGAGCTCTCCATCCAGGCGCAGTGCTCGCCCTTGAGCGGCACGTTGCCGACCTGGTAGGGCGTGCAGGTGTTGAGCAGGTGGATGCCGTGCTCGGCGTTGTACCGCTCGCTGGCCACGATCTCGTCGTGCTCGGCCTGCGGCAGCCCCTGGACCTGCCAGTGCTTGGTGTCCATCGGGCCGATGAGCTGGTAGCTCTGCGCGCGCACCGGCGGGATCGGCAGCACGGTGGGCGCGTCCAGGCTGTGCTCGGAGAACGCCGCGTCCGGGGCGGGGGAGCCGCAGACCAGGCTGTGCCGGGAGCCGAAGAGGTTGGCTCCGCACACGTTGTCGGTGTCGACCAGCCGCTCGGCCCCGAGCACCTCGCCGTAGCGGACGAGCAGGTCCATCGCGGCGGCGACCGCCTCGCCCCGGGCGCCGTCGAGCATGGCCTGCTCGTCGTCGGCCAGCCTCACCGGTCGTCCCCCAGCCAGGCGCCGTCCTCCTGCAGGCGCGCCTGCAGCTTGCCGACGTCCACCTCGCCGACCGCGACCCCGGCGTCCAGGACCAGGTCGGCGGCGGTGCCGGCGGCCTGCCCCATCGCGAAGCACGGCCCGGTGACCCGGGCGCTGGACTGCCCCTCGTGGGTCATCGAGGCGCACCGGCCGACGACGTAGGTGTTGGTCAGCCGCTGCGGCACGACCATGCGGAAGGGCAGCTGGTTGTAGCCCCGGGGCCGGCGCTGCCAGCGGATCTCCACGTCGCCGGCGACGTGCGCCTCCACCGGCCAGCCGTTGACGCCGATCGCGTCGGGGAAGTCGGCGCAGTCGAGGATGTCGTCCTCGCTGAGCTGGTAGGCGCCGACGATCCGGCGGGTCTCGCGGATGCCGATGTCCGGCGCGATGTCGATGACGTAGCTGGCGGCGAAGCCGGGCACCTCCTCCTTGTAGAAGGGGAAGACGTCGCGGACCTGGCGGCGGCCCTGCAGCTCGCCGAGGGTCAGCTGCCAGACGTCGGTGCCGTCGATCGCGCTGCCGTCGGGGTTGCGCAGCTGGGTGATGTTGGCCCGCCACTCCAGCGGGTCGCGCTGCGGGCGCACGATCGGCCGCTTGCGCGGGAAGGAGTAGCGCCCCGCGGCCTCGGCGTCGTCCATCAGCGCCGGCAGCCGGTCGTAGGTGTCGCGCGCCGTGGCCGCGTCGACGCCGTTGATGCGGAACATCAGCGACGGGTAGAGCATCCCGTGCGCGGGGTCGGTCTTCTCGTACGGCGCCCCGGCCCACGCGGCGAGGTCGCCGTCGCCGGAGCCGTCGACGAACACCCGGCCGCGGATCGCCCCGCGGCCGGACTTGGACTCCACCAGCAGCGCGTCCACGGTGCTCTCGTCGGCCATGACCGCGCCCACGGCCAGCGCGTGGAACAGCAGCGTGACGCCGGACTCGACCAGCAGGTCGTCCAGGGCGATCTTGTAGGCGCTGATGTCGTAGGCCTGGGCGAGGATCCGGTTGGCGAAGCTCAGGTGTGGGGGGTTGAGCCCGCCCAGGGCGTCGATCCGCTCGAGCAGCTCGTCGGCCAGGCCGTGGACCACCTGCCGGTCCTCGCCGTGCACCCGCGCGTGCAGGCCGCAGAAGGTCGACAGCCCGCCCGCGCTGCCCGCCCCGCCGGTGTAGCCGTTGCGCTCGACCAGGATCGTCGAGCGGCCGGCGCGGGCGGCGGCGGCCGCGGCCATGACCCCGGCCGGCCCGCCGCCGAGCACCACGACGTCGTACTCGCCGAGCACCGGCGTGCGCCGGCCCGGCTCCTCGACCCAACTCACCGGGTGCCCTCCTCGCGGGTACGGCCGGGGGACGGCGGGGTGAGCACCGCGCCCTCCTCGACGGGGGAGACCAGCCGGCGGTAGGCCGCCAGCCAGCCGTGGTCGGGGCCCGGCTCGGCGTCGCCGAGCCGCGCGCGCCGCTCGGCCAGCACGTCCTCGGGGACCTCCAGGTCGACGGTGCGCCGGTCGACGTCGATGACGATCCGGTCGCCGTCCTCGACCAGGGCCAGCGGCCCGCCCAGCGCCGCCTCCGGGGTCACCTCGCCGACGACGGTGCCCACGTTGACCAGCCCGGACATCTGCCCGTCGGTGACCACGGCGACGCTCTCGCCCAGGCCCGCGCCCTCGAGCGCGAAGACCACGGCCGAACCCAGCGCCATCCCCGGGCCGCCGACCACGCCCAGGCCGCGGACCACCAGCACGGTGCCCGGGGTGACCTCGCCGCGGGCCAGGCCGGCCAGCGCCGCGTCCCGGGTCGGGTAGCACAGCGCCGTGCCCTCGAACCGGCGGTTGCCGCGGTCGTCGACCGGCCGCTTGACCACCGCGCCGCCGGGCGCCAGCGACCCGCGCACCACGACGATGGTCGGCCGGGTGCCGAAGGGCCGGTCGGCGGGGCGCACGACCTCCTCGTCGGCCACGGTCGCCGCGGCGAGCGCCTCGCCCAGGGTGCCGCCGTCCACCGTCGGGACGTCGAGGTCGAGCAGGTCGCGCAGCTGGGCGAGCACCGCGCGGGTGCCGCCGGCCCGCTCCAGGTCCTCGATGAACGCCGGCCCGTTCGGGCGCACGGCGCACAGCAGCGGCACCCGGTCGGCCAGCTCGGCGAACAGCCCGGGGACGTCGACGTCCACCGCGGCCTCGTGCGCCACCGCCTGCAGGTGCTTGATCGAGTTGACCGACCCGCTGATCGCCAGCATCACGGTGACCGCGTTGCGGAAGGCGCCGGGGGTCAGGACCCGGCGCGGGGTGAGGCCCTCGGCGACCAGCTCGACGATGCGCGACCCGGCGCGGGCGACGGCGTCCCACATCGCGGGGCTGTTCGCCTGCACCGGGGTGGTGCCCGACAGCGTCATGCCCAGCGCCTCACAGGCCATGTGCATGGTGTTCGCCGTCCCGAGGCCGGCGCAGACGCCCGGCCCGCGGATGGCGTTGTCGCTCATCCCGCACAGCGTCTCGAAGGTCATCGCGCCGGCGGCGACGTGGCCGGCGGCGAGGAAGACCTCCTCGATGTCGACGTGCTCCCCGCGGTACTCGCCGCTGGGCTGGTAGCCGCAGCCGACGACGACGGTCGGGATGTCCAGCCGCCCGGCCGCCATGAGGTGCGCCGGCGCGGTCTTGTCGCAGGAGGCGAGGGTGACCATGCCGTCGAGCTGGGCGCCGTCGACGGCCACCTCGACGTCGTTCACGATCAGGTCGCGGCTGGGCAGGATGTAGCGCCCGTCGCGGCCGGCCGAGGTGATGAAGTCGGCCGGGGCCGCCGTCCGGACCTCGAACGGCAGCCCGCCGGCCGCCCGGATCGCCTCCTTCAGCGGCCCGACGACGCCGTCGAGGTGGCTGAAGCAGATCGCCAGGTCCGACGAGGAGTTGACGATCGCGATCTTGGGCTTGGCCATGTCCTCGTCGGGGATGCCCAGCGCCTTCCACTGCGCGCGGCGCACCGCCCAGCGGGAGCTGCCCTCCGCGAGGTCGCTGCGCAGGCTCACGGGCTGACGCCCGCGACCGAGTCGTGCCGTGGGACGACTGGTCATCGGCTCTCCTGAGGCTCAGCGGCGGTGCGTCCAGGTAGGCAGGGGCGGGCGCCGCGAGCTACCCAGGGCGCTTGTGCGGCATTCGACCGCTCGTTCTCTTCCCGCACGCTAAGGCGGCCGTTCCTGCCCCGTCAACGCCGTGGCCGGATCCTCCCGCCGGCGCGTCGGCGTGCTTGACGCGCCGCGGCCCGCCGGTACGGTCGTGTGCGCAGAGAGAGCGGCTGTGCGGATGCCGCACGCCTGCCGCTGCCTGAGGAGGAGCCGGTGAGCAGTTCGCTGGAGACGCGCGCGCCCGGGGAGGAGGACGCCCTGCCGCAGGTGGACGTCGCGACCCTGCGCCGCGTGCAGGAGTTCTACGCCGCCCAGGAGTGGACCGACGGGCTCCCCGTGATGCCCGTGACCGAGTCCTACCTGGCCGAGTTCCTCGCCCGGACCGCGCGCGACCCCGGCGAGGTCGTCTTCCGCATGCCGCACCTGGAGCGGTCCTGCACGGTGCGGTCGGCGGCGATCAACGCGGCGATGGCCGGCTGCCTGCCCGAGTACTTCCCGGTCGTGCTCGCCGCGTGGGACGCGCTGACCGCCGAGGGATACGCCGGCAAGGGCATCTGGCAGAGCACCACCGGCACCGCGCCGCTCCTGCTGGTCAACGGCCCCGTCCGGGAGCGCATCGGGCTCAACTCCCGCGGCAACGTCTTCGGCTCCGGGTTCCGCGCCAACGCCACCATCGGGCGGGCGATCCGGCTGACCGCCATCAACGCCTTCGGCCTGCACCCGCACCAGCTCGACCAGGCCACCCAGGGCACCCCGGCGAAGTACACCTGCTGCATCGCCGAGAACGAGGAGGACAGCCCCTGGGCGCCGTTCCCCACCGACCACGGCTTCGCGGCGGGGGACAGCACGGTGACCTCGATGCTGGTCCGCTCGGTCATCCACCTCGAGGCCCGGCACACCACCGACCCCGAGCAGCTCGGCCGCGACCTGGCCGGCACGCTGGCCCGCACCGGCGCGCTGGTGCACGAGACGATCAGCGGCTGCCTGGTCCTCGGCCCGGAGCACGCGCACGTGTTCGCCACGGCCGGGTGGTCCAAGCTCGACGTCCGCCAGTTCGTGTACGAGCACGCGGTCAACACCCGGGAGCGGCTGGCCGAGGTCGGCAAGGACGCCGTGTCGCGGGAGACCCGCTGGCGGCTGCCGGCCGGCCACCCGGACGCGGTGCCCGACACCGCCGCCGAGGCCGGGCAGGACGTCGTCCCGGTGCTCAACTCGCCCGAGGCGCTGCTGGTCGTCGTGGCCGGCGCGCACAACGCCGGGGTGTCGGCGGTCGCCGAGACCTTCGGGCCGCGCGGCGGCTCCCCGGCGATCGCCCGCGTCCCCTCCACCCCGACCGCCGGGAGCCCCCGATGAACCAACCCCACGAAGACGCTCCGCTGGCGCTCCACGTCTCCGCGGGGGCCCCGGCGTGAGCACCGTGCACGAGCCGGCCCGCGAGACGCCGGTGTACGGCGAGTTCGACGTCGTCGTCGTCGGTGGCGGCCCGGCCGGGCTGATGGCCGCGGCCTCGGCCGCCCGCGCCGGCCGCTCCACGATCCTGCTGGAGCGCTACGGCTTCCTCGGCGGCGCGGGCACCATGGGCGGGCTGTCCACCTTCTGCGGACTGCACGCGAAGGTGCACGGCGAGCACCGGCAGGTCATCCACGGCCTGGCCGACGAGCTGCTGGAGCGGCTGGTCAAGCTCGACGGCCTCAACGAGCCGCACCTGACCATCAACGACGGCATCCTCGCGCAGGCGTTCGACATCTCCGCCTACAAGCTGGCCGCCGACGAGCTGGTGACCTCCGCCGGCGCGCGGCTGCTGTTCCACGCCACCGCGGTCGGCGTGGTGATGGCCGACGACGGCGCGACGGTCGACGCGGTCCTCATCGAGTCGAAGTCCGGGCGGGCCGCCGTCCGGGGGCGGGTCTTCGTCGACGCCTCGGGGGACGCCGACGTCGCCGCCTGGGCGGGCGTGCCGTTCGAGAAGGCGCCGCACCTGCTCTACCCGTCGCTGATGTTCCGGATCAACGGCGTCGACGTCGCCGCGGCCGGCCCCGCGCCGTGGCGCACCGTCGAGCGGCTGATGAACGAGGCCGAGGCCGCCGGCACGCACCGGTTCCCGCGGAAGAAGCCGATCGTCCGGCCGCAGCGCAACCCGCTGGAGTGGCGGGCCAACCTCACCCAGCTGTCCAACCCCGACGGCACCGCCGTCGACGGCACCGACGTCGACCAGCTGACCCGCGGCGAGCTGCAGGGCCGCCGCCAGTCCTTCGAGGCCTTCGACTTCATCAGGAACCGGACGCCGGGCTTCGGCGACTCCTACATCGTCGACATCGCCCCGCAGATCGGCATCCGCGAGACCCGCCGGGTGTTCGGCGAGTACCGGCTCACCGAGCACGACGTCCTGGACTGCGCCGACTTCGACGACGCCATCGGGGTCAACGGCTGGCCGGTGGAGGCGCACGTCGCGGGCACCGTCGAGTTCCGCTGGCAGCGCGCGCCCCGCGGCTACAACCAGCTGCCCTACCGGATGGTCGTGCCGCAGGCGGTGGACAACCTCTTCGTCGCCGGCCGGTGCGCGTCGATGACGCAGGGCGGCCAGTCGTCGGCCCGGGTCACCGGCCCGTGCTTCGTGATGGGCGAGGCCGTCGGCGTGGCCGCCGACCTGGCCATCGCCGGGGACCTGGCGGTCCGGGACGTGCCGGTCGCCGAGCTGCAGCGCCGCCTCGAGGCCGGCGGCGCCTTCCTGGGACGCGAGGAGACGGAGTGACCACGCTGCGCAGCAACTTCCCGGTCGGCGGCACCCCCTGGGCGATGCGCCGGGCGCAGTGGACGGCGCTCGGCCTGTCCCCGGAGGACATGGAGAAGCCCAAGATCGCCGTCGTCAACAGCTCCTCGGGGCTGGCCAGCTGCTTCAGCCACCTCGACGGCGTCGTCCCGCCGCTGATGGACGCCATCCGCGCCGCCGGCGGCGTGCCGTTCGAGGTGCGCACCGCCGCCCCCAGTGACGCGATCACCAGCGCCGGGGCGCAGGGCCGCTACATCCTGCCCTCCCGCGACCTGCTGGCCAGCGACATCGAGGTCGCCGTCGAGGGCGCCCAGCTCGACGGCATGGTCACCCTCGCCTCCTGCGACAAGACCACGCCCGGGCAGCTGATGGCCGCCGGCCGGCTGGACATCCCGACCATCGTCGTCGGCTGCGGCTACCAGCCCTCGGGCGTCTACCGCGGCGAGCACGTCGACTTCGAGGACGTCTTCCTCTACGCGGGGCACGTGGCCACCGGCGCGATGACCGTCGAGGAGCTCGCCGAGATGGCGACCGTCGCGGTCAGCGGCCCGGGCGTGTGCGCCGGCATGGGCACCGCCAACTCGATGCACATCGCCACCGAGGCGCTCGGCATGGCGCTGCCCGGCAGCACCCCGGTGCTGGCCAACAGCCCCAGGATGTTCGCCGACGTGGCGCGGGCCGGCCGCCGGATCGTCGAGCTCGTCGAGGAGGACCTGCGCCCGCGGCAGATCCTGACCCCCGGCGCGTTCCGCAACGCGGTCACCGCCGTGCTGGCCATCAGCGGCTCGGTCAACTGCGTCAAGCACCTGCAGGCGATCGCGGTGGAGGCCGGCTGCGACGTCGACGTCCTGGCGCTGTTCGAGGAGCTGGCCCCGCGGGTACCGCTGCTCACCGGCGTCAAGCCCAACGGCGAGCGCCGGATCGACGAGTTCGAGGCCGCCGGCGGCGCCCAGGCGCTGCTGTACCAGCTGCGCGACCTGCTCGACCTCGACCAGCCGACCGTCGACGGGCGCACCCTCGGCGAGGTGCTCGGCGGCGCCACCGTGGCCGACGCCGACGTGATCCGGCCGGTCGACGCCCCGCTCGCCACGCACCCGGGCATCACCGTCGTCCGGGGCTCGCTGGCGCCCGAGGGCGCGGTGGTCAAGCGCACCGTCGCCGACGACGGGCTGCACCGCTTCCGCGGGCCGGCGCGGGTCTACTCCTCGCGGGAGGAGGGGCTGGCCGGCATCCGCGGCGGCGAGGTGCAGCCCGGCGAGGTCGTCGTCCTCAGCGGGCTGGGCCTGCGCGGCTCACCGGGGATGGCGCTGACCTCGGCGTTCGTCTTCGCCCTCGACGGCGCCGGGCTGGGCGACCAGGTGGTCGTGGTGACCGACGGGCAGATGTCGGGCCTGGTCAACAAGGGCCTGGTCGTCGCCGAGGTCAGCCCCGAGGGCGCGGTGGGCGGCCCGCTCGGGCTGGTCCGCGACGGCGACGTCATCTCCGTCGACGTCGACGCGCGCAGCCTCGAGCTGGAGGTGCCCGAGGAGGTGCTCGCCGAGCGCCGGGCGCAGATGGCGCCGCTGCCGCGGGCGGCCGGGTGCGGCTGGCTGTCGGTCTACGCCCGCTCGGTGACGCCGCTCTCCCGGGGCGCGACGCTCGGCGGCTGAGCGGCGGTCCGGCCGGCGAGGACCCAGGCCACGAGCGCGGCCAGCAGGCAGGCGACGCAGGCGATCGACCCGATGACCGTGTACGCGCCGCCGGCCGGCAGCCCCTCGCCGGCCGGCGTCGCCACGGACAGCACCGTGGCGGTCAGGGCGCTGCCCACGGAGAAGCCGGCGTAGCGCAGCACCTGGTTGAGGGCCATCGCGCTGCCGGTCTCCCGGGGCGGGACGGCGGAGACGACCAGCCCCGCGGCCGCGGCGAACACCGTGCTCACGCCGAGCCCGGCGACCGTGGTCACCACGACCAGCGCCCACAGGTCGCCGCGGTAGAGGGCGAACAGCGCCTGCGCGCCGGCCATCAGCAGCGCCCCGACCGCCAGCACCGCCCGCGGGCGGACCCGCTCGCCGAGCCGCCGGGAGAGCGGGCCGGCGAGCATGCCGGCCAGCGAGAACGGCAGGAGCAGCAGGCCGGCGACCAGCCCGGAGGCGCCGAAGCCGTAGCCGCTGTCCGCGGGCGTCTGCGCCAGGATCGGCACCGAGCCCATCATGAGGTAGTTGGCCAGGCTGACCAGCAGGATCGAGGCGTGGCCCGCGGCCGGCAGCCGCCCGCGGGCCAGCCGCAGGTCGATCAGCGGGGCGCGGACCCGCAGCGCGACGAGCGCCCAGGCGGCGAGCAGCAGCAGCGAGGCCGCGCTGACCAGCAGCACCCGGAGCGACGTCCAGCCCCAGGTCTCGCCCTCGCTGAGGGTGAGCAGCGCACCGGCCAGGCCGGCGCCGAGCAGCAGCGCGCCCCAGAGGTCGAAGCGGCGCGGGGGGACCGGGGCGGCCGGTGGCAGCACGAGCGCTGCGGCGGCGAGCGCACCGGCGCACACCGCGGCCGCCGCCCAGAACGCGGCGGTCACCCCCGCGTACGTGGCGATGGCCCCGGCGATCGGGTAGCCCAGGCCGACGCCGGAGACCACGGTGATCGACAGCGCGGCGATCGCGCGGCGCGAGCGCGCGGGGGGCAGCGCCTCCCGGGCTGTCGCGATGAGCAGCGGCATCAGGCCGAGCCCGAAGCCCTGCAGCCCCCGCCCGGCGAGGAACCAGCCCAGCGACAGCGGCAGCGCGGTGAGCACGCCGCCGAGCACGACGAGGACCAGCGCGGACAGGGCGACGGTCCGGCGGTGCGACCCGTCGCCGAGCCGGCCCAGGACCGGCGTGGCGACCGCCCCCACCAGCAGCGGCATCGTCAGCGACCACTGCGCCACGTGCAGCGGGACGTCGTGCAGGTCGGCGACGGCCGGGATGAGCGGCGCGCCCACGCTGCTGGTCACCGCGACGACGGTGGCCAGCAGCACCAGGACGGGGACGAGCACGCCGGGGGAGCGCAGCCCCCTCCGGCGGCTGTCGCGGCGGTGCCGGACGGCCGTCGAGGACCCGACCACGCCGGTGGTCGGGTCCTCGACGGCGTCGGGGCGGTTGCTGGTCAGGCCGCGGCCTTCCCGGTCACGTTGTGCGGGTCGATGACGTACTTCTTGGCCACGCCGGAGTCGAACTCGGCGTAGCCCCGCGGGGCGTCGTCCAGGCTGATGACGGTGGCGTTGACCGCCTTCGCGATCTGCACCCTGTCGTGCAGGATCGCCATCATCAGCTGCCGGTTGTAGCGCATCACCGGGCACTGGCCGGTGGTGAACGACAGCGACTTGGCCCAGCCGGTGCCCAGCGAGATCGACAGCGCGCCCACCTTGGCCGCCTCGTCGATGCCGCCCGGGTCCCCGGTCACGTACAGGCCCGGGATGCCGAGCGCGCCACCGGCCGCGGTGACCTCCATGAGGGAGTTGAGCACCGTCGCCGGCGCCTCCTTCTGCGCGCCCGACCCGTGCCCGCGGGCCTCGAAGCCCACCGCGTCGACGCCGCAGTCGACCTCGGGGACGCCGAGGATCTGCTCGATCTGGTCCTTGGGGTCGCCCTTCGACACGTCGACGGTCTCGCAGCCGAAGGCACGGGCGGCGGCCAGCCGGTCCTCGTTGAGGTCGCCGACGATGACGACGGCCGCGCCCAGGAGCTGGGCGGAGACCGCGGCGGCCAGGCCGACCGGGCCGGCGCCGGCGACGTAGACGGTCGACCCGGTGGTGACCCCGGCGGTGTAGGCGCCGTGGTACCCGGTCGGGAAGATGTCCGACAGCATGGTCAGGTCCAGGATCTTCTCCAGGGCCTGGTCGCGGTCGGGGAAGCGCAGCAGGTTCCAGTCCGCGTAGGGGACCATCACGTACTCGGCCTGGCCGCCCTGCCAGCCGCCCATGTCGACGTAGCCGTACGCCGAGCCGGGCCGGTCGGGGTTGACGTTGAGGCAGATGCCGGTCTTGCCCTCCTTGCAGTTGCGGCAGCGCCCGCAGGAGATGTTGAACGGCACCGAGCAGACGTCGCCGACCTGGATGAACTCCACGCCCGGGCCGGTCTCCACGACCTCGCCGAGGATCTCGTGGCCGAGCACCAGGCCGTGCGGGGCGGTGGTGCGGCCGCGGACCATGTGCTGGTCGCTGCCGCAGATGTTGGTGGTGAGCACCTTGAGGATCGCGCCGTGCGGCACCTGCCGCCCGACGTTGTCCGGGTGGACGCCGGGGCCGTCCTTGAGCACGAGCTCGGGGTAGTCCAGATCGGTCACCTCGACCTTGCCCGGGCCCTGGTAGGTCACGCCGCGGTTGTTCGCCATGGGGTCCTTCTCCTCGTCGTCGAGTGGACGCCAGCACCCTCGCAAGCTGCCGGCCGGTTCGGTCAACTGCTCTCCCGGAGGGCGGGAGGACGACGGCCGCCGTCCCCCCGCCCACCCGGGCTGCGCCTAAGCGGGGAAGCCCACCGCGTGGGTGTCCATGAACTCGCGGAGACCCTCGATGCCCATCTCCCGGCCCATGCCGCTGTGGTTGAACCCGCCGAACGGCGCGCGCTCGTCGAGGTGCGCGGCGCCGTGGGCGTTGACGAAGGTGTACCCGGTGCGCAGCCGGGCCGCGACCGCGGCGGCGCGGTCGAGGTCGGCGGTCCACACCGACGAGCACAGGCCCGACCAGGTGTCGTTGGCCCGGGCCACGGCGTCGTCCTCGTCGTCGAACGGCAGGATCGGCAGGGTCGGGCCGAACTGTTCCTCGACCACCACGCGGGCGTCGTCGGCCGGGTCGAGCACCAGGCTCGGCCGGAGGAAGTTGCCGACGGAGGTGTCGGCGCCCTCGGCGGCCTCGCCGAACTCGCGGACCTCGGCGCCCGACTCGCGGGCCTGCGCCAGCATCTCGAGCACGTACTCCTTCTGCCGGGCCTGGTGCAGCGGGCCCATGGTCACGCCCTCGTCGAGGCCGTGGCCGAGCCGCTGGGCGGCGAGGATGCCCGAGAGGCCCTCGACGACCTCCTCGTACCGGGAGCGGTGCACGTAGAGCCGCTTGGTGGCCATGCAGATCTGGCCGGTGGAGTCGAACGTGCCGCCGAACATCCGCTGCATCGCGTCGCCGGAGAGGTCGGCGTCGGCCAGGACGAGCGCCGGGTCGTTGCCGCCCAGCTCCAGGGCGACGCGGGTCAGCGACTGCGACGCCATCGACATGATCCGCTGCCCGCCGCCGACGCTGCCGGTGAAGCACACCTTCTTCACGCGGGCGTCGGAGACCAGCGCCGAGCCGATCTCGGCGTCGGCGCCGGTGACCACGTTGAGCACGCCCGGCGGGAGCAGCGCGGCGACCTGCTGCACGGTGCGGGTCGTGGCCAGCGGCGTGCTGGGCGGCGGCTTCACCACGACGGTGTTGCCGGCGACCAGGGCGTAGGGGAGCGAGGCGCCCAGGATGGCCAGCGGCCAGTTGAACGGCACGATGATCGTGACGACGCCCAGCGGCAGGTAGGAGACCGTCGTCCGGTACGGCGGGGCGGGGAGCTCGGTCGTGAGCCCCACCTGCTCGGCCAGGCCCGTGGCCAGGCCGCACCGGTGGGCGAACACCAGGGAGTCGACGAAGGACTCCATCCGGATCTTGCCGTTCTCCCGCGTGAGGATCTCGGCGGTCGCCTGCCGGTCGGCCTCCAGCGGCGCCAGCGCCGCGGTGACCAGCTCGGCCCGCTCCTGCGGGGTGCGCGCGGCCCAGGCCGGGAAGGCCCGGTGCGCCGCGGCGACGGCCTCCTCGGCCTGCTTGGCGCTGGCCGCGGCCGCGTAGCCGACGACCGAGCGGCCGTCGGCGGGGTCGACCACCTGGAGGTGGTCGTCGGTGCTGCGGATCTCGCCGTCGATGAACAGCTCGGTCCGGACCTCCGGCAGCTGGTCCAGTGACACCATGCGGTCTGCTTCCTCCAGTGTCGGGTATCGGGCGGACGTGCCCACCGTCACGCTAGGCCCGCCAGGTCGCGGGCGGCCCCGGGCATCCGACCGCACCGGCACCCCCGGCTCCGGAGGGGTGGGGCGGGACATTCGTCGTACGTGACCGGCCGCGTCCGGCCGGGGTCTAGCGTGCGCTCCGACGTGCAGTGACGGCAGCAACAGGAGGACGCCGTGCCCACCGTCCGCGAGACCACCTACGACCTGCTCCGCTCCTGGGGGCTCACCACGGTCTTCGGCAACCCCGGCTCCAACGAGCTGCCCTTCCTCGACGGGTTCCCCGACGACTTCCGCTACGTCCTCGGCCTGCACGAGGGCGCGGTGCTGGCGATGGCCGACGGGTACGCCCAGGCCACCGGCCGGCCGGCGCTGGTCAACCTGCACTCGGCGGCGGGCCTGGGCAACGCGATGGGCAACCTCGCCAACGCCCGGGCCCTCGGCACGCCGCTGGTGGTCACCGCCGGGCAGCAGGCCCGCGCGATGGTGGGGCTGGGCTCGGTGCTGGCCGAGCCGGGCATGACCCGGGTGCCCGAGCCGCAGGTGAAGTGGGCCTTCGAGCCGGCCCGCGCGCAGGACGTCCCCCGCGCCCTGTCGGAGGCCTTCCACCTCGCCACCCTGTCGCCCACCGGGCCGGTGTTCGTCTCCCTGCCGCTCGACGACTGGCGGCAGCCGGTGGACGACGACGAGGTCGCCTTCCTCGGCCGGCGCCGGGTGCGGGCGGCCGGCGCGCTGCCCGACGACGTCCTGGGCGAGCTGGCCGGCCGGCTCACCGCCGCCCGCAACCCGGTGCTCGTCGTCGGCCCCGAGGTGGACGACGAGCGCGCGTTCCCCCTCGTCGTCGCCCTCGCCGAGGCCCTGCAGGCCCCGGTCTGGAACGCGCCGACGCCGCCGCGCGCCCCCTTCCCGACCCGCCACCCGCTCTGGCAGGGGTGTCTGCCCCCGAGCATCGCCGGCGTCTCCGAGCACCTGGCCGGGGCGGACCTGGTGCTCGTGCTCGGCGCGCCGGTGTTCCGCTACCACGCCTACCGGCCCGGCCCCTGGCTGCCCGAGGGCGCCGAGCTGGTGAGCGTCGGCAGCGACCCTGGCACAGCGGCGCGCGCGGCGTTCGGCGACGCGGTGGTCGCCGACGTCGCCACGGCCGCCCGGCAGCTGGTCGCCGCCCTGGAGGGGCTGCCGCCGCGCCCGCCGCGGCCGGCGCCGCAGCGGGTCTCCGCGCAGGACCCCGACGCCGCCCCGTTCACCGCCGACGGCGTCTTCGCCCTGGCCAACCGGCTGCTGCCGGCCGGCGTGCGGTTCGTCAACGAGTCGACGTCCAACACCGCGCAGTTCTGGTCGCACCTGGACGTCGACCGGCCGCGCAGCCTGTTCTTCCCGGCCGCCGGCGGCCTGGGCTTCGGCCTGCCGGCCGCGGTCGGCGTCGCGCTGGCCGACCCGACCCGCCCGGTGGTGGCGGTCCTCGGCGACGGGGCGTTCCAGTACGGCGTCCAGGGCGTCTGGACGGCGGTGCAGCACCGGCTGCCGGTGACCTTCCTGGTGCTGCGCAACAACACCTACGGGGCGCTGAGCTCGTTCCTGGGGCAGCTGGGCGTGGCCGGCGTGCCGGGGCTGGACCTGCCCGGCCTGGACGCGGCGACCATCGGGCAGGGCTACGGGCTGCCCGGCCGCACGGTCACGACGGGGGAGGAGCTGGCCGAGGAGCTGGCCGCCGCGGGCAAGGCCGAGGGGCCGCGGGTGGTCGAGGTGCCGATCGCCGCCGAGACGCGCACCCTGGGCTGAGCCGTCCTCGCGCGGGGGGAGTGACGCACCTCACCGCCCCGCTCCGGGGCGGATGTGCACGGCGTCGGCGCTGATGAGAGGCGCGTCCGGGACGGATGACGTAGGCGCAGTCGCCGCGGCGACCCGGGACGAGCGGGTCGGGCGGCTCACGACTTCGGTGTCAAGACCGGTTTCCATCGACGGGACGGTGTAACCGGCATCACGACCGGTGCGCCACCCCAGCCAGAGGCGTCCAGAGGAGAACTCCCCCCGTGGCAACCCACACCACCCCTGCGCCCGCGAAGGCAGGCCCGTCGAAGAAGAGCATCTTCGCGGCCAGCTTCGTCGGCACGTCGATCGAGTGGTACGACTACTACATCTTCGGCACCGCCGCCGCGCTGGTGTTCGGCACTGCCTTCTTCGGGGCCTCGTCGGTCGCCGGCACCCTGGCCGCGTTCGCCACCTTCGCCGTCGGCTTCGTCGCCCGGCCGCTCGGTGCCGCGGTGATCGGCCACTTCGGTGACCGGATCGGCCGCAAGTCGATGCTGGTGCTCACCCTGCTGCTCACCGGCGGGTCGACCTTCCTCATCGGCCTGCTGCCGACCTACGACGCGATCGGCATCGGCGCGCCGCTGCTGCTCGTCGTGCTGCGGCTGATCCAGGGCTTCGGCGTCGGCGGCGAGTGGGGCGGCGCGGTGCTCATCGCCACCGAGCACGCCAGCCCCCGCAAGCGGGCGGTCTACGGCAGCTTCGCCCAGTTCGGCGTCCCGATGGGTGTGCTCACCTCGAACCTCGCCTTCCTCGCCGTCTCCGGCCTCGATGACGACGCCTTCCTCAGCTGGGGCTGGCGGATCCCGTTCCTCGTCAGCATCGTGCTGGTCGTCGTCGGGTTCCTGGTGCGCAGCAAGCTCGAGGACGCGCCGGAGTTCCAGCAGGTCAAGGAGCAGAAGGCGGTCAGCAAGATCCCGGTGGCCGAGCTGGTCAAGCGCCAGCCGCGCACGCTGGTCCTGGGCAGCCTCGCCTCGATCGCGCCGCCGGCCGTCGGCTACACCGTCATCGTCTACATGCTCACCTACGGCACGACCGTCGTCGGCTTCGAGCGCTCCACGCTGCTGTGGCTGATCCTCGCCTCGACGCTGGTCTGGATCGCCACGATCGTCGTGGCCGCCGTGCTGTCCGACCGGTTCGGCTCCAAGCCGGTCTTCGCCATCGGCGCGCTCACCGCGGTGATCTGGCCGCTGCCCATGTTCGCGCTGGTCAACACCGGCAACGCCGCCGCGGCGCTGTTCGCGTTCGTCGTCGCCGCCGTCGTGCAGGGCATCATGGCCGGCGCCCAGGGCGGTCTGTTCACCGAGATCTTCGAGGTGAAGACCCGCTACAGCGGCATCTCCATCGCCTACCAGCTCGGCGGCATGATCGGTGGTGCGGTCACCCCGATCGCGGCCACCGCCCTGTACGGCGCCTACGAGTCCTCCACGCCGATCGCGCTCTACGTGGCGGCCCTGTCGCTGGTCAGCCTGGTGGCCGTGCTCGGCATCCGGGTGCTCCCCCGGGGCCGGCAGGCCGACGCCGACCGGCTGGGGACGTCGGCGGCCACCTCCGCCTGAGCCGTACCGGCACCCTCCGCGGCGCTCGGGGCGGGCCCCTGGACGGGGCCGACCGCCGGCCGGGACCTCCGCGGGTCCCGGCCGGCGCGTCGTCGTCCGATCTGCGGGGGAGATCGGTGCCGCGGCCGCGGTGCGCCCGGGAGTAGCGTGCGGACGCACGTCGACCCGGAGCGAGGGCGCCGGGGACGACGGGCGGGACGGGGCGGGAGTGCGCAGTCAGGTGGATGCCGCGGCCGGTGCGGTGTGGCCCCCCGGCATCGGCGAGGACCCGGTGCTGCGCGCCCTGGTGGGCGTCTCCGCCGACGGCCTGGCCCTGGTGGACGACGCCGGCCGGCTGCTCGGCCTCAACGCCGCCGCCGCGGCGGTCCTGGGTCCACCGGCCGCGGAGCTGGTCGGCGCTCGCGTGCCCTTCGAGCCGCCGGCCGGGGACCCCGACGCCGCGGACCTGCGGCGGACCAGCTGGGCCGCGCCGGGCGGCAGCCGCAGAGAGCTCGAGTACCGGGTGCTGCCGGTGGGGCCCTCCCGCTGGGCGGTGTGGTTCAGCGACGTCACCGACCGCGTGCGCCAGCAGGAGCGGCTGACCGCGATCACCCGGGCGGCGTCCAGCGTCGCCGACGCCTACTCCCTGCGTGCCACCCTCGACGCCGTGGCCCGCGAGATCGCCATGACCGCGACCATCGCCGCCGTCCAGATCCTCGCCCTCGACGACCCCCGCGACGAGCTCCGGCTGCTGGGCATGGCCGGCTTCGGCGACGCCGAGGACTTCCCTGAGAAGCTCGCCGCCGCCCGCGCCCTGGGCGCCCGCGTGCTGTTCATGGAGGCGCTGCAGCGCCGGGAGCCGATCGTCAGCCTGCACCGCAAGCCGGTGATCATGGCCGACCCGACGTGGGGGCCGCTGCACGAGATCATGGGCCGCCCGGACTGGGACAGCTTCGTCTCGATGCCGATGGTCGTGCGCGGCCGGGCGCTGGGCATCATCAACGCCTACTACGAGCCGGGGGAGGACCCCGGGGCGAGCTCGCTGGCCTTCCTCGAGGCGATGGCCGACTCCGCGGCGGTGGCCATCGACACCGCCGCGCTGCTCGCCCAGACCCGGTCGCGGGCGCAGTCCGACGAGCGCCGCCGGCTGGCGCGGGACCTGCACGACTCCGTCGTCCAGCAGGTGTTCTCGATGCGCATGCAGGCCGAGGCGCTGCGCACCCACCTCGACCAGGCCGGCGCGGACCCGGCGGTCGTGCGCAGCGGCGCCGAGGAGCTCGCGGCGCTGGGGGGGGGGGGGGGGGGGGGGCGGGGGGGGGGGGGGGGGGGGGGGGGGGGGGGGGGGGGGGGGGGGGGGGGGGGGGGGGGGGGGGGGGG
>NZ_JBJGYQ010000039.1:0-22269 GCF_054050075.1 Geodermatophilus sp. SYSU D00965 | reverse complement strand
CGCCGACGGCACCGCGCCGCGGGGCGGGCGGCGCGGGCGCCGCCGGCGTCCCCCCGGCGGCGGGGGCGGGCGGGCGCCCGCGCCCCCCCCCCCCCCCCCCCCCGCGGGCGGTCAGTAGTCGCCGCAGAACTCGTCGTCGTAGTCGTCGTGCTCGTCGTGCTCGTCGTACTCGTCGTAGTCCGAACAGTCGTCGTACGCGTCGAAGTGACTGTCCTCGCTCTCCTCCCAGTCACTGCCCCAGTCGTCGCCGTGGTCGTCGTCGTACATGGTGCACTCCCTCGTTCCAGGCCCGGGAACCCGTTTCCCGTGTGGTGCCTGGAAAAGAGGATGGCGAACGCGCGGAATGGTCGACACCGAGCAGACCCCCGCAATTCCGGAGGCGGTCACCCCGTTCCCGAGTGGGGTCCGCCCTCCCCGTCGGCGGGGGTCACCGGCGACCGGGCGACGTCCCCGTGCCGGCGCGCACGAGCTCGGCCGCCTCCCGCTCGAGGGCACCGGCGAGCACGTCCAGGTCCTCGACCACGGCGGGATCGGCGACCAGCCCGAAGCCCAGCCGGTCGGCGACCGAGACCACGGCGACCCGGAGGGCGTGGTGCTGGGCGACCTCGGCGAGCGAGTGGACGGCGCCGACCCGCGCGCCGAGGACGGTGACCTCCCGCTCAGGGCCCCGGACGTTGGACACGTTGAGCGCGAAGGCGCGGCCGCAGCGCTGCAGTCGCTGCGACCAGCCGGCCAGGCGCGGCGAGCAGCGGGCCATCCGCTGCATCAGCTCGTCCAGCTCCTGGGCGTCGGAACGCGCCTTGCGCAGCGCCGTCTCCGCCCGGACGGCGGTCAGCCGCGCCACGAGGTCGGGCTCGTCCACGGGGAGGTCCACCCGGAAGTACGAGTCGCGGTTGCCGGCCGAGTCGCCGTCGTGGTGGAGGGTCACCGGCACCTTGACGCGCAGCCCGTGGAGCGGCCCGGCACCGTGCTCGAGCCACCGGCGCAGGGCGCCCGCGACGACGGCGAGCACCGCGTCGTTCACCGTCGCGCCGGCCAGCCCGCGGGCGGCGTCGCGCAGGGCGGACAGCGAGGTCCCCGCGAACGCGACCGCGCGGCCGCGTCCGACCCGCGCGTCGAACGGGGAGCGGCGCACGCCGGGCAGGAGCTCGCCGGTCAGGACGCCGGCGAGGGCGTGGCGCCCCGGCACCTGCCCGGGCGACCCCGGCACGGCGGCGGCCCCGGTCGGCCCCGGGTCGGCGACGGCCGGCCCCGGGCGGGGGACGGCGGCGGGCCGGTCGGCCGCCGTCCGCGGCGCGGGGTCCCACAGGACGTCGTGGGCCAGGCGCATCAGCGTCGTGCCGTCGGCCAGGGCGTGGTGCACCCGCCACACCAGGACCGCTTCCCCGCCCTCCAGCGGCCCGACCAGGTCCATCCGCCACAGCGGCCGGCGCCGGTCGAGGTGCTCGACGAACAACCGCGCCACCTCGGTGCGCACCCCTGCCGGGTCGAGCGGGGCGGCCGCGACGACGGCACCGACGTGCGCGGCGACGTCCATCGCCTCGTCGGGAGCCCACACCGGCTCCTCGGCCGGACCGGCCAGCCGCCAGGTCAGCCGCGGCGCGTCCGGCAGCCTGCGGGTCACCGCGTCGCGCAGCTCGCCCAGGGTCGGCGCACCCGCCGGCAGGCGGACCACCGTGCACGTGTGGCCGACCAGTTCCGGACCCTCGAGGGCCAGGATCGCCCGGTCCTCGGCGGTCAGTGGGACCTGCACGCGGGCAGCCTGCCGGGTCGACGACGGCCCGGACAACCGCCTCCGCGGTCCCGGCGGGACACCGGCCGGGTCCGGGACCGGGCGTGTCCGAACCCCTCCCCTCCGCGCGCCGGGCGTCCCTACCGTGGGTCCGTCCGGTCCACGGGACGGCCCCGGTGGGGAGCACGGTCGGTGATCCGCAGGCCCACACCGCCGCGCAGCGCCGCGGCACCACTCGCCCTGCTGGTCGCCGTGCTGCCTGCGTGCGCCCCGCCCGTGGCCGCCCCCGCTGCGCCGCTGACCGGCCTGCACGGCTGCCCCGGGGCCGGCCCGGTCGTCGGGGTGTTCACCGGGCAGGCCCCGAGCCCGTCGCCGGCGGACAGCCCCGCGGTCGTGGGCCACGACACCTGGGCCCTGCACGTCGACGGCAGCACCCGGCCGCTGACCGACGACGGGGTCCACCTCGGCGCCGTCATCAGCCCCGACGGGCGGTCGGTGTACTCCCTGCGCAGCAGCGGCCGTGTGCAGGCTGACGCCCCCGAGACGCCGGGCGTCGTCGAACGACTGGACCTCCTCACCGGCGAGGTCACCGAGGTGGCCCGGCTGCCCGGCACCGTCGACCTGGGGATCTCCGGCGACGGCCGCTCCCTGGCGGCGGCGCACACCGTCGAGCCGCACCCCGACACCGGGCTCGACGTCAACAGCGTGACGGTGGTGGACCTGACCTCGCTCCGGGCCGACGCCCCGCTGCCGCGCGCCGCCGACGTCGACCCGCACCTGTTCAGCGCCGTTGCCGAGGTGGCGCTCAGCCCCGACGGCGGCCGGGTGGCCTACGCCCTGGCCGTCGAGGTGCGGCCCGGCACCGTCGTGAACACGCTGCGCATCCGCGACCGGGGCTCCGGCGCGGACACCGTCGTCCACACCGCGCCCGGGACCGACTTCGTGTCCGACGTCGACTGGTCCGCCGACGGGACGACGGTGCTCGCGGCGATCCGGCACCAGCGGCCGACCGACACCGCGGAGGACCCGGCCCGGTTCCAGGTGCTCCGGGTCGACGTCGCCACCGGGCGCACGACGCTCGAGGAGGGCTTCACCCCGGACGTCGCACCGCTCACCGCCGACGGCAGCCGCCTGCTGGGCATCGCGGCCCCGGACACCGAGGCGGACCCGGGCGCCTCCGCGCTGATCGCCTGGGACCGCGCGCGGCAGCCGAGCCGGGTCGAGTCGCTCCCCGCCGTCGGTGCGGGCATCTCCGTCGCCTCGTGCAGCTACCGGTGAGGACGCCGATGACAGCCCGAGCACGCGCCCTGGCCGTCGGACTGGCCCTCACCGTGGGTCTCGGCCTGCTGACCCCGGCCCCGGCCCCGGCAGCGGCGGCGTCCGTCCGGCTGCTGGTGTGGGACTTCAACGCGTGCGACCAGTTCGGGCGGGGCAACGCCGCCTGCGACGTGACCCCCACCCAGCGGGCGAGCGCCATCGCGCGGAGCATCACCGCCGCACCGGGGTCCCCGAACGTGGTCACCCTGCAGGAGGTGTGCCGGTCGACCGTCGACATGGTCGTCGCCGCGCTGCCGCCGACGTGGGTCTGGTCCTTCTCCGCCACGTTCACCACGACCGACACGCGCTGCCAGTCGGTGGACCGCACCTGGGGGCTGGCCGTGCTGGTGAAGAGCGACGTCCTGGACGGCTCCTCGGCCTCCGTTCTCGGGGTGGAGGCGAGCGGCGAGCGCCGGACGCTGCTGTGCGTCGACGGCCGGGTGGGCGTCCCGCTGCGCACCTGCACGACCCACCTGACCGCCACCTCGCAGGCGACGGCGGCGGCCCAGGCCACCGCGGCGGCCCGGCTGGTCGACGGGTGGGTCGCCGCCGGCCGCACGGTCGTCGTCGGCGGCGACCTCAACCTCGACGTCCGGCGGTGCGGTGACGCCGCCGTCGGCATCGGCCTGCGCCCCTGGTACTCCGGCCGCTTCGGCGCGGGCGCGGCCCGCTGCTACCGCGGCACCGGGTCGATGTCCGAGGTGGACCGCTACCGGCCGGGCGGGGACGGCGTCCACGACGAGGCCACCTACGCCACGGCGAAGCTCGACTACGTCTTCGGGGACCGGCGGCACGTGGACCCGCGCCTGGACGGCGACGCCACCGGCTCCGCGGTCTCCGACCACGACCCGCTGCGGGGGGTCATGACCGCGCACGACGGGTCCCCGTGCGACGGGACCGCGTGCTCCCCCGGGCCGGTCGGCTGAGGGCCCGGGCCGCCCCCTGGGCTCCGCGACCTGCGCCACCGCCGCGGACCAGCACCCACGCCCGGACCGTCGCCACCGCCAGGCCGCCGAGCGCAGCGACGACCAGCACGACGGCGACCCCGGGCGCGGACAGGACCAGCTGCCAGGCGGTGAACGTCCGCCCGGTGCCCGCACGCAGGGCCGCCGGGAGGCCGGCGAGCAGCACCGCCGGGAGGACGGCCGGGACGAGACGGAGCGCGGTCGCCCACCGGGGCCGGGCCCGCCGACGCGCCGCCCAGGCCGGTCCCCGCAGCACGCCCCGCACCACGGCGGCCACCGTGACGAGCAGGACGGCGGCCAGCACTCCCGCGGTCAGCCCCGTGCTGCGGACGCCGGGCGCCGGCGCACCGGTGAGCAGCGCCGCCAGGCCCCGCTCGACGGCGGCGGTGTCGGCCAGCGCGCTGTTGCCGTCGTAGAGCAGGGCGAAGCCGACGTCGGTGCCCGGCAGCAGCACCTGCTGGGCGGAGAAGGTGGACAGCACCCCGGTGTGCTCGAGCCGCGCCGGGCCGGGGCCGTCCACCACCTGCCAGCCCATGGCGTACCCGCCGGGGACGCCGCCGGGCGGGGTGTGGCTGAGCCCGAGCAGCGCCGGCGACAGCAGCGCCCGTCCGTCCGGCGTCCGTCCGGTCGTCTGGAACCGCAGCCAGCGCGCCATGTCCCCTGCCGTCGTGACCACCCCGCCGGAGCCGGCGAGCAGCCCGTCGAGCTCGTCGCGGGCCACGGGGCAGCCGAACAGCAGCACCGAGCCGCGGGCCAGTCCGGGCAGCCGCGCGCCGGCCGCGGCCGTCGCCACCGAGACGGTGCGGGTCATGCCGAGCGGCCCGAAGACGTGCTCGTCGAGGTAGCCCGCCAGGGACGCCCCGCTGACGACCTCCACCAGCCGGCCGAGCACCTGGTAGTTCAGGTCGGAGTAGGAGAACCGCGTGCCCGGCTCGCCCGTCAGGCGGGCGGTGCGCAGCAGCGCCACCCGGGTGCGCAGGTCGGCGGCCCCGTCGTCGACGATCCCGGGGTAGCCGGCGTCGGTGAGCCCGCTGGTCTGGTTGAGCAGGTGCCGGACGGTCACCCGCGCGGCCACCGCCGCGTCCTGCGAGGCGAACTCCGGCAGCACGGCCCGGACCGGTGCGTCGAGGTCGACCCGCCCGGCCTGGACCAGCTGCAGCACGGCCACGGCGGTGAACGACTTGCTCAGCGAGGCGACCCGGAACCGGGTGCGGGGCGTGACGGCGCCGCCGCGGCCGTCGTCCCCGACCCCGGCGACGAGCGTCGTGCGGTCGCCGTCCACCACCGCCGCGGCCACGCCCGGCAGCCGGGTGCTGCGCAGCGCGCCCTCGAGGTAGCCGGTGAGGCCCGCCGCGTCCACCGCGAGGGGCTGCGCGACGGCGGCGGGAGCGGCGCCCACCAGCACGACCGACGCGACCAGGGTCCCGACCAGCAGCCCGGACCGGACCGGGGTCGGACGTCGGCTCGCTATGGCGCCCCCTCCGAGCCAGCGTCCCACCCGGACCGCCCGCGAGGGACGGCTGCGGAACCCGCGCGTCCTCGTTCCCCGGCGCCCGCCGGCGGGTCGACGATCCCCCCTGTCCCCGTCGCGCAGCGGAGGAGGCAGCCGTGAGGACGACGTCGCGCTCCCGGCCGGGAGACCGGACCGAGCCGGCCGCACCCGCAGGGAACCGGGTACCCCCGATCACCGCCGCGGCCCTCGCCCGCCAGGTGGCGGACGTCCTCGGTGACGTGCCGCGGTTCCTCGCCGCGCCGGTGCGGCGGCGCCGGCACCGCACCTGGGGTGCCACGGAGGAGGAGGTCGCCGCCGCGATGCCCGGCGACGACCTGTTCCCCTCCGCCCAGTACCGCTGCACCCGCGCGATCACCGTCGCGGCGCCGCCCGACGAGGTGTGGCCGTGGCTGGTCCAGGTCGGCTACGGGCGCGGCGGCTGGTACGCCGACGACCTGCTCGACGACTTCGCCCGCCCCAGCGCCCGGGAGATCGTCCCCGAGCTGCAGGACCTGCACGTCGGGCAGCGGCTGGCGTTCGTCCCGAGACCGTCGGAGCGGACGGCGTTCCGCGTCGACGGCTTCGTCGTCCCGGAGTGGCTGCTGTGGCGGACGCCGAACCGCTCGTGGGCGTGGCGCCTGCGCCCACTCCCCGGCGGGCGGACCCGGCTGGTCACCCGCCTGCACACCGTCTACGAGTGGCGCCGGCCGCTGGTCCTGGTCACGGTGCTGCTGATGGAGGTCGGGGACTACCCGATGATGCGGCGGATGCTGCTCAACATCCGGGACCGCGCCGAGGCCGAGCACCGCCGCCGGGCACGCAGCGCCGCCGCGGGAGCTGCCGTCGGGAGGTGAGCCCCCGCGTCCCGCGCCGCACCGGCGCCGCCTCAGGGCAGGGGCACCGCCGTCGCGCGGCGGCGTTCCTCGAGCACGGCGTCCGCCCCGGTCGCCGCGGCCACGGTGGCGCCGCCGGCGATGGCCTGCCGCCACGCGGTCTCCCGCCGGTCGACCGCGCGGGTCAGCTCGATCACGGCGTCGAGGTGCTCCCGCGGGACGACGACGATCCCGCTGGCGTCCCCGCGGACCACGTCGCCGGGGTGCACGGCGACCCCGCCCACCTGCACCGGGACGTTGATCGCACCGGGCCCCTCGTTGGACCCCGTGGCGGGGTGCGCGTTGCGGGCGAAGGTCGGCACGCCGATCGCGTCGATGCCGTCGATGTCGCGCACCGCGCCGTCGACGACGATGCCCACGACGCCCCGCTGCGCCAGCGCCCCGGTGAGGATGTCGCCGAGGATCGCGGCGTCGGCCCGGCCTCCACCGTCGACGGCGAGCACGTCCCCGGGCCGGGTCACCTCGGGCACCGTGAGCATGAACAGGATGTCCCCGGGCCGGGTCCACACCGTGACCGCGGGGCCGCAGAACTCCGCTCCCCCGGCGAGCCGGCGCAGCCCCGGGCCGACCACGCCGACCGGCCCGCCGCAGTCGGCGATCTGGGTCGTGGGGAACCCGGCCAGGGCGGCGACCGCCGCGGCCGGCGGGCGCTCGACCGTCTCCTCGACCGTCCACTGCCGGGCGTGCGTCTTGCTCACGCCGCGGCCTCCGGCCGCGCCTTGGTGCGGGTCTGCGGGGCGAGCGGCCCCTCGGCGGAGCTGGTCATCGTCGATCCGTCCTCCCGTCGCGCTCGCCGGCCCGGACGCGGGACGGCCCCCGGCCGCCGGCCGGGTGCCCAGGAGACCGTCGATGCCACCTGCACCGCAAGACGCGCCGCGCCGCGGACGCGCCGACCAGGGACCTTCGTGCTGCACAGCCGGGAGCGAGGGTCCTGGACCGTGTCCGGCAGCGGTCCCAGACTGGGACGGCAGCCGGCGGTCAGGAGGCACGGGGTGGATCTCGGCATCGATCTGGGCACCGCCAACACGGTCGTCAGCGACCTCCGCCGCGGCATCGTCTACGACCAACCGACCGTGATGCTGCTGCGCCGCGGCGGCGCCCGCCGCGAACGGGTGCTCGCCATCGGCCGGGAGGCCGCCGACCTGCTCGGTCGCGCCCCGGCCCGGTTCGCCGCCGTCCGGCCGCTCAACGACGGCGTGGTCACCGACCTGGAGACCGCCCGGCTGTACCTGCGCCTGGTCCTGCAGAAGGCCGGACGGCGGGCGTGGGCCCCGGTCCGCGCCGTGATCGGCGTCCCCGTCGGGTCGACCGCGCTGGAGCACCGCGCGCTGCTCGAGGCCGCCGAGGAGGCCGGCATCCGCCCGGTGACGGCGCTGGACGAGTCGATCGCGGGCGCGGTCGGCTGCGGCGTCGACCCGCTGGAGCGGCGGGTGCACATGGTCGTGGACGTCGGGGGTGGCACCGCCGAGGCGGTGGCGTTCTGCTTCGGCGGGGTGCTCGCGCACCGGACCAGCAAGCTGGGCGGCGACGAGATGACGACGGCGGTCTCCCGGTACCTGCGCGAGCAGCACCAGCTGCACGTCGGCGAGCTGGAGGCCGAGCAGCTCAAGATCGGCTCCGGGACGGAGGACGACGGCCCGCTGGTCGTGCAGGGCCGCGACGCCGCCACCGGCCGGCCGCGGCTGGCGACGGTGCAGGGGGCCGAGGTGGCCGACGCGGTGCGGCCGATCACCGACGAGATCGTCCGGACGCTGAGCGCCTGCCTCGACGACCTCCCGCCGCAGGCGATCGCCGACGTGCTGGCCGAGGGTGTGCTGCTGTTCGGCGGGTCCTCGCTGGTCCCGGGTTTCGCGCCGGAGCTGGAACGGGCGCTCGGCCTCCCGGTCAAGCTCGCCGAGGACCCCCTGACCTGCGTGGCCGAGGGCGCCGCGCGGGCGCTGCGCAACCGCCCGCTGCTGGCCGCCTACGGCCGGAGCTGACGGCTCAGGGCGTCTGCACCGGGCCGGTGGCGGCGACGTCGGCCCGGTGCTCGAGGTAGTGCCGCAGGCCGTCGGCCACCACGGTCTTCGCGGTGTTCCCGCCCGTCCCGGGGCCCTGCACCATCGCGGTCACCACGATCTCCGGGGCGTCGGCCGGGGCCGCCGCGGTCAGCCAGTTGTCGTACTCGCCCTCGGGCAGGCCGCCGTCCTGCGCCGTGCCGGTCTTCGCGCTCACCGGCGCGGGCTGGTCGGCGAGCCGGACGGCGGTGCCGCTGGTCACGGCCGCGCGCATCCCCTCCCGCACCGGCCCCAGCTCGGCGGCGAAGGGCACCGGCGTCGGGGCCGGTGCGGGCAGCGCGGTGTACGGAGCGCCCTCGGTGCCGACCGCCAGGCCCAGCCGCGGGGTGACCAGGTTCCCGGTGGCGACGGCGCCGGTCCACCGGGCGTTCTGCAGCGGGGTGACCTGGAGCGGGCCCTGGCCGATGCCGAGGATGACGGTGGACCCGCCGTACCAGGTGCCCCCGCCGGCCTCGACCGACTCCGGCGTCCCGAGGTAGCCGGCGGACTCGCCGGGGAGGTCGATGCCGGTGGGCTGCCCCACCCCGAGCGCCCGGGCGGTGTCGATGATCGCCTCGGGCCCCAGCGCCACGGCGAGCTTGTAGAAGTAGACGTCGTTGGACATGGCGATCGAGTCGACCAGGTCCATCGGCCCCATCGGCTTCCAGTTGCCGAAGGTGTGGCCGCCGTAGGTGAAGCTGCCCCCGGTGGGGATGGCCCGGTACGGCGCGAAGACCGGGTGGGCCTGGTTGGCCGCGGCCACGACCAGCTTGAACGTCGACCCGGGGGGCGCGACCGCCTGCGTGACGTGCTCGAGCATCGGCGACCCCGGGGCGTCGGCCAGCGCCTGCAGCGCACCGGCGTCCACCGGTGGCCCGTAGACGTTGTTGTCGAACGACGGGGTGCTGGCGATGGCGAGGACCTGCCCCGACCGGGGGTCCATCGCGACGGCGGCGCCGATCCGGCCCCGCGGGTGCGGCTGCGCGCGCACGGCCTCGGCGAGGCGGGCGTCGAGCACCTGCTGCAGGCCCAGGTCGAGCGAGAGCCGCAGGTCGGCGCCGGGGACGGGGTCCTGCCGCTCGCCGAGGGCGACCGGCACGCCGGTCGGGTCGACGTACAGGCACTGCCGCCCGTCGACGCCGCGCAGCACCGCGTCGTACTGCTGCTCGAGGCCGGCGCGGCCGACGAACTCCCCGGACGGCAGGCCGGGCCAGCGCTGCTCGTCCTCGGGCGTGGCCACCCCCACGAAGCCGAGCACCGGGCCCAGCAGCGCGCCCTGGGGGTAGGCGCGACGCGGCTCGGGGACGACGAGCACGCCGGTGATCCCGGCCGCGGTGACCGCGTCGCCGGTCGCGCGCGGGACGTCGGCCACCGGGAGGGACAGCGTGGTGCCCTCCGCGGAACCGAGCTGCGCGGCGAGCTCGTCGCGCGGCCGGCCGGTCAGGTCGGCGAGGCGGTCGACGTCGGCGGGCCGGCCGCGCAGCAGGGCGGGCACCACGAGCACCCGGTCCACGCCGCTGCCGACGTCGGCGGCGTCCACGGCCAGGGGCGCGTCGTGCCGGTCGGTGATCGCGCCGCGGGGCGCGGGCAGCCGGATGCAGCGCGTCATCTGCTCGTCCCCGACGAGCTGGAGGTCCCGGCCCTGGGTGGTCTGCAGCTGCCACCCGTAGAACCCGAAGGAGAGCAGCAGCAGCGACAGGCCGGCCGCGGTCAGCCGGACCAGCCGCGGGCGCGGGTTGTACCGGCCGGGCAGCGCCCACAGCCGCCGCCGCGCGCCGTCCCGGCGGACGGCCAGCACGACCCCGATCGCGGCCAGGTGCACGACCAGCGCGGTGCCGCCGTAGCTCAGCAGCGGGAACGGGACGCCGGCCAGCGGCAGCAGCCCGAGGTTGGCCCCCACCGAGACGACGATCTCGATGCCCATGAGGATCGCCAGGCCGCCGCCCACGAGCGCGCCGTGCGGCGTGCGCGACGCCCGGCTGGCCAGGGCGAGCCGCCACACCAGGACGATCCCGGCGAGCACCGCCCCGGCGCCGGCCACCAGTCCCCACTGCCCGACCAGGCTGGCCAGCGCCAGGTCGGTGTCCCGCTCGGGCAGGTACTGGGCGCGCAGCAGGCGCAACGGGTCGTCGGTCCGCCCGAACAGCCCGCCCGAGCCGACCGCGATGTGCGCCTGCCGCAGCGCCCAGCCCGACCCGGTCGGCGACTCGTGCGCGCCCACCAGGAAGGACCCGAGGCGCTGGAGCTGGTAGGGCCGCAGCAGGCTGATCATCAGCGGCGCGGCGATCGCCCCCGCGGCGACCAGCGGCAGCAGGAACCGCGCCGGCACGCGCCCGATGACCAGCATCGACGCGGCCAGGACGACGAGCAGCGTCGTGGTGCTGAGGTCGGGCTGGAGCAGGGTGAGGCCGATGGGCACCACGGCGAGCAGCACCGCCGCGGCGAAGCGCTGCCACGCGGGCCGGCCCGAGCCGAGCACGGCGGCGAGGACGAGCAGCAGCCCGAGCTTGGCCAGCTCGGAGGGCTGGAAGGTCAGCGAGCCGATCGCGATCCACCGGGTGGCGCCGTTCGCGGACAGGCCCACGGTGAGGACGCCGACCAGCAGGACGACGGCCGCGGCGTAGGCGGCCCAGCCCAGCACGCCGAGGTACCGCACCCGGATCCGCCAGAACACCGCGAGGGCGAGCACCCCGCCGGCGGCGATCAGCGCCTGTCGCGCCGCGAGCCCGGGAGCCCCCACCAGGTACAGGTTGACCAGCCCGAGCCCGACCAGCACGAGCGCGGCCACGACGGCGAGCAGGTCGAACGCGCCGCTGCGGAGGTCCCTGCGCCGTTCGCGGGTGCTGCGGCGGCGGCCGGACGCCTCCGGCGGCGGCCCGGCCGGCTCGGCGACCGGCAGTGCGTTCCGCCTGATCGGCAGTGCGTTCCGCCTGATCGGCAGGGCCTTCCGCCTGATCGGCAGGGCCTTCCGCCTGATCGGCATGGCGTCACCCGGCCCGCGGGTCGGGGAGGCACGAACCGGCGAACACCGGCGGCGAGGCCGCCACCGCGGGCTGCTCGGTGACGGCGACCACCGCCGCGGCCGCGACCGCGGGGAGCGCGACCGTGCCGACGGCCTCGGCCCGCTCCGCGCCGGCCGGCACGGTCACGGTCCCGCCCGGCGCGGTCTGCGCGGCGCTCGTGCAGCGGTCGACCACCTGGTAGGACCAGGTCACCACCTGCGGATCGGGGGCCGGGGCGAGCCGGACCAGCAGGCGCACGCTGCAGGGCGCGCCCGGCGTGCAGGCGTCGAGGGGCCGCAGGTCGACCCCGGTCACCGCGCCGGCCGCGGGTGGTGCCGGCGGCACGACCGGCGGGCCGTCGGGCTCCGGCTCGGTGGACGGCGGGGCCCCGCTGCGCCCGGCGTCCAGGAGCAGGGCGACGTCGGTGGCGATGTCGTCGCGCAGGACGGCGACCTCGACCGCGACCACCGCGCCGAGGACGAGGACCGACAGCAGCCACGCGCCGATCCGCCGCCGCGCGGTGCGGGACCCCCCGGTCGCAGCCTTCGTCGCCGGGGCCTCCCGGCCCTCGGGAGAGGCGACCCGCGCCGGTCCCGCTCCCCCGCCGGAGGCTCCTCTGCCGGCCGCCGTCCCGCCGACCGCCCGCACCAGCGCGGCCAGCTCGGCGCGGACGGCCCCGCGGTCGAGCGCGGCGGCCGCCTCCCCGAGCGTCCGCGCGACGGCGGGGACGCCGGCGACCCGCAGGTCGGCTCCCGCCCGCTCCAGCCGGGTCAGCAGCTGCTCGGCCGCCGGGTCCACCGGGCGGCCGCGGACCCGCGCGGCACCCCCGAGGTCCGCGAGGACCACCGCGACCGCGGGGCCGCCCGCCGGCGGTCCGCCGTCCGCGGCGGTGCGCAGCGCCACCCGCCCGTCGGTGCCGACGACGACCTCACCGGCCAGGACCGGCTCGCCACCGGGGTCGGGCTCCTCTCCCCGCGCCGCCTCGGCCAGCACCCCCGCCGCGAGCTCGAGGGCCTGCGACGGCGTGAGCCGGGCCAGGCTGGTCAGGCGGGTCAGCGGCACGCCGTCCCGGGGGGCCGGCGGACCGGCCGGCCGCGGCTCGCGGGGCCTCGGGAGAGCGGAGAGGTCGGGGGGCTCGGACGCGAGCCCGGACTCGGAGTGCCCGGTCGCCCGGTCCGTCAGGTCCGTCACCGACCGCCACCCCCGCCCGACCGCCGCTGTCTGGGCACTTCCCCGTGACTCGTCTGTGCAGATGCTGGGCCGCGGGAACGCCGATGTCACGACGTTCCCGCGTGGTCCGCCAGAAGACGGCCCGCCACCGATCCCGCGCCAGGGAGGCCGGCCCGGCACCAGGGCCGGTGTGCCCTGTCCGGGCTGGACAACGTCCGCAGTTCCCACCGACCAAGGGCCCCGACGGACCTCGGACCCTGTGGCCGCGGCACCGGGGCGGCCCACGCTGGACGGTCACCGGACGTCGGGCAGGAGGTCGGGACCCGTGAGCGAGCCGCACTCCGTCGCCACCGCGCTCGAGGCCGGGCTACCCGGGACCGTCACCTGGCTCGACGACCGGGGCGCCGCCGACCCGGCCCGGGCCGGCGGCAAGGGGGCGGGCCTGGCCCGCCTGCGGCAGGCCGGGCTGCCGGTGCCCGACGGCTTCGTCGTCGACGCCGAGGCCTACCGGCGGTTCGTGGCGGTGTCCGGCCTGGCCCCGGTCGTCGACTCGGCGACCACCGGCCTCGACGGGGAGGACCCCGACGCGCTGGCCGCTGCGTCGGCCCGACTGCGCGAGGCCTTCGCGGCCGCGCCGGTGCCCGAGGAGCTCGCCGGGCCGATCGTCGCTGCCTGGCGCCGGCTGGGCGCCGACGCGGTGGCGGTGCGCTCCTCGGCCACCACGGAGGACCAGCCCGGAGCCAGTTCGGCCGGCCAGCAGGACACGGTGCTCGACGTCGCCGGCGCCGACTCGGTGGTGGCCGCGGTCCGGCGCTGCTGGTCGTCGGTGTGGACGGCCCGTGCCCTGGCCTACCGGGCACGGCAGGGCACGCCCGACGCGGCGGCCGCTGTCGCCGTCGTCGTCCAGCGGATGGTGGCCGCCGACGTGGCCGGGGTGCTGTTCACCGCCGACCCGCTCACCGGACGCCGCGACCACGTCGTCGTGGAGGCCGTGCGCGGGCTGGGTGAGGCCCTGGTGAGCGGGCGGGTGACCCCGCAGCGGTGGGTGGTGGACGCGGGCACGGGCGCCGTGCTCAGCGGGCCGGACGGCGAGCGCCCGCTGCTCGACGACGCGCGCCTGCGCGAGCTGGTCGCCCTGGGGCTGCGCGCGGCCGCGCCGGCCGGCACGCCGCAGGACGTGGAGTGGGCCGTCGCCGGCGGGCGCTGCTGGCTGCTCCAGTCGCGGCCGGTCACCACCCTGTTCCCGCTGCCGCCCGGGCCGCCGGCCGGACCGGGGCTGCGGGTGTACATCCCGCTGACCCTCGCGGCGCAGGGCGTGGCCGAGCCCATGACCCCCGCCGGGAACGCCGCCTTCACCGGACTGGTCACCGCGGTGTCGTCCCTGTGGTCGCTGCGCCGCCGGCCGCGCCGGGAGGCACCGCCCTGGGTGTCCCAGGTGGCCGGCCGCCTCTTCTACGACATCACCCCGGTGCTGGCCTCCCCCCGGCTGGGCCGCAACCTGGCCGACCGGATGGCGCTGAAGGACCCCGCCACCGCCGCGGTCCTGCGCGAGTGGCTCGACCGGGAGGGACACCGGCTCGCGCGACCCCGCGGCGCGGCCCTGCCGGCCGGGGTGACCTGGTGGGTGGCGCGGGAGGTCCCCGGGCTCGTGGCCGCGGCCGCGGCCCCGGCGCGGGCACGCCGGCGGCTGCTCGCCCGCGCGGAGGACGACGTGCGCCGGGTCCGCGACGAGGCCGCGACCCTGACCGGACCGCGCGAGCAGGCGGAGTACGTCCTCGCGACGCTGCCGCAGCGGACGCTCGACGTGGCCTGGGCCCAGCTGCCGCCGGTGTACGTCGGACTGCTGGCCGGCGCGCTCGCCGCGCAGCTGTGCGAGCGGTGGCTGGGCACGTCCGCAGGGCTCGAGCCGGTGCGCCGCTGGCTGCCCCACGACCCCACGCTGGCGATGGGCACCGCGCTGGCCCGGCTGGCGCGGACCAGCGCCCGGACCGGGACCGAGCCGTCGGCGGCCATGCCGGGCATGGCGGAGTTCCTCGCCGCCTACGGGCACCGGGCGCCGGACCGGGAGATCGACCTGGGGCTGCCGCGCTTCACCGACGACCCGGCCTACGTGGTGGACCTGGTCCGCGGCTACCTCGCCGCGGGCGACCCGGCCGCGCTGGTCGACCGGCGGCTGCGCGGCACCGAGCAGGCCGAGGCCGCCGTGCGCGAGCTGGTCGCCGCCGTCCGCCGCGACCGAGGGCCGGTGCGCGCCCGGCTGCTCGGCGCGGTGCTCGACCGGTACCGGGCCCTGGGCGGGCTGCGGGAGCGGCCGAAGTTCGACCTGGTGCGGGTGCTCGCCGTGGCCCGGGGCGTGCTGCAGCAGGTCGGCGCGGGGCTGGTCGCGGCGGGCCGGCTCGACGCGGCCGACGACGTCTTCTTCCTCGACCCGGCCGACCTGCGTGCCGGGGTGGAGGGGACGGCGCCGGACCTGCGCGAGCGTGCGGCCCGCCGGCGGGACGAGTACGAGCGCGAGCTCGGCCGGCGGGTGGTCCCGCTGCTGCTCACCAGCGACGGCGAGACCGTCTACGGCCCGACCGCCCTCCCCGAGAGCACCCCCGGGACGCTGCGCGGCACCGGGGTGTCCCCGGGCGTGCACGAGGGCGTCGTCCGGGTCCTGGACTCCCCCGTCGGCGCCGCGCTGACCGCCGGCGAGGTGCTCGTCGCCGCCAGCACCGACCCGGGCTGGACGCCGCTGTTCCAGCTCGCCGGGGCCCTGGTGATGGAGGTCGGCGGAGTCGTCTCGCACGGCGCGATCGTGGCCCGCGAGTACGGCATCCCCGCCGTGGCCACGGTGCCCGACGCGACCCGGCGGCTGCGCACCGGCCAGCGGGTCCGGGTGGACGGCGGCGCGGGATCGGTCACGGTGCTGGACGGCCCCTGAGCCGCCCGGAGCGACCTGTCGACGACGCGCCGAGAACCACCGCAGCCGCGGGCGGCTGCGGGACGAGCGGAGGTCAGCCCGGCTCGGGGCCGGTCCCCGCGCTGCGCAGCGTCGTCAACCGCCTGCGGTACTCGGTCTCGTCGATCTCGCCGCGGGCGAACCGGTCGGCGAGCAGGTGCTCGGCCGTCTGCGGCGGAGGCGAGGAGGTCGGAGGCGAGGAGGTCCCGCCGGGCGGCCGCACCGCACGGGCCACCAGCGCGGCGACCAGGGCGAGCAGGACCAGGCCGCTGAGCGTGGTGACCACCCAGCCCCAGCCGCTCATCGGACTCCAGCCGTACCAGCTCATCACCGGGACCATCTCCTCGACCAGCCGGACCGCGGTCGTCTGCGCGGCTGCGGTCGGCTGCCGATGCTCCGCGCCCGGCCCTCGCCGCGCGCCGGACGGAGGTCCCGTTCCGGGGAGCCCCTTCGGCCCCGGTCGCGCGCCGCGCGGTGCCCGGCGCACATCGGGAGGCCGCGCGCGAGCCGGGCAGGGACCGAGGTCCCGGCCCGATGCGCCCGGCGACCCTGGGGCCGCTCCGGCCCGCTCCCTACCGTCCGACCCAGCCCCCCGCCACCCACGCCTGAGGAGGCGCCCGATGACGGAGGCCTCGACGACCGGGGCCGCGCAGCCCGCGGTCCGGGTCCTGGTGACCGCGGCGAGCCGCCACGGCTCCACCCACGAGATCGCCGAGGAGCTGGCCCGCGTCCTCACCGGCCGGTCTGCCGCGGGGAACCCGGACGTCGTCGCCTCCGCCGTCCCGGCCGAGCACCGCCCCGACCCATCGGCGTTCGACGCGGTGGTCCTCGGCAGCGCCGTCTACGCCGGGCGCTGGCAGGAGGCGGCCCGGGACCTGGCCACCGCGCACCTCACCGTGCTGCGCGGCCGGCCGGTGTGGCTGTTCTCCAGCGGCCCGATCGGCCCTCCGCCGTTCCCGCCGGACGCGCCGCACGACGCCGGCACGCTCACCGCGATGCTCGGCCCCCGCGGGCACCGGGTCTTCCCCGGCCGCCTCGACCCGTCCCTGCTCTCCTTCGGGGAGCGGGCCGTGGTGACGGCCATGCGGGCGCCGGTCGGCGACTTCCGCGACTGGGCGGCCGTCCGTGCCTGGGCCGGCGAGATCGGCTCGGCGCTCGGCGGTCGGTCCAGCCCGGTGTCGCCGGCCGGGGCCGCGGGCTGAGAGCCCGGGCCGCGACGATCCCCTGACCCGCGGCCGGCCCGAGGTCCGGGACCGGACGGAGGAGGCGCAGCAGCGATGACCGACACCCGGGACACGTCGTCCACCGAGATCCGGACCTCGCCGGGCACGAAGCTCAGCAACGCCGGCCACGCCAACGTGACCTTCGAGGTGGACGAGATCGACCCGATCCACCGCAGCGGGTGGAGCGTGCTGGTCCGCGGGCTCGCCGAGGAGGTGACCGACGCCCACGGACCCGACCTCGTGCGGCGCACCCACGACGTCGGCGTCACTCCCTGGGCTCCTGGCGAGCACGGTCACTGGCTGCGGCTGATCCCCCACCACGTCACCGGGCGGCGCGTCGTGCCGGGCGAGCTGCCCCCGGCGGTCGACCCCCGGGCCTACCTCTGAGCAGCTGAGCAGCCCCGGGACGAGGGGCCCGGCGTCCCGGGACCTCGGCCACTCCCCCACTCCGGGACCCCGGCGGAGGCTGGCCACCGACCCGGTCGGCCGGCCGCCGGCCACCGGGACACCCCGAGGAGGACGACGTGGACGAGGCCAAGACCTGGACGGTCTCGATCGAGATCGACGAGCACGACGGGCACACCCGCGCGGTGGCCCGGCTGCAGACGGGGGACAACGACCGGCTGACCGGCGTCGGCCTCGCCCGGCTGGACCCCGCCGATCGTGACGTCCCCGTGATCGGCGACGAGATCGCCGTCGCGCGGGCGTTGTCGGACCTCAGCCACCGGTTGCTGCAGACCGCGACCGAGGACGTCGAGCAGTCCACCGGGACGCCGGCCCACCTCGTCATGTGACGGCCGGCGGCGGTCGGGAGTCCGGACCGCCCGCGCGCTCCGCTACGCCGGCAGCCGGCAGGCCCCGCGCAGCGCGGCCAGCCCGTCGGGGGTGCCCGGCCAGTGCCGCTCGACCGCGTCCGGGCCGGCGTGGCGGACCACCGAGCGCAGCACGAGGGCGACCACGATCGCGTCGTCGGCGTGGCCGAGCACCGGCACGAAGTCCGGCACCAGGTCGATCGGCACCAGCAGGTAGGCCAGCAGCAGCCACAACCGCACCCGGACCCCGCGCGGCAGGGTGCCGTCGGCGGCCAGCCGGCGCACCAGCCGCAGCACGTCGGGCAGCAGCCGCAGCAGTTCCCGTGCGCTCATGTCGTCGGGGCGGTGGGTCCACAGGACCGCCATCAGCACCAGCCAGCACAGCAGCAGACCGCCTGCCACCCCGACCAGCGTCCACGCCCAGCCCGGCATGCCGCCGCCCTCTCCTCGTCCCCCGCCCGACCCCGAGCATGACACCGGAGCGGCACGGGCAGCCCGGCGCCCCGGTTCAGTCGAGCTCGACCGGCGCCCCGCCGAAGGCCAGCACGCTGACGACCCAGTACGCCGCGTAGAGCGCCAGCAGGACGACGCCGTGCCACCGCCGGAGCCGGCCGGTGGACAGGAAGTACGCGGCGAGCCCGGTGAGGACCACCAGCGCGGGCAGGTGCCACGCGAGCACGTCCGGGCCGACGACGATGCCCCCGGCCAGCAGCGTCGTGCCGAGCTTCCCGGTGACCGAGAAGACGACGCTGCCGATGACGTTGCCGACCCCGATCTCCGGCACGCCCTTGCGGAAGGGCTCCACCGTCAGGAAGAGGTCCTCCAGGGTCAGCACGGCGGTGACGATCGTCGCGCCGAACACCGTGCCCTCGAGCCCGTAGGTCGACAGGATCCCCTCGGTGCCGAGGCTGGTGGTCGCCGCGCCGACGACCAGCCCGGCGAGGGCGAGCACTGCCACCCCGAGGTGGGCCCACCCGGGCATCGGGCGCGCCGTGGCGAAGGGCAGGTCGTCGACGACCTGCCGCTCGAGGCCGGGGCCGGCCCAGGCCCCTGCCCCGTCGCGCCGGTCGGTCCCCCGCGGCACGGGCGGCGCGGCCCCGCCCGGTCCGCCGACACCGGCGGCCTCGAGCACCTCCTCGTCCCGGAAGACCGGCACGCTCCGTCGACACTCCCGGGCGACGACGTAGCCGACGAAGAGCGCGAACAGGCCCAGGAGCACCACGCCGTCGGCCACGGACAGCGGAGCGCTCAGCGTGAACCCGACCATCACCAGGGGCGCGACGGCGAGCAGGACCAGGTAGTCCCGCGGGACGTCGATGCGGCTGGGCCGCAGGATCGCCGCGAGCGCCAGGACCACGCCGGTGAACGACAGCGCCGTCCCGAACACCACGCCGAGCGCGACGCCGCTGAGGTCCTCCAGGTTCAGCGCGACGCCGAGGGTGATGTCGTCGAACTCGATCCCGGTGAAGACGATGGCGAGCAGGAACAGCGGGACCCGCAGACCCCGCGCGGCCCCGACGAGGTGGGCGATGAGCTTCTCGGCGCTCACGATGAGCAGCGTCACGCCGGAGACGAAGACGAAGACCGACGTCATGGCCGGGCCCCGGTCAGCCGCAGGGGCGCCTCGGGCCGCCGCGGGACCGGCGCGGTGTCCGGGCCCGCCTCCTCGGCCGCGGCCACGGCGTCGGCCACGAGCGCGTGGTCGGGCGACAGGACGCAGACCGGGTCGGTCCGGGCGGCGTCGCCGGTGAGCGCGAACGCCTGGCAGCGGCAGCCGCCGAAGTCGACCTCGCGGCGGTCGCAGCCGCGGCACGGCTCGGGCATCCAGTCGGTGCCGCGGAAGCGCCGGAACAGCGGCGACTCCGCCCAGATCCAGGCCAGCGGGTGCTCCCGCACGCTGGCCCGCGGCAGCGGCAGGTCGTGCGCCGTCGGGCACGGCAGCACGTCGCCGGTGGGCACCACGGTGAGCTGCCGGCGTCCCCAGCCGCCCATGCACGGCTTCGGGTACCGGCCGAAGTAGTCGGGCAGCACGTAGACGACCTCCGTGCGCCCGGCCAGCCGGTCGCGGGCCGCCCGCACCACGGCCTCGGCGCGCTCGACCTGGGCCCGGCTGGGCAGGAGCGCGCGGCGGTTGCGCAGGGCCCAGCCGTAGTACTGCGTGTTGGCCAGCTCCAGCCGGTCGGCGCCCAGCTCCTCGGCCAGGGCGAGGACCCGGTCGACCCGGTCGAGGTTGTGCCGGTGGAGGACGACGTTGAGGGTGAGCGGCCAGCCCAGCGACTTCACCAGCCGGGCCGCCGCCAGCTTCCGCCCGAACGAGGGCACCCCGGCGAGGCGGTCCGACAGCGCCGCCTCGTCGGCCTGCAGGCTGATCTGCACGTGGTCGAGCCCGGCGGCGCGCAGCTGCCCCGCGCGGTGCGGGGTGAGGCCGAGCGCGCTGGTGATCAGGTTCGTGTACAGGCCCAGGCCGGCCGCGGTGCGGACGATCTCGGCCAGGTCGCGGCGCAGCAGCGGCTCGCCGCCGGAGAGGTGCAGCTGGAGCACCCCGAGCTCCCGGGCCTCGGTGAGCACCCGCTGCCACTCCGCCGTCGACAGCTCGTCGCGGTAGGCGGCCAGCTCGAGCGGGTTGGAGCAGTACGGGCAGTGCAGCGGGCAGCCGTAGGTCAGCTCGGCCAGCAGCCCGAACGGCGGCTCGACGTCGCTAGCCACGGTGCAGCTCCACGCAGCGCCGGGCGGCGAGGCGGTCGAGGAAGCCGCGCACCTCGTCGTCGTCCACCCGGTCGTACCGGTCGCGCAGCGCGGCGACGACCTCGGCGACGGTCCGGGTGCCGTCGCACAGCCGCAGGACGGCCGCCGCCGTGGCGTTGAGGACCGACACCGCCTCCGGCGTCAGCAGCACGTCCCGCCGCCGGGCCGCGTCGAACGTCAGCCGGACGTGCGGCGCCAGCCGCGGCCGGTCGGTGGCGTCAGCGGTCGGGGAAGGCCCGGTCGATGGCATCGAGCATGCTCCACAGGACGTCGCACTTGAACGACAGCGCGGCCACCGCGGCCGCCTGCTGGTCGGGGGTCCGGCACTGCCGGGTCACGATCTCCAGGGCGTGCTCGGAGTCGCGCGGGGCCTGGGTCAGCCGGGCCCGGAAGTAGGTCAGCCCGGCGGGGTCGATCCAGGTGTAGTGGCGCTCGAAGGCGGCCAGGCGGTCGGCCATGAGGTCCGGCGCGAACAGCTCGGTGAGCGAGGAGGCCACCGCCTCGACCCACGGCCGGGTGCGCGCGAAGGTCACGTAGGCGTCGACGGCGAACCGCACGCCGGGGACGACGTGGCGCTCGTCCTCCACCTCCTCCCGGGCCAGCCCCACGGCCTCGGCCAGCCGCAGCCAGGCCTCGATGCCGCCCTCGCCGTCGACGGTGCCGTCGTGGTCGTGGATGCGCCGGATCCAGCGCCGGCGCACGGCGCGGTCGGGGCAGTTGGCGAGGATCGCGGCGTCCTTGCGCGGGATGGCCGCCTGGTAGGCGAACCGGTTGGCCACCCAGCCGCGGATCTGCCCGGGGTCCAGCCGTCCCTCGTTCATCCGCCGGGAGAAGGAGTGCTGGTCGTGGTAGCGCCGGGACTGGGCGCGCAGCGCGGCCACGAAGTCGCCGGTCGCCGGGTCCGTCGGCGTCTCCGTCACGGTCACTCAGACCTCCAGTTCCATGCCGTCCACCGCCACCTCCACGCCGTACTGCTCGAGCAGGCGCCGCTCGGGAGCGTCCTCGAGCAGGACCGGGTTGGTGTTGTTGACGTGCGTGTAGACCTTGCGCGCGATCGGCAGCGGCGCGAGCAGTTCGAGGCTGCCGCCCGGTCCGCTGATCGGCTGGTGCCCCATCTCGCGGGCGGTCCGGCTGCCGAGTCCGAGCCGGGCCAGCTCGTCGTCGGCCCAGCAGGTCCCGTCGACCAGCAGGCACGCGCAGTCGTCGAGCTCCTCGCGCACCGTCGCCAGGTCCTGCACGACCGGCAGGCAGACCAGCGTCCGGCCGCTGCGCTCGTCGGTCAGCCGGTAGCCGACGACCCGGCCCTCGCCGGTCCCGCCGCCGCCGAACCGCGCGCGCTTGGTCGTGGGGACGTCGAAGGCCCGGTAGGACAGCCCGCCGCCCAGCGGCACGTCCACCCCGGGGACCACCGGCCGCCACGTCACCGGGCAGTATGCCTCCAGCACGCGCAGCAGCCCGGTGCCCTCGCAGAGGGTGTCCCGCGTCGCCTCGGTCGCGTGGACGACCAGGTCCCGGCCCTCGCGCAGCAGCAGCAGGCCGAGGGTGGAGTCGAGCTCGGCGTCGGGGAGCAGCACCGCCTCCAGCGGCACCGCCCGGCTCCCGTCGGCGGGGTGCAGGGCGGGGAAGGCGGCGAACTGGGCGGGCACGTCGGGTGAGGCGCCGACCAGCGTCCAGCGCCGGCGGTCGGGGCTGACCGCGACCGACGACTGGGTGCGGGGGCGGGCGGGCCGGGACCCGTCGCGCACCGCCCGGCACGACGGGCAGGCGCAGTTCCACTGCGGGAACCCACCGCCCGCCGCCGAGCCCAGCACCCGCACCCACATGCCGATCGGCGTCCCCTCGTCGCGCTCCGGAGTGGAGGGGGGGGGGGGGGGGGGGGGGGGGGGGGGGGCGCGGGCCCGCCGCGGGGGGGGCGGGGGGTGGGTGCGCGCGGCGGCCTCC
>NZ_JBJGYQ010000038.1:0-22550 GCF_054050075.1 Geodermatophilus sp. SYSU D00965 | reverse complement strand
CGGCGGGCCCCCGCCGGGCCCCCCGCGGGCCGCGCGCCCCGCCCCCCCCCCCCCCCCCCCCCCCCCCCCCCCCCCCCCCCCCCCCCCCCCCCCCCCCCCCCCCCCCCCCCCCCCCCCCCCCGGGCCGGACCTCCAGCGGCAGCCGGGTGACCGCGACCATCGCCCACGGGTTGCGGTACTCGACCTGGTCGTCGCCGGGCACCGCGATCTCCCGGTAGCGCGCCAGCAGCAGCCGCAGCGCGACCCGGGCCTCCAGCCGGGCCAGCGGCGCGCCGAGGCAGAAGTGGATGCCGTGCCCGAAGGTCAGGTGCGGGTTGGGGGAGCGGCGGACGTCGAAGCGGTCGGGCTGCGGGAACACCCGCTCGTCCCGGTTGGCCGCGGTCAGCCAGACCACCACGACCTGCCCGGCCGGGATGCGCACGCCGCCCACCTCGGTGTCGGTCCGGGTCAGCCGGGCCAGGCGCGGGAAGGGCGTGCGCAGCCGCAGCACCTCCTCGATCGCCGTCGGCAGCAGCGCCGGGTCGGCCCGCACCGCGGGGACGGCGTCCGGGGCGTCCCGGAAGCAGACCAGGCTGTTGCCCAGCGTCGCGGTGGTGGTGATGTGGCCGGCGATCAGCAGCAGCCCGACGAAGCCGACGATCTCCTCGTCGGCCAGCCGCCGGCCGTCCACCTCGGCCTGGACCAGCTTGCTGGTCAGGTCGTGGCCCGGAGCCGCCCGCCGGGACCGGATGAAGTCCAGGAAGTAGCCGTTCATCTCGCGCATCACCGGGGCCACGGCGGTCACCGCCTGCTCGCCGACCTCGCGCAGCGACCGGTCCGGGTCGATGTCCTGGCCCAGCAGCGTGTCGGCCCACCGGCGGAACAGCGCCCGGTCGGCGACGGGGATGCCCAGCAGCTCGGCGATCACGATCACCGGCAGCGGATAGGCCAGCGCGTCGACCAGGTCGAACCGCTCACCGGCCTGGTCCAGCAGCTCGCCGGTCAGCTCGGCGATGCGCGGCTCCAGGTCGGCCACGACCCGCGGGGTGAACGCCTGGCTGACCAGGGTCCGCAGCGTGCGGTGCTGCGGCGGGTCCATGCGGACGAAGTTGCCGCGCTGGAAGAGCGCGAAGTCGTCCTGCTGCGGCTGGAGCGCGGAGAGGTCGGAGGAGAACACGGCCGGGTCGGCCAGCACCGCGCCGGCCTCCTGGTGCCCCAGCACCTGCCAGCACTCCTGCCGGTCGTCGAAGTGGACCTGCCCGTGCCGGCGGCTGTCGGCCAGCCAGCCGAGGAAGTCCTCGAACGTCGCTCGGGTGGTGGTCATGCCCCTCACTCCCTCCGGGCGGAGCACCCGCCCCCACGCTAGGCGCGGCGGCGGCTCCCGGGAGCCCCTCGGCGCGCGGCGTCGCAGGTCGGGAGGAGGAGGGCGACGGTCAGGGTGCCGGGCGGGACACGGGGCGCCCCCGGAGTCGGTCCAGCGGTCCCCGCAGGCGGAGGCGGAAACGGTCGGGGACGGCGCTGATCGGCTCGGCCGCGCCGTCCGGTCCGGGCCGCCGCTGCGCGAGTCGCTCGAGGCGCTCGACCTCCGCCAGCAGCGCGGCGCGGCGGGCGGCGGCCTCGCGGTCCAGGCGCTCCCGGGTCGCGGCGGCCTCGGCGTCGGCCCGCCGCCGCTCCTCGCGCCCCGTGGCCAGGAGCGCGACGACCTCGCCGCGGGCCTGCAGCCGGGCGGCGGCCGCGTCGTCGGCGGCCCGCTGCCGGGTCCGCTCGGCCCGGTCGAGCGCGCGCCGCTCGACCGCCCGTACCTCCTCGAGCCGCGCCTCCGCCTCCGAGCAGGCCTCGCTGCGGGTCCGCTCGGCCGCCGCGACGACCCGGTCGGCCTCGGCGGCGCGCGCCCCGGCCTCCCGGGTCGCCGCGGCGACGATCCGGTCGGCCTCGGCCCGGGCGTCGGCGAGCAGCCGTCGTCCGTAGCCGACCAGCCGCTCCGCCTCGGCGCGGGCCGCCGCCCGGTCGGCCGCGGCGTCCGCCCGCATCCCCTCGGCCTCGTCGGCCGCCGCGGCGAGCACCGTCCCGACGCGGCGCGACAGCCGGAGCACCGCACCGCCCCCGGGGGAGTGCCCGAGCAGCTCCCGGGCCTCGTCGAGGGCGGCCCGGGTGGCGAGCAGACGCGCCTCCAGGCGGGAGCACTCGCGCGCGGCGGCGGTGAGCTCGTCCTCCGCCCACTGGACGTAGGTGTCGACCTGGAAGCGGTCGTAGCCGGCCACGGCCCGGCGGAACACCGGACCGGCATCGAGGACGGTCGACAGGTCCCCGGAGACGTTCGGCCGACGGCGCCCGCCCGGCGCCGTCGTGGGTGCGTGCAGCAGGGACGGCGCGGCGTCCTCGGCGTGCGGTTCGGCGCTCATCGCTCCCGCCTCCCTCCGGTCCCGGGTCGAGGGAGCGGACGCTACGGAGCCGCCGGTGGGACTCCGTCCGCCGCCGGACGCGGACCACCCGGCCGGGCGACGGACCTCCCGCGATCCGGGCGGTCGGCGTCCGAGGCCCTCTCGCTGCGTGACGTCGCGTGACGTCGCCCGGGAGGGTGAGCCGCCGGTGCCGGGGCTGTGCCGGTCCGCGACGTGCCGCACCCTCCTCCCATGACGCCCGACACGACATCGCCGGACCCGGGGAGCATGACCGTCCCCCCGCTGTTCGGCTGGGAGCACGTGCTGGTCGCGGTGGTGGTCGTCGTCGTGCTGGCCGTCGCCGCGCTCGCCGTCCTGGCGGCCGGGACCGCCGAGAGCGGGCGGTCGGAGTGGCAGGCCTGGCTGGCCGGCCGATCCGTCCGGCGCCCGGACGAGTAGCCGCCGCTACCCGCCGGTGGTGGTCAGCAGCCGCTCGCAGGTACCCACGAGGAAGCGCGCGACGGTCCGGGTGCCGGTGGAGGACGCCGGGTGCGCCGCGACCTGCTGCCAGTGCGCCAGGTGCTCCCGGGCGGCGCGCACCAGCTGGCCGGGCTCGGCGTCCGGCCCGCAGCCGAGGCGGGCCGCGGGATCGGTGCCGAGCAGGCCGAGCAGCCGCACCGCCGCCAGGCGCTCGGCTGCCGGCAGCGGCGCGTCGGGGGCGGTGAGCTGGTCGAGCAGGTCGAGCTCGGTGAGCTCGGGCCGCCCCAGCCGGAACCGGTCGAGCTCGTAGAGCAGCGGGTGCGCGTCGCCGGGCGGCGGCGCGCGGTGCAGCAGCGTCGTGAGCGCCGCCACGGCCGCCCGGGCGCGGAACGCCTCGAGCCGGGCTCCCAGCCGGGTCCGCACCAGGTCGGCCAGGTCCACGTAGGCCTGCCGCTCCTGCTCCTCCGAGCGCACCGCGCCGGCCACGGGCAGCACGGTCGCGCACAGCCGGCGCAGCTCCTCGGGCGCCGCCACCCGGCCGGCGTCGTCCGCGGCGGCGCCGTCCCCACCAGCTTCGGCGCCGGGGTCGGACCCGACCGGGGCGTCGCCGTCGGCGACCAGGACGCCGAGGACCTGGCTGGGCCGCAGCGCCGCGGCGAGCGCCAGGAGGTCCCGGTAGCAGTCCGCCCCCCGCGCGGTCGACGGCACCAGCAGGACGACGGCGTCGGCACCGGCGGTGATCCCGAGGTCCGGCGACGGATCGGCTCCGTCCGGTGCGGACCGGTCCAGGCAGGTCATCGGCACGAGGACCGGCGTCTCCTGGGAGGTGGCGACGCGCCGGCCGGGGGCGTGCAGCGCGCCGTCCAGGCGCCGGCGCACGGCGTCGACGAGGGCCGGGGACGGTCCGGCCAGGGCGATCCTCGGTGGCTCGCCCAGCTGCCGGGTCAGCGTGCTCAGCGACTGCGCGTGGGCCGTCCCGTGGTAGAGGTCGCGGGCCCGCCGGACCATGATCCGGACCTGCTCGAGCGGGCGCGGGGCCGGCACGACGCCGGGGGTCGGGGGCGGCGCGCCCGGGTCGCCCAGGGGCACCCAGCCCTCGACCCGGGTCCCCTCGCCCGGAGCGGACCGGACGTCGAGGTGCCCGCCGACGCCGGTGACGCGCGAGGTCATGTTGCGCACCCCTCGGCCGAGGGACCCCGAGGTCGCCGGGTCCCATCCCCGCCCGTCGTCCTCGACCGAGAAGAGCAGGTGGTCGCCGGCCCGTTCCAGCCGCACCCGGACCGCCGCGCCGCCCGCGTACTTGCGGGCGTTGTTCACCGACTCCAGGCAGCAGAAGTAGACGGCGGCCTCGACGTCGGGGGAGAACCGCGCGCCGTCCACGCCGGGGGTGTCGATCCGGACGTGCGGGTCCTGCCCCAGCTCGTCGCGGAGGGCGGCGACCACTCCGCGCTGGGCGAGCGCGGCGGAGGACAGGCCGGTGGCGGTCCGGGTGAGGACGGCCTCCGCGGTGTCGAGCTGCCCGAGGATCTGGTCCAGCCTCGCGCGCGCCTGCTCCGCCCGCCCGGCGGCGACCTCGTGCTCGGCGAGCCCGAGGGCGAGGCTCAGCGACACCAGGTGGTGCTGGGCGCCGTCGTGGAGGTCCCGCTCGATGCGCCGCCGCTCCCGGTCGGCCTCGGCCACGACCCGGCGGCGCGCGTCGGCGATCTCGGCGGCCCGGGCGAGCGAGGTCCGCAGCTGGCGCTCGAGGTCGATGTTGGTCCGCACGGCCTGGAGCACGACCCCGAGGCTGTTCGCGATCGCCCTCAGCAGGTCCTGCCGCTGGTCGTCCGCCCCGGCGACCGCGGCCCGGTCGACCGCGATCGTCCCGACCTCCTGCTCGGCGTGCCGGACGGGGACCTCCAGCGACGTCTCGGCCTCCTCCTCGCCCGGCCGGACCCACTGGTAGCTCCGGTCGCGCAGCCCGGGCCGGTGCACGGTCAGCCGGCACGTGGTCGCGCCCAGGCCCCGACCGACCGCCTCCGCGACGCCGGCCAGGTCGGGGACGCCTCCGGTGGCGCCCCGGGGGAGCGCGGCCACGTCGGCCAGCACGCCGTACGGGGCCGGCCTGCTGCCGTACAGCAACCGGTCGACCGCGCGTTCGGTCAGCACGAACACGGGGAGGAAGGCGAGCGCGCACAGACCGACGGCGACGGCGCGGGTGAGGGCCGGAGAGGCCTGCGACCACCCCAGCACGAACCTGGCCCAGCGGAGGTCGATGAACACGAACAGGCAGCCGATCGCCGCCGTCACCAGGACCACGACCAGCCCGCGGCTGAACCACCGCTGCGCACTCGCGGCGCCGGCCCGCCGGCCGGTCATCAGCACGGCCACGGCCACGATCGGCAGGGTCAGCCGAGCCGCCCAGTACCAGAGCACGATCGACGGGCGGGACGGGGTCAACGTCAACGGGTCCAGGGCCGTCGGATCGACCAGACCCAGCCCCGGCGTCCGCACCCACACCAGCAGGCCGGTGATGACGGCCAGCGCCGCACCCACCGCGACGGTCGCGACCAGCAGGCCGAAGAGCAGCCGCGCCGGCGCCCGCAGCCGCTCGCTGGTGCTGGTCCGCAACCGCCGGCGCAGGCCGACGACCCCGACGAGCGGCAGCACGAGCCCGGCCAGGAGCACACAGCGGACCGACGCCGGGAGGAACATGCCCAGGACGGCCGCCGCCGCGACGGCGACCACCGCCGCCACCACCCACCGGTCGGGGCGACCGGGCGGACCGCTCCGCGGCGCCCAGGCCAGCGCGAGCACGAAGGTGACGCAGGTGATCACCGGGAGCACGAGCTGGGGGACCACGTCGACCTGGTCGAACCCGGTGACGGTGGCCAGCACCTCGTCCGCCGCGGCCGACTGCAGGCTGAAGGCGGCGGCCGAGGCGGCCAGCGCGGCCCCGAGCACGCCCTGTGCCGGGTCGCGGGCGCCGTGCACCAGCAGGGCGCCCGCGAGGACGAGGGCCAGCACGCCCAGCCCGGCGTCCGGGACGAGCTGGGACAGGGGCTCGCTGCGCGAGATCCCGGCGGTCACCGCCCGGGTCCACAGGCCCCCTCCCTCCGTTCCCGGGGAGCCGCCCGCGACGCCGGGGAACCGGCTCGCCACGCCGACGAGCACCCCGAGGACCAGCCAGCAGGCCGACAGCAGGGCGCTGCCCACGAGGACGGCCGTGATCCAGGTACGGCTCCGGAGCCCGGCGTCCTCGCCGGTCACCGGACCGCGACCTCCGCCTCGACGGCGCGCTCCACCACCGGCTCCACCCGGTCGGGCACCCAGGCGCGGACGACGAGGTGCGGACCGCCGCGGCCGCCGGCGCCGTCCTCTGTCGGGCCGGTGATCTGCAGACCGCCGCCGAGCGCGACCAGGCGGTCGGCGTCGTCGGCGAGCACCGCCTCGAGGCGGCCGGGGGGCACCGGCGGTGCGGGGTCGTCGAGGACCGCGCTGAGCTCGCCGCCGCACTCCTCCAGGTGCAGGCTCAGCTCCCGTTCGGCGGGTCGTCCGGCCAGCTCGCGCAGTGCCGAGGCGGCGGCGTAGTAGAGGCCGGACTCCAGCTCCCAGGCCGCGCGCGACCCGAGCTCCGCGGAGAGCCGGACCGGCCGGGGCAGGTCGGCCACGACCTCGTCGAGCGCCGCGGCCGGCCCCTGGTCGCGGAGCACGGACGGGTACACGCCCCGTGCCACGGTGCGGAACCGGTCCAGCAGGTCGTCCAGCCGGGCCCGGGCACGGGCGAGCTCCTCCCGGACCGGCGTGAGGTCGTCCGGCGCGTCGGCCAGGCCGGCGCGGGCCGCCACCAGTTCGGCGCGCAGCCCGGCCAGGCGGTCGCCCGTGGCGTGCGAGAGCTCCGCGATCAGTCGCCGGCGGGCGGCCTCCCGGGCGGAGTCGAGGCGCCGGCGGGACGCCCCGAGCTCCTCGGCCAGCTCGGCGGCCCGCCGGACCCGCTCGCTGAGCTCGGCGTTGAGCGAGACCACGCGGAGGGGGAGCGTCGCGCCGTTGGCGACGTCGTGGAGCAGTTCCCGGTCGGCCACGGTGACCGACGCCGGCTTGGTGATCGTCAGCGCGGCCCGGAGGACCCCCGCGTCGAGCACCGGTACGACGGAGTCGACGTCCGGCTGCACGAGCAGGTCCGCGAGCCCCGGCACGCTCCGGCCGGGGGGCGGGGTGCCGCCCGCGTCCGGAGGATGGTGGGCGGCCTCCACCAACCGGTCCCCGACGGCCAGCCAGACCGCGGCCCGGACCGCCCCGGTGCCCTCGGCCAGCACCTGCGCCAGGCCGGGGAGGACCTCCTCCAGGGATCCCGCCTGGATCCGCCGGGCCGCCTCGGCCAGCGCCGAGTACGGGCTCGCCAGGCTCCGGCCGGCCACGCGGGCGACCGCGCGCTCGAGCGGGGGCCACACCAGGAAGAGCGCGACGGTGGCGACGCCGGCGGCGAGGAACGGCAGCACCAGGAGGAGCTGCCGGTTCATCGCCAGCGCCGTGATCAGGCCGTGGCCGCCCCAGGCGAAGGCGAGGAGCACCGCGGCCACGCCGCCGGTGACCAGCAGCCAGCCGAGCAGTGCCGCGGAGCGGACCCGGGTCATCGTCACCACCGACCCACGCCCGGCGCACGCCGGCCGGGCCGTGCGCTCACGCTAGGCGCAGGCGCGGGCGTGGCCAACCCCTTCCCGGCTCAGGAGCGGTCGTCGTCGCGTTGCGCTCGCAGGTAGGTGAGGACGGCCAGGACCCGGCGGTGGTGCTCGGTGGCGTCCTCGGCCAGCTGGAGCTTGCCGAAGATGCTGGCGATGTGCTTCTCCACCGCCTTGGGGGTGACGAACAGCTGCGCGGCGATCCCGTTGTTCGACCGGCCCTCGGCCATCAACCGCAGCACGTCGAGCTCGCGCGGCGACAGCGAGTCGATCGCGCCCTTCTTCTCCCCGCGCGGGTGCTCGACCAGGCGCTTGGCCAGGACCGGCTCGATGACGATCTCACCGGCGCCGATGCGGGCGAGCGTGTCGCTCAGGACGTCGACGCTGCCGACCTTCTCCTTCAGCCGGTAGCCGATGGCCTCGGTGCCGATCTGCAGGATCCGCATCAGGTAGTGGGACTCGGCGTAGTGGGAGAGGAAGAGCAGTCCCATGTCGGCGTGCAGGGCCCGCAGCCGTTCGGCGGTCACGAGGCCGCCGTCGGGTCCGGGGGGCATCCGGATGTCCAGGATCGCCACGTCGGCCCGCTCGCTGTCCAGCAGTTGGACCAGCGCGTCCCCGTCGGCGGTGGAGCCGACGACCTCGTGGCCGGCGGCCTCCAGCAGCATCAGCAGGCCCTCACGGAACAGGGCGCCGTCCTCGGCCAGGGCTACTCGCACGGGATCCTCACCTCGATCGTCCCCGAGCCGGGCTCCCCGGCGACGCCCACCTGGCCGCCGAGGCCCCGGACGTGGCCCAGGATGCCCCCGGCGTGCCGGGTCGGCACGCCGTACAGGCAGATGACCAGCGCCTCCCCGTCGCGGCGCAGCACCACCTCGGCGGGTTCACCCCCGGCCTCGAGCCGGGCGAGGCAGTCGGTGACGGCGAAGTAGGCGGCTCCCTCGACGTCCGGGCAGAAGCGGTCGGCCGGTGCCACGACGCGCAGGGGGACGGCGACCCGGTCGGCGAACTCGCCCAGCGCCGCGCCCAGCCCGGCCTGGTCCAGCAGCGGCGGGTAGATCTCCCGCGAGACCTCCCGCAGCTCCTGCAGCACCGTGTGCATCTGGTCCTGCAGGTCGTCGATCGAGAGCCGGAGGGCGTCCTCGTCGTCGGAGAGCTTCTTGCGGACCACGCCGAGCTGCGGCACGAGCGCGGAGATCTGCAGGGCCGCGCCGTCGTGCAGCCGGCGCTGCAGGCCCCGCCGGCGCAGCCACCGGTCGCGCTCGGCCTGCCGGGGGCCGACCGACCCCAGGTCGGCCGCTTCCGCCGGCGGTCCGTTCGCGGCGGTGCGCTCCCGGCCCGCCGCAGTCCGGTCGTCCGGCGACTGCGCAGGCGGAATCATCACCTCGAGATCCTCCGCCGGGCCGACTCTGCCGGGAAGGGGGCGCGCCCCCTGCCCGGGGTGGGGCTGCCCCCCGGTTCCGCCGGGCCCTCCTCCGCTTCCTGGAGCAGCCACCGCGCGAGGGTGAGGGCGAGGTTGAGCGGGTGCAGCTCCGGGACGGCGAGGCCGCCGACGGCGCCGCGGTCCAGGGCCGCGGCGAGTGCCCCGGCGTCCAGGATGCCCAGGTCGGCGACCGCGGGGGAGCCGACGAGCTCCACCAGCCGGTCCCGGTTGCGCAGCAGCCCGCGGTAGTAGACCTCGTTGAAGTGCCCCTTGCGCCGGCGCGTGAGGATCGGCTCGGGGAGCAGGCCGTCCATCGCGGCGCGCAGCAGCGGCTTGCTCGTCGCCGGGTCCGGGCGGGTGGTCGCCAGCACCCGCAGCCCCTCCCGGAGGACCCGCCGGTCGAGGAAGGGGTGCGCGACGACCAGCCCGGCAGGGGCGGCCACCGCCCAGCGGACCGGGTCCCCGGTCCGGGCGCGGATGCCGGCCAGGGCGAACCCGACCGCGGGCACGGGGTGCGACGCGGCCTCGGACACGGCCCGCTCGGCCATCCGGTCGGCCAGGGCCGTGTCCCGGGCGAACCCCGGCCGCACCCACGCCGGGACGGCGGGGGCCCGGCGGCGCCGGCGGGCGAGGAGGGGGTCGAAGCCGAAGGGCCGCAGCACCGTCCACGGGTCGGTGTCGTCCGCCGCCGCCCAGCGCCGCGCCTCCCGCCAGGCGGTGCCCAGCCGCCCCCGGCGCAGGTCCTCGGCCAGGGAGAAGGGGTGGGTGTCGAGCACCTCGTCGGCGCCGATGCCGGTGAGGACCCGCTGCGCCCCGGCCGCGACCGCCGCGAGCGTGAGCGCCCGGTCCATGCCCAGGCGCCACAGCCCGGGATAGGGCTCCTCGTGCCGTGGCGGGTCGGCGAAGACGTCGAAGTCCAGCAGGTCGTCCCCGTCGAGGCGCACCGACGGCAGGCCCGGCACCATCCCGAGCGCCTGCTCGACGTAGGGCGTCTCCCGCGCGAGCAGGGCGAGGTCCCGGTACACGACCGAGATGCCGGCCACCAGCCGGCACCGGCCGACCGCGGCGGCGTCCGCCGCGCAGCGCAGCACGGCGGAGGAGTCCAGCCCCCCGGACACGTGGCAGGCCACCGTGCCGACCGCGCGCTCGGCGACCGCGGCGGCGAGCACCTCGCGGTAGTCGGCCGCGGCCCGGGCCGGTGTGTCCCCCGGGCCGCGGACGGCGTCCAGCGGGGCGAACAGCGGGCGGACGACCGTCCGGCGCGACGGCAGCTCCACCTCGAGCGCCGCGCCGGCCGGGACCCGCTGGACCCCGCGGAACGGCGTGCTCGTCCCGGCCGGCTCGTTGGCGGGGGAGGGCTCGGCGAGGTAGCCGGCGAGGTGGTCGAGGTCCAGGTCGGCCGGCCGGCCGCGCACCCGGTGGAGCGTGGCGAGGTCGGTCGCGACGACGACCTGCTCGCCGCGACGCTCGGAGTAGAGCCGGTGCCCGCCCGTCGGGTCGCGCACCGCGAGCACCCGCCCGGCCGCCTCGTCCTGCAGCAGGAACGCGAAGTCGCCCTCCAGCGCCGCGAGGCCGGCCCGGCCCCGCCGGCGGTACACGCGGGCGATCGCCTCGGCGTCGCCGGCCGGGCCCACGTGCAGGTCCGCGCGGTGGTGCAGCTCCCCGAGCAGCAGCACGGTGACCCCGCCGCCGCGGGAGGTCGAGGTGAGCCCCCCCGTCGCGGTCAGCGCGACGCCGGCCGGGCCGATCGTCGCGACCAGCCGGCTCCCGCTCATCGGACGGTGTTCACCAGGCGGTGCTCATCGTGCGACCGCCACCGGCTGGAAGGCGGCGCACAGGTCCGGCTGGTCGCCGAGCACCGCGCCGCCGAGCACGTCCCCGCCGTCCACCGCGTCCCCGTCGTCCACCGTGGCCCCCTCCACGACGCACCAGCTGTGGGTGGCCAGCGGGTAGAAGCTCAGGCCCAGCACCACGGCCGCCGGCAGTCCCGCCCTCCGCGCCTCGGCCAGGCTGACCACGGCCCGTTCCTTGCACGTGTGCCCCAGCACGCTGCCGCTGGCCGAGCGGCGCACGCGCCGGTCGATCGCGGCCGCGGACGACCCGCCCGGACCGTCGCGGGTCGGCAGCGACGTCCACCACCGGAGCGTGCGGTACCACCCCGCCGTGGCGAAGCACAGGCGCGCCGCGGCCAGCAGCGCCCAGGTCCGGAGCGGCGGGGAGCCCACCCGGCACAGCGCGGACAGCAGCGCGACGACGAGCCGGTCGAGCCACTGCCCGCGGGCAGCCGCCGGGGCGCTGCCCAGGTCGGCCGGCAGGTCCGCGAGCAGGGCGTCGAGATCGGCCGCGACCTGCTGTTCGGGCACCCCGTGCCGCCGGGCGGCGGCGCGCACCGTCCCGGTGCGACCGGCGCGCGGCAGGTCGGCGAGCAGCTCGGCGGCGATCGGGTCGACCGCGTAGAAGGAGCCGGCGAGGTCGAGCAGGCGGCCGCTGCCGTCCGGCGCCCGCACCAGCAGCACGTCGGGGCGGAGCCCGACGGCCGGGCCGGCGGGCTCAGGGTTCCATGTAGTAACCGGTGTAGCCGTCCTGGCTCTTGCCGAAGAGGCCCCCGCGGACCAGGCGCGCGGCCGGGCCGACGAGGAAGGCCTGTGGCCGGCGGTACTCCGGCCGGGCGACGGCGTTCGGGACTCCGGCCTCGTCAGCGGCCGACCGGTCAGGGGCGTCCACCCTCCGGACGTCGGGATCGGACATGGGGACCTCCTGGAGGTGTGGGGACGTCCGCGGCGGGCCCTCACCGTGAGGCGACGTCACAGACCACGCTCACCATGGTCACGCCGGGTGCGCGGCGCACGGAAGAGGGCGTCCCCTACCTCGGGGTAGGGCAGACCCCACCTCCCGGGAGGGCGGTGAGCCCCCCGTCCTCGCCGTCGGTCACTAGGCTGCTCGCACGTCAGCGGAGGCGCAGCGAACTGCTGTCCCAGGGGGCCACGTGGACTACAGCCTCGGGGTCGACCTCGGCACGACGTGTGTCGCGGCCGCGGTCGCGCGCGCCGGACGGGTGGACATGGTCCCGCTCGGTGACCGGTCCGTGGTCATCCCCTCCACCGTCTACGTCCGGGACGACGGCCGGCTCGTCACCGGTGACGCCGCCGCACGCCGGGCCGTGAGCAACCCGGACCGGGTCGCGTCGGAGATCAAGCGCCGGCTGGGGGACCCGACCCCGCTCATGCTCGGCGGCTCGGCCTACCCGGTCACCGACCTGCTCGGCGTGCTGCTCCGGGACGTGCTGACGAAGGTCGACGCCGAGCACGGCGGCCCGCCCGGCGCGGTGGTGCTCACCCACCCCGCGACCTGGGGGCCCTACCGGCGGGAGCTGTTCGAGGAGGTGCCCCGCTCCGCCGGCGTGGAGCACTGGCGGATGGTGTCCGAGCCCGAGGCCGCCGCCGCCCACTACGCGGCGACCCGCGAGATGGCGGTGGGCGAGGTCATCGCCGTCTACGACTTCGGGGGCGGCACGTTCGACGCGACCGTCGTGGGCCGCACCGAGGCCGGCATCGAGGTGCTGGGCACCCCGGAGGGGATCGAGCGGCTCGGTGGCGCCGACCTGGACGAGGCGATCCTGACCTTCGTCAACCACGCCGCGGGCGGCGCCCTCGCCGAGCTGGACCTGGGCGACGCCCGGACCGTCGTCGCGCTGGCCCGGCTGCGGCAGGACTGCGTCCTGGCCAAGGAGGCGCTGTCCCTCGACACGGAGGCCGTCATCCCGGTGTTCATCCCGGGCCGGCACCAGGACGTCGCGCTCACCCGCGACCAGTTCGAGGCGATGATCCGGGCCCAGGTGGAGTCCACGATCGGCACGCTCAACCGGGCACTGCGGTCGGCGGACATCCCGCCCAGCCGGCTGTCGGCGGTGCTGCTGGTCGGTGGTTCCGCGCAGATCCCGGTCGTGGCGCGGATGGTCGGCGAGCAGCTGGGTTGCCCCACCATCGTCGACGCGCACCCCAAGCACCCGGTCGCCCTCGGCGCGGCCACCGTGGGCGCGACACCGGGCTCGCTGCCCGGCCCGGTCGGGGCGGTGGGCCCCGCACCTGCCCGGGGAGTCCGACCGGAGCCCGCAGCGGGGGAGGCCGCGCCGGTCGCCGACCGTCGGGTGGCCGGGGCCGCGCTGCCGACCCCGCGGTCCTCCGTCGGGGCGGACGCCCCCGGGGACCGTCGTGCCGCGCCCGGTCCGGCGCCCGAGGCCGAGCCGGCCCCGGCCGGGAACGGGCGGCCGGGCATGCTCCGCGAGGCGGCCGGTCTCGCCGCCGGTGCGGCCACGGTGGCCGGCGCCTCGACCGGCGAGGCGCCACCGGCAACCGAGGTCGCCGGCGCGGTGGGTACCCCGGCCGCCGGAGGCGCGGGCGCGGCGCCGCCCGTCGCACCGGGCGCGCCGCCGGGCGACCGGCCCGCGGGCGGCGACGGCCCGGCCGGCCGTCCCCCGGGTTCCCCGGCCGCGGGGCCCCCGCCGGGCGGGCTCCCACCCGGGGACGGTGGACCCGGCGGACCGCCCCTGCCGCCGGGGCCCCCGGACACCACGCACGGCACGGGCAGGCCCCCGCCGGGTGCGGGACCCGACCGCGGTCCGGCCTGGTGGGCGGCCCGCCAAAGAGCGCTGGTCGCGGTCCTCGGCGCGGTGGTGGTCGTCGCCCTGGTGGTCCTGCTCGCCGTCGTCCTGACCCGGCCCGACGGCGCGGCCGACGAGGGCACCGACCCGTCGGCGTCGACCTCGGCACCGTCCGACGCCGGGACGGCAGTTCCGCCACCGCCCCCGTCGGCCGCGCCGGCGGTGCCGATCCCGTCACTGGGTACGCCCGTACCGGCCGGGCCGACCCCCAACTTCGTGGCCGTCGCGCCCAACGGCGACCAGCTCTACGTGGCCAACGGCGCCGCCGGGACGATCACCGTCGTCGACACGGCGGTCGACACCGTGACCGCGACGATCGACGTGCCCGCCGGCCCGCCGCAGTACCTGGCCTTCTCTCCCGACGGCCGGCGCATCTACGTCAGCGTGTGGAACGACGAGCGCACGATCGCGGCGCTGGTCGTCGTGGACGCCACCCGCAACGCCGTCATCGAGACGATCCCGATGGCCAGCCGGCCGTTCGTCCCCGCCGTCACCCCGGACGGGCACCGGGTCTACGTGCCCAACCACGACACGGGCAACATCGCGGTCATCGACCCGCACGGGGACGCCGAGCTGTACTACATCACCGTGCCGCCCAACCCGCACTGGGTGTCGTTCTCCGTCGACGGCACGCGCGCGTACGTGGCCAACCACGAGTCGAACCTCGTGTCGGTCGTGGACGTCGCGAGCAACGAGGTGGTCGCGACCGTGCCCGTCGAGACCAGCCCGCACAGCCTGGCCGTCCACCCCTCCCGGCCGCTGGTCGGCAACGTCAACTACGACGCCGCCTCGGTGACGTTCATCGACACGACCACCAACACCCTGGTGGCGACCGTCCCGGTCGGTCAGAACCCGCAGTACTTCACCTGGTCCGCGGACGGCCGGTTCGCCTACACGGTGAACAACAGCGAGAACACCGTCTCGGTCATCGACGCCGAGACCTTCACGGTCACCGCGACCGTCCCGACCGGGGCGTCGCCGACGTCGATGGCGGTCCTGCCCGACGGGACGACCGCCTACGTCAGCGACGAGGACGCCGGGACGCTCACCGTGCTCAACGTGGGCAGCTGATCGGCGTCCCAGCACCGGGGGTCGGACAGCTCCAGGTGGAGGTCCAGCAGCGCGTCGACGCGCGTCCGCGCTGCGGCGACGGCGGCACGGGAGGCGGGGGTGTCCTTGGCCTGCTGGACGAGGCGGGCGGCGACGAGGTCCTCCCGCGCCTGCGCGAGGTCGGCGGTGAGTTCGTCCACGAGGGTGTGAGCGGGCGAGAGCATCGGGGTCTCCTGGGGTGCTGCGGTGGCCGGCGGGCGGGTCGCGGTGCGGTGGGGGAGCGGGTCAGGCGGCCATGGCCGGGCTCGGGTGCTGCGGAGCCGTGGCGCCGGTCCGGTGGTGGTGCAGGCGGGTGAGGTGCCAGGCGGTGCAGTCGGCGCAGGAGGCGATCCAACGGCTGTGGCGGAAGCACCGGGTGGTGGTCATCGCCGGCTCCTCAGGGAGTGGGTTGGGTTTCTCGGTCTGCGATGAGCCTCGCCGGGCCCCCGCGCCGGGGACATCGAGCCAACCCCCCAGACGGCGCCGCCGATCCCCCGATTCCGTCCGGGGTCGGCCCGACGCCGTCGAGGGGACCGCACGCGGGCTGTCCCTACCTGCACGAGGGGGTGGGAGCCGGCCGATCCGGGGGTCTGCTCGATGGCCCGGCGGGACCGTCGACGACAGCGTTTCTCCCTGCCATCGCGAACGAAGACGACGCCTCCCCTGGAGACCGTTCGCCGCGCGGCGTCACCCGTGCGGGAACGCTCCCTGCCCAGTCGGCCGAGTGCGTCGAGCTGATCAAGGGAGATCTCGCATGACCACTCCGGCATCCCCGACCCCGCTGCGGGCCCTGCTGGTCGAGGGCATCCACCCGGCCGCCGCCGACCTGCTGGCCGCGGCCGGCGTCGTCGTCGAGCAGGTGGACCGGGCGCTGGACGAGCACGAGCTCGTGGCGCGGCTCGACGGCGTCCACGTGCTCGGTCTGCGCTCGGGCACGCAGGTGACCGCCGACGTCCTGGCGAAGGCCCCGGACCTCCGGGCGGTCGGGGCGTTCTGCATCGGCACGAACCAGATCGACCTGCAGGCGGCCACCGAGCGCGGTGTGGCGGTGTTCAACGCGCCGTTCTCCAACACCCGCAGCGTGGTCGAGCTGGCCCTGGCCGAGATCATCGCGCTCACCCGCCGGATGACGGTGCACAACGACGCCATGCACACCGGGCTGTGGCGCAAGTCGGCCAAGGGCAGCCACGAGGTGCGCGGCCGGCGGCTGGGCATCGTGGGGTACGGCAAGATCGGCAGCCAGCTGTCGGTGCTCGCCGAGGCGCTCGGCATGCGCGTGTCGTTCTACGACACCGCCGACACCCTCGCCCTGGGCAACGCCCGCCGGTGCGCCACTCTCGACGAGGTGCTCCAGAGCTCGGACGTGGTGTCCTTGCACGTCGACGGCCGGCCCGGCAACAGCGGCATGTTCGGCGAGGAGCAGTTCGCGCGGATGCTGCCCGGCTCCCTCTTCCTCAACCTGTCCCGCGGCTTCGTCGTCGATCACCAGGCCCTGCGCCGGAACATCGACAGCGGCCACCTGGCCGGCGCAGCCGTGGACGTGTTCCCGGATGAGCCGGCGGCCGCCGGCGATCCCTTCGAGTCCGACCTGCGCGGGCTGCCCAACGTGATCCTCACGCCGCACGTCGGTGGCTCCACCGAGGAGGCGCAGGAGGACATCGGCGAGTTCGTCGCCACCAAGCTGCTCGGCTACCTGGAGCGGGGCGCCACGGGCCTGTCGGTCAACCTGCCCGAGGTGCAGGTGCCCCGCTCGGCCGGCACCACCCGGCTGGTGCTGCTGCACCGCAACCAGCCGGGCGCGCTGGCGCACATCGACAGCGTGCTGGCCGAGGGCGGTCTCAACGTGGAGCAGCAGGCGCTGGCCACCTCCGGGTCGGTGGGCTACGTGGTCACCGACGTGGGCGGCCCGATCGGCCCGGCCGTCGTCGACCGGTTGCGGGCGCTGCCCGAGACGATCCGGCTCGACGTGCTGCCCGCCTGAGCCGGGCTCGGCGCACCGGCGCCCCGCTCCCCGTCGGGAGCGGGGCGCCGGCGTGCGCTCGTCCCCGCCCGGGCCGGCGTCCCCGCACTCGACGGTGGGGTTGGGGGGTGGGGTCCACCCCCGGTGAGGACTCGGGACCGGGCCGCCGGTTCTGGGGGAAGCCCGATCGATCCCCGGTTCGTCCCGCAGCAGTCTTCCTGTGAGCGAAACGCACCGTCTGCGAGAACCCGCACTCCGCGCCAATGCCGGCGCCATCCCGACAGGGGGACCGACGTGCCCATCATCTCCGCTCCGCACGAGTTCAACGAGGACGACCTGTACGTCGACCTCCACCCGGTCTTCGGCCGGTCCCTCTTCCTCAAGTGCGAGGGCTTCAACTTCGCCGGCTCGGTCAAGCTGAAGGCCGCCACCCGGATGGTCGAGACCGCCGAGCGCCGCGGGCGGCTGCGGCCCGGGTCCATCCTGGTGGAGTCCTCCTCGGGCAACCTGGGCGTGGCCCTGAGCATGATCGCCGCCAGCAAGGGCTACGGGTTCCGGTGCGTGACCGACGCCCGGTGCAACCTGCAGACCCGGCAGCTGATGGAAGCGCTGGGCGCCGAGGTGCACGTCATCACCGAGCCGGACCCGGTCCACGGCCTGCTCGGGGCGCGGATCAACTACGTGAAGGCGCTGTGCGCCGCCGACGACCGGTACGTCTGGCTCGACCAGTACGGCAACCCGGACAACTGGGGAGCGCACTACCGGACGACGGCACCGGCGATCGCCCGCCAGTTCCCCGACCTGGACGTGCTGTTCGTCGGCGCGGGCACGACCGGCACGCTGATGGGCTGCGCCCGCTGGTTCCGCGAGTGGCACCGCCCCGTCCGGATCGTGGCCGTGGACGCCGTGGGCTCGGTGTCCTTCGGTGCCGAGCCGGGCCGCCGGATGATCCCCGGCCTGGGCATGGGCATGCGTCCCCCGATGCTCGACGACTCCTACGTCGACGAGGTCACCTGGGTCGAGGAGACCGACACCATCCGCACCTGCCACCGGCTGGCCCGGCGCGGCTACCTGTTCGGCGGCTCCACCGGGACCGTGGTCAGCGGCGCGATCGACTGGCTGGCCCGCCACGACGCGGAGGGCCTCACGGCGGTCACCATCTCGCCCGACCTCGGTGAGCGCTACCTCGACACCGTCTACCAGCCCAACTGGGTCCAGGACCTCTACGGCGAGGACGCGCTGCAGGTCGACGAGCCGGCCCGGCCGGCGCCGGTCGTGCCGCAGCCGCGGTCCCCGCAGTCCCCGTCGTCCGTCCTGTCCGCCCTGCGATGAGGCGCAGCAACACCTCCGACAGCACAACCCCGGGCACGTGCCCGGACCACTCCCTCCACCGGCGCAAGGAGTTCTGAACGTGGGAAACCCGATCGCGGTCCTGACGGCCGCCCCGGCAGCGGCCCCGGCCCCGTCCGACGCAGCCCCGCCCGGGGACCTGCAGACCGCCCTGGGCGCCGTGCTGGCCGACGTGCTGGGCGTCGGGCACGTGCCCGCGGACAGCGACTTCTTCCAGGACCTGGGTGCCGACTCGATGGTGATGGCCCGGTTCTGCGCGCGGGTGCGCAAGCGGGCGGACCTGCCGTCGATCTCGATGAAGGACGTCTACCGGCACCCGACCGTCGCCGGCCTGGCGGCGGCGCTGGCCCCTGACGAGACCCCCGCGGCGGCCGCGCCCGCCCCGGCCGAGGCCGCTCTCGCGGAGGTGCTCGCCGGGGTCCTGCAGGTCGACCACGTCCCGGTCGACAGCTCCTTCTTCGACGACCTGGGCGCCGACTCCCTGGTCATGGCGCAGTTCTGCGCCCGGGTGCGGAAGCGGCCGGACCTGCCGTCGGTGTCGATGAAGGACGTCTACCGGCACCCGACGGTGCGCAGCCTGGCCGAGGCGTTCCGCGCCGTCCCCTCCGCCCCCGCCCCGCCGGCCGTGCCCGCCCCCGTGGCGCCGGCACCGGTCGAGGCGCCGCGGCCGGCTCCGGCGGGGACCGCGCTGCACGTCCTCTGCGGGGTCCTGCAGGCGCTGTTCTTCTGTGGCTACTGCCTGCTCGTCGCGATCATCGGCGTGGCCGGCTACGACTGGATCTCCGCGGGCGGCGGCATCGTCGACGACTACCTGCGGTCGGTGGTCGTCGGCGGCGGCACCTTCCTCGGCCTCGCGGCCCTGCCGATCGCGGCGAAGTGGCTGCTGGTCGGCCGGTGGAAGGCCGGGGAGTTCCCGGTCTGGGGGCTGCACTACGTGCGCTTCTGGATCGTCAAGACGCTGGTGCAGAAGAACCCGCTGGTCCTGGTGTTCAACGGCACCCCGCTCTACCCGCTCTACCTGCGGGCGCTGGGCGCGAAGGTCGGCCGCGGCGTGGCGGTCTTCGCCAAGACCGTGCCGGTGGCGACCGACCTGCTCACCATCGGCAGCGGCACCGTCCTCCGGAAGGACGCGGTGGTCCCCGGCTACCGGGCGCACGACGGACGGATCCAGCTGGGCCCGGTCACCTTCGGCGCCGACGTCGTCGTCGGTGAGTCGTCGGTCATCGACATCGGGACGTCGATGGGCGACGGCGCCCAGCTCGGCCACCGCTCGTCGCTGCAGGCCGGTCAGGCCGTGCCGGCGGGCCAGAGCTGGCACGGGACGCCGGCCCGCCGCGCGGACGTCGACTACTCGCTGGTCCCGCCGGCCCGCTGCAGCACCCGCCGCCGGGTGACCTACTCGGTGCTGAAGCTGCTCGGCCTGCTGTTCGTGGACCTGCCGCTGGCCATCGGCGCGGTCGCCCTCCTGGTGCTCGCCGTCCCCGGGCTCGGACGGCTGCTGGAGGCCGGCCCGATGGTGATGACCAGCGCCTCGTTCTACCTGGACGCGATGGTCGTCTCGCTTGTCCTGTACCTCGGCGGCATCCTCGTCGGCCTCGCGGTCATGACCACCGTCCCCCGGGTGCTGGGCAGGTTCGTCACGCCCGGCCGGGTCTACCCGCTCTACGGGGTCCACTACTCCCTGCAGCGCACGGTCACCCGGATGACGTCGGCCAAGTACCTGCTCAAGCTCACCGGCAACAGCTTCGCCGTCGTCCACCTGCTGCGGAGCCTGGGCTACGACCTGGGGCGGTACGTGCAGACCGGGTCGAACTTCGGCGAGGGGGTCAAGCACGACAACCCGTACCTGACCTCGGTCGGCGCCGAGACGATCGTCGCTGACGGGCTGTCGGCCATGAACGTCGAGTTCTCCAGCACGTCGTTCACGGCGTCCCAGGTGCGGATCGGCGCGCGCAGCTTCCTCGGCAACGCGATCGCCTACCCGCCCGAGGCCCGGACCGGGGACGACGTCCTGCTCGCGACCAAGGTGATGGTTCCCATCGACGGGCCGGTCCGGGAGGGCGTCGGCCTGCTCGGCTCGCCGGCCTTCGAGATCCCGCGCACCGTCCTGCGGGACGCGACGATCGACGACCACCTCCAGGCACCGGGCGAGCTGGCCCGCCGCCTGGCCGCGAAGCGGCGCCACAACCTCGGCAGCATGGGCCTGTTCCTGCTGCTCCGGTGGGCCAACTTCTTCGGCACGACCCTGATCACCCTGGCCGGCTTCGAGCTGCACGACCGGTTCGGCGCCGCGTCCGTCGCGGGCGCGATGGTGCTCAGCGTCCTGTTCGTCACCGCCTTCGGCATCGTCGTGGAGCGCGCCTCGACGGGCTTCCGGCCGCTGCAGCCCCGGCAGTGCTCGATCTACGACCCGTACTTCTGGTGGCACGAGCGGTTCTGGAAGCTGGCCTGGCAGCCGGCCTTCTACAACGGCACCCCGCTCAAGCCGGTCGTGCTGCGGCTGCTGGGAGCACGGGTCGGGCGCCGGGTGTTCGACGACGGCCTGGGCATGCCGGAGCGGACGCTGGTCACCATCGGCGACGGCTGCACCTTCAACGCCGGCAGCACCGTCCAGTGCCACTCCCAGGAGGACGGCGGCTTCAAGCTCGACCGGATCACCATCGGCTCCGGCGTCACCGTCGGCGTGGCCGCCTGGGTCCACTACGGCGTGACGATCGGCGACGGCGCCGAGATCGGCCCGGACGCCTTCCTCATGAAGGGCTCCGAGGTCCCGGCCCGCACCCGGTGGGCGGGCAACCCGGCCGAGGAGGTCGGGGAGGTCCCCGCGCCCCTGCCCGCTCCGTCCGCTCCCCTCGAGGTGGCCGACCTGGTGCCACCGCAGCGCACGTCCGCACCCATCCCCGTGTCCGCGTTCCAGCGGTGAGTGAGGAGACCCCCCTGATGGTCATGGCAACGACGCGTTCCGGCCGCGAGTTCTGGCGCGAGGTGCTCCTCGCCGGCGGGTCGGCGGCGATCCCGCGGTGGACCCTCGACCCGCGGCCCGGCACCGCCGGACACGAGGCGCCGCTGCCCGGCGGGCTGGCCAGGGCAGTGCGCCGGCTGGCCGGCGAGCTGGGGGTGCCGGTGTCGGCGGTGTTCCTGGCCGCGCACGCCCGGGTGCTGGCCGCGCTGTCCGGGGAGACCGAGGTGGTCACCGGCTACGTCTCCGGCTCGGCGGGGCCGCTGCCGTGCCGGCTGCCGGTGGACGGCGGGTCGTGGCGGGAGCTGGTGGCGGCCGCGGCCGCGGCCGAGGCGGGGCTGCGGGCGCACCGGGAGGTGCCCCTGGACGCGCTGCGCGCCGAGCTCGGCGTGGCCGGCCCGACGTCGGAGGTGGCCTTCGACCCGGCCGGCGACGGGGAGCTGCCCGAGGGTGCGGTGCTGCGGATCGGGGTGGCCGGGGACGGCGCGCGGCTGGCGCTGCGCCACCGCGAGGACGCCCTGGACGCGGCCGCGGCGGCGCGGATCTGCGGCTACCACCGCACCGCGCTGGCCGCGCTGGTCGCCGACCCCGACGCCGACCCGCTGGCGGGCAGCCTGCTGTCGGCGGAGGAGGCGCGGCTGCAGCTGGACGGGATGGCCGGCCCGCACCGTGAGCTGCCCGAACGGCCGGCGCACGAGCTGTTCGAGGAGCAGGCCCGGATCCGGCCGGACGACGTCGCCGCCGTCCACGAGGACCGGCAGGTCACCTACGGGGAGCTCAACGCCCGCGCCAACCGGCTGGCCCGGGCGCTGCGGGCCCGCGGGCTGGCTGCCGAGGACGTCGTCGCGGTGGTCACCGAGCGGGACCTGGACTGGCTGACCGCGGTGCTGGCGGTGTTCAAGGCCGGCGGCGCCTACCTGCCGATCGAGCCGCACTTCCCGGCCGACCGCATCGCGCGGACACTCTCGCGGGCCGGTGGGCGGCTGGCACTGACCACGCCCGGCGCCCGCGCCGGCCTGGACACCGCCCTGGCGCAGCTGCCCGGCGTGGTCGTGCTGGACGTCGCGGCCGGCGTCGGCGAGGGCCACGACGACACCGACCTGGGCACCCGCATCGCGCCCGACCAGCTGGCCTACGTCTACTTCACCTCGGGTTCCACCGGCGAGCCCAAGGGTGCGATGTGCGAGCACGCCGGCATGCTCAACCACCTGTTCGCCAAGATCGACGACCTGGGCGTCGTCGAGGGCTCGGCCGTGGCCCAGGTGGCGCCGCAGTGCTTCGACATCTCGCTGTGGCAGCTGGTCTCCGCGCTGCTCGTCGGCGGCCGCACCGTGCTCGTCCCCCAGGACGTGGTCCTGGACGCCGAGCGGTTCGTCGACCTGCTCGCCGACCAGCGGGTGGCGGTGGTGCAGGTGGTGCCCTCCTACCTGGAGGTCGTGCTGGCCTACCTGGAGGCCCACCCCCGCCCGCTGCCGCACCTGCGGGCGGTGTCGGTCACCGGCGAGGCGCTCAAGCCCGAACTGGCCGCCCGCTGGTTCACCGCCCAGCCGGGCATCGCGCTGGTCAACGCCTACGGGCTGACCGAGACCAGCGACGACACCAACCACGAGGTCA
>NZ_JBJGYQ010000037.1:0-25704 GCF_054050075.1 Geodermatophilus sp. SYSU D00965 | reverse complement strand
ACCCCCACAGAAACAAGGCCACGGCGGCGGCCGCGGCCGGGGGCGCCCCCCCCCCCCCCCCCCGCGCCCCCCCCCCCCCCCCCCCCCCCCCCCCCCCCCCCCCCCCAGGGAGGCGACCCGAGCGGGCGCTGCGAGGCGGGGCGGCGCCGGGCGGGCGACCCCCGCGGGGTCAGCGCGTCTGGCTGAAGAAGCCGAGCCTCCGGCTCAGCTCGTCGGCGCCCGACAGCACGCGACGGGCCAGTCGCGGGAAGTCGGCCGGGTCCATGCGGAAGGACGGCCCGGAGACGCTCAGCGCCGCCATCACGTCGCCGTCCGCGCCCCGCACGGGCGCGGCGAGGGCGTTGAGGCCGACCTCGTACTCCTCGACGGTGCTGCCCCACCCCTGCTCGACGATCAGGTCGAGGTCCTGCCGCAGCGCCTCGGGGTCGGTGGTCGTGGCGTGCGTGTAGCGCGGCAGCTCCCGGGAGAGCACGCCCTTGCGGACGGCGTCGGGCGCGTGCGCCAGGAGCACCTTGCCGCTCGACGTGGCGTGCAGCGGGGTGCCCTGCCCCACCCAGTTGTGCGTGCTGAGGGCCGCCGGCCCGCGGACCTGGCTGACGTTCACCGCGCGATCGCCGTCCAGGATGGCGATGTTGACCGTCTCCTCGAGCTCGGCGGCCAGCGCCTCGCAGATCGGCCGCCCCTCGCGCGCGATGTCCAGCTGTGCGGCGGCCGCGCCGGCCAGGCGCACGACTCCGAAGCCCAGCCGGTACTTGCCCCGGTCGGCCAGCTGCTCGACGAAGCCCCGGCTCTCGAGGGCCGCGACCAGCCGGAAGGCCGTGGACTTGTGCACACCGAGTTCGGCCGCCACCTCGGTGACGCCGGCCTCCCCCTGGGCCGCCAGGATCTCGAGGACGCTCAAGGCGCGGTCCACGGACTGCACGACGGCGACCGAGCCTCGCTCTGCGTTCTCTGCCTGCGCCTCGCTCATGATCTCAGGGTAGGTGGCCCCTGCCGCGCCCCCGCTCCCCTTCCTCTTGACGAAGGGGTGAAGCGCGAGCAGGCTGTTGCGCTATCAGCACAGCGTTGCGTCAAATGCAACAACGACGAGCTGGAGCGCCCATGATCCCGGTCTGTCCCACGACCGCGCTGCCGCCCGGTGAGGCCATCCGAGTAGCGGCCGACGAGCCCATCGCGGTCTTCAACGTCGACGGCGACTTCTACGCGATCGACGACACCTGCACCCACCAGGACGCCTCGCTGGCCGACGGCTGGCTGGACGGCTGCGCCGTGGAGTGCCCCCTGCACTCCTCGTGCTTCGACCTGCGCACCGGCAAGGTGTCCGGTCCGCCGGCCAAGACGCCGGTCCGCACGCACGCGGTCGTCGTCCGGGACGACGTGGTCTACGTGCAGCCCGGCGTGCCCGCGGACGGTGCCGCATGACCCCCACGGTCGCCGTGGTCGGCGCGTCCCTGGCCGGCCTCTCGGCTGCGCGTGCGCTGCGGGAGCAGTCCTTCGAGGGCCGCATCGTGGTCATCGGCGACGAGGTGCACGCCCCGTACGACCGCCCACCCCTGTCGAAGGAGTTCCTGGCCGGGACGGCCACGCTGGAGGACATCGCCCTGGGCACACCGGACGACGACGACCTCTCCCTCGAGTGGCGGCTGGGCGCCACGGCGGTCGGCCTGGACCGCCTCGGCCGCACGGTGCTGCTGGACGACGGCAGCGAGGTCCGGGCCGACGGCGTCGTCCTCGCCACAGGGGCCCGCGCCCGCCGCCTGCCCGGCAGCGAGAGGCTCGCCGGCGTGCACGTGCTGCGCTCCCTGGACGACGCGGTCGCCCTGCGCGCCGACCTCGCCGCCGGTGGACGTCTGGTCGTGATCGGCGCGGGCTTCATCGGGGCGGAGGTCGCCTCCACGGCCCGCACGCTGGGATGTGAGGTCACCGTCGTGGAGACCCAGCCCGTCCCGCTCGCCGGTCCGCTGGGTGCCGACATGGGTGCGGTCTGCGCCGGGTTGCACGCCGACCACGGCACCCGGCTGCTCGTCGGCACCGGTGTCGCCGGCCTGGTCGGCACCGGGAGGGTGGAGGCGGTCGAGCTGACCGACGGCACCCGCCTGCCCGCCGACGTGGTGGTCGTGGGGATCGGCGCGCTGCCCAACGTCGAGTGGCTGGCCGACTCCGGCGTGGCCCTCGGCAACGGCGTCCTCACCGACGCGCGCGGCGCGACGAACACCCCGGGCGTGGTCGCGGTCGGCGACTGCGCCGCGGCGTGGTCGGCTGCCGCCGAGCGGCACGTCCGCACCGAGCACTGGACGCACGCGCTCGAGCACCCGGCGACCGCGGTCGCCACCCTGCTCGGCGCCGGGGAGCCCGCGCCGCCGCCGGTGCCCTACTTCTGGTCCGACCAGTACGGGGCCCGCATCCAGTTCGCGGGATCGCGCCGCGAGGGGGACGTCGCCCGCGTGGTGGAGGGCAGCTGCGCCGACCGCAGCTTCCTGGTGGTCTACGAGCGCGACGGGCAGCCCGTCGCCGTCCTCGGGATGAACCAGCCGCGGTTGTTCACCCGGTGGCGCCGGCAACTGCGCTCAGCGGTGCCCACGCCGTCCTGACCGCCCCGCCGGCGCCGTCCGGCCACCGGCGCGCGGGGCGGCGAGCGCGGCGGCCGCCACGAGGACCGCGGCGGCGGCGAGCGCAGCCCGGGATCCGGCGGTGTCGGCGAGGACCCCGAGGAGGGCGGCGCCGGCGGCCTGGCCGGCGGTCAGCGCGATGAACAGCAGGGCCGTGGCCTGGGCGGCCGCTCCCGGCGCGAGCCGACTGCCCCAGACGATCAGCACGCCGCTGAGGGCCACGAACCCGCAGCCGAAGAGCGCCAGGGCCGTAGCGGCGAGCACGACCGACCCCGGCCGCCAGGCGAGCAGTCCCGTGCCGGCGGCGGCGAGGCCGGCCGAGGCCAGCCAGGCGGCGGGGAGGCCGGCTCGGCGCACGGCGCTCCCGCTCAGGCCGCCGAGCAGGGCGGCACCGCCCAGTAGGCACCACAGCAGCCCGGAGACCCGGGAGGGCAGTCCGCTCCCGGTCGTCACGTCGGCACCGAAGGTCCACACCCCGGCCCCACCGGCCCCGGCGAGCAGCGCGGCGGTCAACGCGCGGACGAGCCGCCGCGGCTGCAGTCCGGACTCCGGCCGGTCGCGGTCCGGCACCGGTGGGCGCCAGCAGGCCGACCGGTCGGCCCACCAGGTCACGAGCAGCGCGCTCCCGGCGAAGGCGACCCACGCCCACCGCCACTCCCCCGGCCAGGCCAGCACCACCAGGCCACCGGCGACCACGCCTGCCCCGGTGCCGCTGTTGACCACCGCCTGGGAGCGCGGCTCGGCGGCCGGCGACACCGTCCCGGCCACGGCGGCCACCAGCGCCGGACTGGCGGCGCCGGCTCCGCTGCCGGCGACCAGCGCCCCGATCGCCAGGACCGGTGTGCCCTCGGCGGACGCGACCGCCAGTGAACCCGCGGCGGCACTGAGACCGGCCGACCACAGGGCCGGACGCGCCCGGCCCCGGCCGACCAGGTACAGCCCCAGCCCGGCAGCGGCGCAGTAGGCGAGGTAGCTGCTCGCGGCGATGCCCCCGGCGGCACCGGGCGTCAGCCCGAGGTCCGAGCGGAAATGCGGCAGGTAGAGGCCGAACCCGTACCGGGTCAGGCCGTAGGTCACGGCGACGACCAGCAGTCCGCTGACCACCAGCGCGCGCGGCGCCTGCCCGCCGTCCGGGCCGCGAGCCGACTGTAACGATCGTTTCGACATAACGATCGTTATGCTAGGGCGGTGCCCACCGCCGCCGCGAGTCGACCGGCCCGGGAGCGGCTGCTCGCTGCCGCCGGGCAGCTGTTCTACGAGTCCGGGATCGCCGCGACCGGCGTGGACGCCGTCCTGGCCCGCGCCCGGGTGTCACCGGCGACCCTGTACGCCCACTTCTCCGGCAAGGACGGACTGGTCGCGGCCTACCTCGAGGACCGCTTCCGGCGCTGGCAGCAGACCTGGGACGAGGTCCTCGACGAGCAGACCGATCCGGTCGACCGGCTGCTGTCGGTCTTCGACGCGGTCGCGCGCTACCGCGCGGCCGAGGGCAACCGCCGCGGGTGCGCGTTCCTCGCGGCGGCCACCGAGCTGCCGCCGGGCCATCCCGGCCGGCAGTGGCTGGCCGCCGACTCGCGGCTGCTGACCGAGCGCCTCCACCGGCTGGCCGAGTCCGCCGGCGCCGACAGGCCCACCGACGTCGCCGACGGTCTGCTGGCCTTCTACGACGGCGCGCTGGCCCGGCTCGCGCGCCAGGCGGCCACCCCCGGACTGGACACGGGCGATCCGGTGCAGCGCGCCCGGCAGGCGGCAGCGGACTGGCTGGCGGGCCGGCTGCGTCCGGCGTCCTCCTCCGGCTGAGCACACCCCCCCACGGGCGCCAGCCTCCCGGTACCGGAGCGGCCTCAGCAGCTCCGGTACCGGGAGGCTCACCGTGTGTCGGGCCGGCCTCAGTCGCGGGGATCGAGCGGGCGGCCGATGGGCTCGGCCTCGGGCTGCCCCTGGGACGGGACCGACGGGCCCTCCACCTGCGCCACGAAGTTGCCGCTCGGCCTGATGGGCAGCCGGCCGACCGTCTCCGGACCCGTCGGGGACGCCGGCGCCGGCACGTCCGGATCGTCGGGGAGCCGGGAGGGCTCCACCACGAGGACGAAGTCGTCGCCGTGGCGGCTGATGCCGTCGACGACGGCCTGCTCGATCGCCAGGCTGGCGTAGTTGCCCCGCAGCACGATGGGGTCGCGCCGCAGGTCCTTGACCAGGCTCACGGCCATCGCCGCCATCACCAGGGCGAACGGCAGGGCCACGATGATCGTCAGGTTCTGCAGCCCGGTCAGTGCGGCGCCGTCCTCCCCGAGGAGCAGCATGATCGCTGCGACGGAACCCATCACCACGCCCCAGAACACGACGACCCAGCGGCTGGGTTCCAGGGTGCCGCGCTGCGACAGCGAACCCATGACGATCGAGGCCGCGTCCGCACCGGACACGAAGAAGATCGCCACGAGGACCATCACGAGCACGGTCGCGGCGGTGGCCAGGGGGTACTGCTCGAGGACGGCGAACAGCTGGCCCTCCGTGGTGCCCTGGCCGGCGACGTCGAGGCCGTCGCGCTGGGCGGCGATCCCGGCTCCGCCGAACACGGCGAACCACAGCAGGCTGACCAGGCTGGGCACCAGCAGGACGCCCGTGACGAACTGCCGGATCGTCCGCCCGCGGCTGATCCGCGCGATGAACAGCCCGACGAACGGCGTCCAGCTGATCCACCAGGCCCAGTAGAAGACCGTCCAGCCACGCAGCCAGGTGGCCATCGCGTCGCCGCCGGTGGCCTCCGTGCGCGCCGCCATCTCGCCGAGGTCGGAGAAGTAGCTGCCGATCGCGTCGGGGATGAGGTTGAGGATGAAGATCGTCGGGCCGAGGACGAACACGAACACGGCGAGCAGCAGAGCCAGGACCATGTTGGTGTTGGACAGCCACTGGATCCCGCGCTCGATGCCGGAGACCGCCGAGGCGACGAAGGCGGCGGTCAGGATCGCGATGATGGCGACCAGGACGCCGTTGCCGACGTCCCCCGCCCAGCCGAGGATCTCCACCCCGCTGCCGATCTGCAGGGCACCGAGCCCGAGGGAGGCCGCCGACCCGAACAGCGTCGCGAAGATCGCGAGGACGTCGATGACCCGGCCGACCGGGCCCTCCGCCCGCCGCCGGCCGAGCAGCGGGATGAAGGCGGAACTGATCAGCTGGCGGCGGCCCTTGCGGAAGGTGCCGTAGGCGATGGCCAGCCCGACGACGGCGTACATCGCCCACGGGTGCAGCGTCCAGTGGAACAGCGTGGTCGCCATCGCCGTCTGGATCGCCTGAGCGCTCTCGGCCTCGGACGTGAGCGGCGGCGGGCCGACGTAGTGCGACAGCGGCTCGGCGACCCCGAAGAACATCAGCCCGATGCCCATGCCGGCGCTGAACATCATCGCGATCCACGAGATGGTGCGGAACTCCGGCCGCTCGTCGTCACGCCCGAGCGGGATCCGTCCGTACTTGCCGGCCGCCAGCCAGATCACGTAGACGACGAAGGCCGACGCGAGCAGCACGAACAGCCAGCCCAGCCTGCCGGTGATCCAGCCGAGGACCGAGCCGCTCACCGTGCCGAGGCCCGTGGGGGTGGCGAAGCCCCAGGCGACGAAGCCGAGCGCCATGACCGCGGCGATGGCGAACAGGACCCGGTCCACCGCCCAGTGCCGGTCGGCGACGCAGGGCGGCGGCTCGGCGATGGCCGGGTGGGTCCCGGTCACGGTCACGTCCGTGGCGTCGACGGGGACGTGTTCGGCTGCCGCTCCGCCGGCCACGCCGGGCGCTGCAGGATCCCCGGGCCCCGACCGGCTCACCGGGCGAGAGGACGAGGGGTTTCCGCTCCGCGGTTTCTCCATGACACTCCCCTGTCTTGTTGCGTCATCCGAGACCGACTTCGCATGAGGGAACCAGAGGCTCTGGCCCGGAACAAGGGTCCACAGTGATTCTTTACACATTCCGCACGAGACGGGCTCTGCGTCATCCGGGCGTAACGACGCGGAGTCCGGTGCGCCCGTGCAGCGCTCCGGCACGTGACGGCCCCCGGCCGGGCCGTGGACTCGGGTGCGGGTGTCGTGGGCCGGGTGGTCAGGGCACGGTCGGTTGCGCAGGTCGCGGAGCCATAGCCTGGGCGCGTGCCCGCCTGGCCTCCCCGCCGCCGTGTGCCGTACTCGCGTCTCCCGGAGCGGGCCTGGCGGGCGATCGCGGGGAGCGACCCGCCGACGGCGCCCATCGGCCTGCGGGCCCAGCCCAGCCGGATGGACGACCTCACCGCTCACGCCGCGCTCGGCCTGGCACTGCGCATCGGGGCGTCCATGCTCGCCGTCGGAGCCCCCTCTGCCGACGTGACCGCGACGGTGCTGCGGGTCGCCGCGGCCTACGGGCTGACCAGTTGCCAGGTCGACATCACGTTCACCTCTCTCACAGTCAGCGTCGACCGCGAGGACGCGGTACCGCTCACCGCGATGCGCATCGTGCGGATGAGCCGGCTGGACTACACCCGCCTCCAGGGGGTCACCGACCTGGTTCGTGCGATCAGTGCGGACGGCCTCGACGTCGAGGAGGCGCACCGCCGGCTGGACCGCGTGGTCGCGGCGCCGGCCACGTACCGCCGGACCGTGAACGCGCTGGCCTGGGCCGGCGTGGCCGGTTGTTTCGGGCTCGTCCTCGGCGGTGGGTGGCTGGAGGCCCTCATCGCGGCGCTGACCACCGCCGGGATCGAGCAGGTCATGCGCGTGCTCAACCGGCGGAGCCTGCCGGTCTTCTTCCAGCAGGTGGTGGGGGCCGCGCTCGCCACCGGGGTGGCCGTCCTCCTGCTGGCCTGGGACGTCGACGTCCGGACCTCCCTGGTCGTCGCCGCCGGCATCGTGGTCCTCCTCGCCGGGCTCTCCCTTGTCAGCGCCGCGCAGGACGCGATCAGCGGGTTCCCGGTGACCGCCGGGGCGCGGGCCTTCGAGGTGGTGACGCTGACCGCCGGCATCGTCGTCGGCATCGCCGGCGTGCTCGACGCGGCCCAGCGCGCCCACCTCCCGCTGACCGTCGTCACCACCGCTCCGCTCCCGGTACCGGTCGCCGTCGCGCTGGCCGCATCGGCCGGGATCGCCGGCTTCTGGGCCCTGGCCAGCCATGCCCGGCCCCGCGCGGTCGGCCTCGCCGCGGTCGCCGGAGCGCTGGCCTGGACGACGTTCTGGGCGCTCAGCACCCTCGGCGCCGGCGCTCCACTGGCCAGCGGGGTCGCGGCCGTCGTCATCGGGTTCTGCGGAGAGGTGCTGACCCAGCGGCTCCGGGTCCCACCGCAGCTCGTCGCCGTCTGCGGCATCGTCCCTCTGCTGCCGGGGCTGGCGATCTACCACGGCCTGTTCCTGATCGTCGTCGACGGCGACATCGACGGCGGACTGGCCGCCCTCGTCGGGGCGCTGGCCGTCGGGCTCGCGCTCGCCGCCGGCGTCACGCTGGGCGAGTACCTCGGCAGGCCGGTCAGCGCCGAGCGGGACCGCTTCGACGAACGGGTCCGCAGGCGAGCCATGACCACCGACTGAGCGGCTCACCGGCGGGGCTGGGCACTGCGCACGCCTCGACCCCGCCGTCGCGACGGCGTCCCGTCGCTGGGGCAGTGCTCGGGACCCGGAGCGGCGTCCTTCGCACGACGGCTCCTGGCTCCCGTTCCTGGTCTGGTCGACAAGTCGTGGGCCTGACCCCAGGTGGATCAGGGACGTCCGCCGCCGTTCACGCTCGGGGCCGACGGCCGCCGGGCGCTGCCGCGTGGAGCAACCCGGTCGGCCCGGCAGGGAATCGGGCCGGACGCAGGGGGACGCCGCCGGCGCCGGCCGGCGGGTCGCCGAGCTGCTCACCGCCGCGGCCCTCTTCGCCGAGGACCGCGGCAAGGCCGTCGTCGGCGTGGCCCACTTCCTCGACCACTGGCCCTCGCCGGTCCGGTGGACGCTGTCGTCGAGGACGCCGCGGGTGCGGCGAGCAGCAACGGCCACCCGGTCGAGTGCCGTCCCCGTGGACGTGGTCGACACCGTCGGGGCCGGGGACGCCTTCGTGGCCGGCTATCTCGCCGAGCGCCTCGCCGGCGGCTCGCCCGCCGCACGGCTGGCGCTGGCGGTCACGACCGGGGCCTTCGTCTGCCTCACGTCCGGCGACTGGGAGGGCCTCCCGCGGCGCGAGGAGCTCTCCCTGCTGACCGACCGGGAACCCGTCCGGCGTTGACGCCCGGCCTCCTCCCGGACGGTCGACGGTGTCCCCGGCGAGGCCGGCGACCGGGACGGGCGCGGCTTGACCGCGCCCGTCCCAGCTGCGGGGTCAGCGGGGAGGCGCCCAGGACAGCGGCTCGCGGACCGGGGAGGTGTTGAAACTCGGCAGGACCATGTGGCCGCCGTCGACGGGCAGTGCCACACCGGTGATGTCGGCCGCGTCGTCCGAGGCCAGGAACACCACAGCTCGGCTGATCGTCTCCGGGCTCAACATGCCCAGTCCGGCCAGCGCGTGCCAGTTGCGGGCGCTCTCCGCGCGGTCCTCCGCGGTGCCGCCGGTGTGGCCGGCCATCATGTCGTAGGACCCCTGCCAGTCGTTCATCTTCGTGTCGACGAAGCCGGGACAGATGGCGTTGCACCGCACGCCGTACGGCGCCATCTCCACGGCGAGGCTCTTCATCAACCCGATGACCCCGTGCTTGGCGGCCGTGTAGTGCGCGAAGCCGGGGCCGGCCTCGAGTCCGTTGACCGACGACGTGAGGATCACCGACCCGCTGCCCTGCGCCAGCAGGTGCGGTGCGGCCGCCTTCACCGTCCGCCACGGACCCGAGAGGACGACGTCGACCATCTCGGCCCACTGCTGCTCGGTGATCTCCCACGCCGGCGTGAGGGCCCAGATGCCGGCGTTGGCGACGACGACGTCCAGCCGGCCCAGCTCGCTGACGGCCCGCTCGACGGCGGCATCGAGATCCTCCTGCCGGCGCACGTCCCCCTGCACGGCGATGGCCCGGCGGTCCAGGGCCTCGACGGCGGCGACCGTCTCCTTGAGGTCCTCCGCCGTCCCGGGGGCGTAGGGCAGCGTCTCCAGGGCGTCCGGGACGTCCAGGCACACGACGTCGGCACCCTCACGGGCCATCGCGACGGCGTGTGCCCTGCCCTGCCCCCGTGCGGCGCCGGTGATGAATGCGACGCGACCAGCGAGCCGACCGCTCATGTCCACGACTTCCTCTCGAGTTCGGGTGGTCCGGGGCTGTCCGTGCAGCCGGGACGACGGGTCAGGCCGGGATCGCGGTGGGCTGGAACGCCAGCAGGCGCCACCGGTCCCCCTCGGCGACCCACACCGCGGCGACCCGGCTGTTGAGCGTCTTGGCGACCCCGTTCATGTGGATCGAGCCGGACATCGTGCCACCGACGACCACCACACCGGGTCGGCTCACGACGGCCTCGGTGGTGTGCTCGAGGCTGTGGTAGACGAGCGTCCCGGTGCGCAGCATCTCCAGGTAGTCGGCCTTGCTGTCGACCGTCGCGTTGGAGTGGGCGTAGCGGACGTCGTCGCTGAGCAGCTCGTCCAGGGCGTCGAGGTCGGCGTCGACCATCGCCGCGTAGCGACGGTCCTCGAGGTCCTCGATCTGGCTGGTGGAGAGCGTGTCGGACAGGGTCATCGTTCCTCCATCGGGTTGTCGTTCCGGAGAAGTCGCAGGACCTCGGCCATGTCCCGGTCGGACAGGCCGGCTCGCCGCGCGTCGTCGAGGACGCGACCGACCGTGGTCGCGACCGGGAGGTCCAGGTGGTGCTCGCGGGCGAGCTCCAGGCCCAGTCCGACGTCCTTGTGCAGCAGGGAGACCGGGAAGGCCACGCCGGCACTCTCCGGCCTCAGGAACGTCTCGCGCTTGTAGGAGACGTAGGGCGCCGCCACGGCACTGGCCTGGAGGACGTCGTAGAACACCTCGGGGTCGAGCCCGTCGGCGCGCGCGACCACCAGCGCCTCCGCCACGGCCTGGTTCAGCGACGCCAGCGCGAGGTTCACCGCGAGCTTGGCGGCCGATCCGGAACCCACCGGCCCGGTGTGGAACTGGGCCCGGGTCATCGCGGCGAGCAGGGGTCGTACGGCGGCGAACACCTCCGGCTCCGCGCCGACCATCGCGGTGAGGGTGGCGTCCTCGGCCATGCTGACGCTGCCGGACACCGGGGCGTCGGCGAGGACGACGCCGGTCGCGTGCGCCTTCTCCGCGAGTGCGCGGACCGGCGCGGCGCCGACGGTCCCCATCACCACGTGCACGTGGGAGGGGCCGCCGTGCGCCACGATCCCGCGCTCGCCGAACAGCAGGCTCTCGGTGGTCGCGGCGTCCGGCAGCATGCTCACCGACACCTCGGTCCCGGCGAGCCGAGAGGCGTCCTCGACCACCTCGACGCCGGCGTCCGCCAGCTCGGGCGGCACGGCCCCGGTGGAGAGCGCGGGGTCGTACCCGACGACCCGGTGACCGGCGAGTGCCAGGTGGCGCGCCATGGGGCGCCCCATCCGGCCCAGACCGGCGAACCCGACCTGCATGACTGACCTCCTGGAGCTGAGGGTGGGTCTCGCTGGAGCCGGCGAGACGCTGAGACGGACCGGGGACGACCCGACGCCCGCGGGGAGGCACCGGTCCCCGGGGCAGGCCGGGCCGGCGCCCGGTCGGCGCGCTAGCGCCGCAGGGCGGGCGGCGGTTCTCCCGCCCAGGCGGCGCGGAGCAGGGCCTCGACGCCGTCGCGGGTGACCGGCCGGGGGTTGCGATAGCTCGACCCGGCCCCCCCGGCGACGGCGAGCTCGGCGATGCGGCCGATGTCCTGTTCCTGCATGCCGAGCTCGGCCAACGAGCGGGGGGCGCCCAGCCGGCCGGCCAGCTCCCACAGCTCCCGCGCCGGGTCCGGCACGCCGCCCAGCGCCCGGGACAGCGCGGCGACCGCCTGCGGCGTGGCGGGCTGGTTGTACGCCAGCGCGTGCGGCAGGACGACGGTGTGGGTCTGCGCGTGCGGCAGGTCCAGCGTGCCGCCGAGGGTGTGGCACAGCTTGTGGTGCAGCGACATGGTCGTGGCGGCCAGCACCGCACCGCACAGCCAGGCCCCGTACTGCGCCTCACCGCGGGCGTCGAGGTCGGATCCGTCGGCCACCACCGCCGGCAGCGCGGCGGCCAGGGCGCGGGCGCCCTCCTCGGCCATCAGCGACACGATCGGCGTCGCGTCGGGCGCGTAGAGGCCCTCCACGGCGTGGGCGATCGCGTTCAACCCGCTGGTGGCCGACAGTCCCGCCGGCAGGGTGAGGGTGAGCTCGGCGTCGTAGACCACGCTGCGCGGCAGCACCCGCAGATCGCGGCCGGTGCGCTTGGCGCCGGCCTCGGTCAGCCCCCACACCGGGGTCATCTCCGAGCCGGCGTAGGTCGTCGGCACCGCGATCACCGGCAGGCCGTGCTCGAGCGCGATGGCCTTGCCCAGCCCGACCGCCGAGCCGCCGCCGACGGCCACGCAGCCGTCGGCGCCCAGCTCGCGGGCGAGGTCCCGGGCGCGGGTGGCCACCTCGATCGGCACGTGCATCCGGGCCTCGGGCAGCACGCCGGCGGCGCGGTCGCCCAGGGCGCCGGCGACCTGCTTGCCGGTGTCCTCCTGCTCCGGGGAGCACAGCACCAGCACCCGGGTCAGGCCCAGCGCGGTGACCTCTTCCGGGAGCTTGGCCAGCGACCCGGCGCCGAACACCACCCGCATCGGCAGCGCGGAGTAGGTGAACGGGGCGATCACGACGGCGCTCCGCGCACCACGGTCGGCTGCACGTCGGCCGGTGAGGCCGCCGGCGGGGCGTCGCCCGCCCGCAGCAGGGTCAGGTCGAACGTCAGCGTCCGGAACGGGTTGGCCAGCCCGACCTCGGCGGCCCGGGCCGGGTCGTCCACCTCGCCCACCTCGCGGATCAGGCTCTCCTTGACCCCGAACACCGCGTCGGAGTCCAGATACGGGCTGTCGGCGACGAACACGTGCGTGGTGACCGGCCGGTAGCCGTCCGCGGCGACGATGAAGTGCAGGTGCGCCGGGCGGTTGGGGTGCCGGCCGGTGGCGGCCAGCAGTTGCCCGACCGGGCCGTCGTCGGGGATCGGGTAGTACCGCGGCACCACCGAGCGGAACCAGAACCGGCCCTGCGCGTCGGTGGCGAACAGCCCGCGCAGGTTGCCCGGCGGCTGGATGCCGGGCTGCTGGACGTCGTAGAAGCCGTCCTCGTTGGTCTGCCACACGTCCACCGAGGCACCGGCCAGCGGCTCGCCGTCCGGACCGGTGACCCGCCCCGACACCAGGCACGGGGTGCCCTTGCGGTCGAGGTTGATGTCCTCACCGAGCTCCCGCTTCGGCGACTCGACCATGTGGAACGGGCCCAGCACCGTGGACTCGGTCGAAGTGCCGCCGGTGCGGTGGTTGATCGTCTCCACCAGCATCGAGACGCCCAGCACGTCGGAGAGCAGGATGAACTCCTGCCGCACCTCGTTGCTCATGTGCCCGGTGCGGGTGAGGAAGTCGATCGCGAACCCCCACTCCTCCTCGGTCAGCTCCACGTCCTTGACGAACGCGTGCAGGTGACCCACCAGCGAGGTCAGCACCCGCTTCAGCCGCGGATCGGGGGTGTTCGCGAAGCTGGCGGCCACGACCTCGGCCGAGCCCTCCTCGGTGAACAGCTGCCGGTCGCTCACGCCCGCCCCTCCTCGGCACGGTCGAGCACGGTGCGCAGGCTGGCTTCCAGCGCCGCCTCGGCCTCGGCGTCGGACGCAGCGCCGGCGGAACGGAAGGCCACGTAGTTGTCCGGGCGAGCCAGCAGGACCCCTCCGTCGTCGATGCCGCGGACCCGCGCCCAGTCGCCGTACAGGTCGTCGTACTCCTGGCCGGGGCCGATGACGACGGCGCCCACGTCCACTCCCAGCCGCTCCCCCACGACGGCCGCGGCGCGCACCCAGCTGTCCCCGCCGATGCCGGTGAAGACGGTGAACCGGCCGTGACCGCCGAGGTCGAGGGTGGAGACCTGGCGTCGGTGGTCGGTGGTCAGCCAGGCGTGCGGGAGCTTGGCGCCCGGGCGCGACGTCGTGTGCGAGTACAGCTGGGGGTCACGGGCCGGCTGCTCCGGAGGGGTGTCGTCAGGCACCACCGCGGAGGACTCGTAGCGCTGGTCCATCTCCACGCCGTGGCAGTTGAACTCGTAGTCCTTGAACGCGATCGCCTCGCGCAGGCCCGCCCGCTGCTTCTCCGCCTCCGGCGTCGCCTGCTTGCGCGCAGCCATGTGCGCCACCATCACGTCGGGGTCGCTGGTGTCGAGCAACCCGAGCGCATCGAAGAGCCGGCTGGTGTCGGCGATGCTCTGGTTGGCCCGGTCCACGATCTGCTTGCCCACCGGTGCGCGCTCGGCCGAGTAGGTGTCCAGCAGCCCCGGCCCGGCCTGGCCCTTGAGCACCATCGCCAGCTTCCACGCCAGGTTGTAGGAGTCCTGGATCGAGGTGTTGGAGCCCAGGCCGTTCGACGGCGGGTGCCGGTGGACGGCGTCACCGGCGCAGAAGACCCGGCCGACGGAGTAGCGCTCGGCGGACATGTGGTTGACCGTCCACGCCGAGCTGGAGCTGATGGTCACCTTGACGGAGTCGTCCCCGACGAGCTTGCGGACGATGGAGAGCGCGTACTCCTCGGTGAGGTCCGGCGCGGGGCCGTTGATGTCGTAGCCCCAGACGATCAGCCACTTGTGCCAGGGCCGGACCATGCGCACCAGGCCGGCGCCGATACCGCCGACGTCGGCGCCCGGCTGCAGCACCCAGTAGAGGACCGAGGGCCGGTCGGCGACGAGGTGGGAGAGGTCTGCCTCGAAGACGATGTTGATGCTGCCGCCGACGCCCATCTGCCCCTGCAGGGGTAGACCGATCTCCTCGGCGACCTGGCTGCGACCCCCGTCAGCGCCGATGACGTACCGGGCGCGGATGTCGTACTCGTCGCCGCGCAGCCGGTCGCGCACGTGCACGGTGACGCCGTCGTCGTCCTGCTGCAGCGAGAGGTACTCGGTGTCGAAGCGCACCTTCGCCCCGCGGGACTGGGCGTTGTGCAGCAGCACCGGCTCCATCAGGTCCTGCGGCATGTCGCAGATCCGCGACGGGCTGGCGGCGGTGTAGTCGGCCAGCCGGTCGGGCCGGGTGCCCCAGGCGTGCAGCCGGCCCAGTTCCTCGCCGGCGATCGAGGTGCAGTAGACGAGGTTGCCCATCAACTCCTGAGGTACGGCCTCTGCCATCACCTCCTCCTCGACGCCGAGGTCGCGGAGGGCCTCCATCGTGCGCTGGTTGGTGATGTGCGCACGGGGAGTGTCCGCGAGCCGCCCGTACTTGGTGATCACGGTCGTCTGCACGCCGTAGGTGGCCAGCGCGAGTGCGGCCGACGAACCGGCCGGCCCGCTGCCGACGACGAGGACGTCGGTGTCGAGGTCTGGCATCGGATGCCCTCTCCTTGTCGCTCGGGTCACATCTCGTCGACGAGTGTGGAGCCGACCGGAGAGGGGCTTCCTGCACGATCCGGCCGACTTCGCTGCACGAAAGGCGCGTCGTCGACGCGCCGAGAACGAAGGGCTCAGGACCCGCGGCGCACGGCACCGGGGGTGGTGTCCAGATGTGCGCGCATGACCCGGGTGAGGTGCTCCTGGTGCGAGAAGCCGCACCGAACGGCGATGTCGGCGATGGGCGCGGTGTCGGTGCGCAGCAGCCGGCACGCATGGTCGACGCGCAGGCCCAGGAGGAACCGGTGCGGCGCGAGGCCGGTCCGCGCCTTGAACTGCCGGCTGAACTGGCTGACGCTCAGCCCCGCGATCGAGGCCAGCTCGGCCAGCGAGACCGGCTCGGCCAGCCGATCCTCCATCGCCGCCCGCACCGCCGCGAACTGACGATCCCCGAGCCCGCCGGCCGGCCGGTCGTCCGCGGCGTCCGCCGAGGACCCGCGGACTCCGTGTCGGCGCACCAACTGGGCGGCGACCATGCTGCCCAGCTGCTCGACGTACGTCCGCGCGGCGGGCTCCCACCCGCGCAGCGTCTCGTCCATCGACAACACGAGCTGCTCCAGCAGTCGATCGCTCGTGCCGAGCTCCTCCGCCAGCTCGACCGGCCGGCCTCCGTCGGCAGCGTCCTGGAGCACCTCGTCGCTGAGGTAGAGGTGCACCGTGCGGAGAGGACCGCCGAGTTCGACGGTGAGATCCCGCCCCGCCGGCTGGATGAACAGTCCCCCGGCCGGCACCGTCCGGGAGCGGCTCGCCCTGCCCTGGCCACGCCGGACCGTCACCGGCCCGTCCAGGTGCAGAATCACGAGGTGCGTACCGGCGGCCGCGAAGGACTCGCGGTACGGCCGTTCGCACTGCACCGACAGGTACTGCTTGTCCCACCCCAGGCCCGCGCTGGTCCGCTCGGGCATCACCCACGGCTGCCGGAGGATGCCGTTGGTGTGCAGGAGCCCTAGTTCACTCGACACAGACCGTTCCTCTGGACGACCGGGGAGGCGCTCAGCGTGTGGTGCACCACACAGCTTATGCATCGTCCTCCTGCGGATCCCCTGTCCGCTGCGCCGAGAGCCGCGTCCGTGTCCTCCTATCGGGTCAGGTACAGGGCTGCGGCGGGCGAGGGTGTTCAGGTGCGCCGGCCCACCCGGTAGCCGGTCGGGAAGACCGCCAGCCGCCCGCGCGTCAGGCCCCACAGCCCCCGCGGCGCCAGCAGAGTGACCGCGATCGCGACCGCCCCGACGATGACCAGGTACCAGTTGCCGAGGTCGGCGAGAGTGTCCTGGAGCAGGTAGTAGACGACCGCGCCGAGGATCGGCCCCTCGATCGTGCCGAGCCCCCCGATGACCACGATGAAGATCATCGTGGCGGAGTAGTCGACGCTGAAGATCGAACCCGGCTGCACCCGCAGGGTGTTCGCCACGATCACCGCGCCGGCCAGCCCGCAGCCCACGGCGGCGAGCACGAACACCAGCCGCTTGGCCCGGGTCACCGCCACGCCCGACGACCCCGCCGCGGTCGGCTCGTCGCGGATCGCGGTCAGCGCCAGCCCCAGCCGCGACCGCATCAGCAGGTACACGCCCAGAACGACGGCGACCGCGACGCCCAAGGCGACCCAGTACACGAAGGCGATCCGGTAGACCGGCTCGATGCCGCTGAACGCACTCAGCGAGGCGCCCGATCCGGCGCCGACGGCGTCGATCTGGGTGACCACCAGCCGGACGACCTCGGCGATCACCCAGGTCCCGATGGCGAAGTAGCCGCCGGAGAGCCGGAAGGCGAGGTACGACGTCGGCCAGGCCAGCAGCCCACAGACCAGGGCGGCCAGCGGGATGGCGAGGAAGGGGTTCACCCCGAGGTTCTGCGCCAGGTAGACCAGGCCGTAGCCGCCGAGGCCGATCCACGCCTGCTGGCCGATGGACACCATCCCGCCGTAGCCGGCCAGCAGGTTCCACATGGTGCCGAGGACCACGAGGGAGAACAGGCCCACGAGGTCGATCTGGGTGCCGCGCGAGGCGAGATAGGGCAGGTAGGCGAGGACGGCGACGGCGACGAGCAGGACGCCCCCGCCGATCCATGCCGCGGGGCCGCTGCGCCGGACCCGCACCCTCCCGTCGCGGCCCGCGGTGCCGGCGTCCGCGCCGCGCGCTTCCGGCCGCAACTGCGTCACCGGGTCACCGCCGCGGGCAGCAGGCCACGGGGCCGGACGGCGAGGACGGCCAGGAAGACCAGGTGCCCGGCCAGCACGCCGTAGGCGGGATCGACCGCCGCGCCCAGGTTCTGCGCGACGCCGAGCACGACCCCGCCGAGCAGGGTCCCCCACAGCGAGCCGAGCCCGCCGATGATCACGGCCTCGAACGCGAAGATCAGCGTGGTCGCCCCGGCGCCGGGGTCGAACGTGGTCCGGGCGCCGAGGAAGACCCCGGCCACCGCAACTGTGCCGAGCGCGATGGCCGTGGCAACGGCGTAGAGCCGGCGGTTGTCGATGCCCATCAGCGGGGCTGCCTCCTGGTCGTCACTGGTGGCCCGCATCGCCCGGCCGGTGCGTGTGCGGGCGAGGAACTGGCCCAGCCCGGCGATGATGAGCACGCCCACCACCGCGGCGAGCAGCGGGAACCACCCGATCGACAGGCCGTCGGAGATCCGGATGCTGGCGGTGGCCAGTCCGCCCACGGCGAGCCGCTGGGTGTCGGCCGAGAATCCCTCCAGCAGCAGGTTCTGCAGCACCACCGCGAGCCCGAACGTGACCAGCAGGGGGGCCAGCTCCCCGCCGCGCAGCGCCCGGTCGAGCAGACCCCGCTGCAGCACGTAGCCGAGGGCCGCCATCACCGGCACGACCAGCAGCAGGGTGAGGAACGGGTGCCAGCCGAGGAGGTCGCCGAGCAGCAGCGCCAGGTAGGCGGCACCGATCGCGAGCACTCCGTGCGCGAGGTTGACGATCCGCATCACCCCGAACATCAAGGACAGCCCGGCGGCCACCAGTGCGTACAGCCCGCCGAGCAGGATCCCCTGCACGACGGCGTTCACCCAGCTCATCGCTCCCGCACCCCGAAGTAGGCCGCGGTCAGCTGGGCCGGGTCGACCTCGGAGGCCGCCGCCTCCAGGGCGGTGCGGCCCTCCAGGAGGCACTGCACGCGGTCGGCCACGGCCATCGCCTGGTGCACGTCCTGCTCGACCACGAGCACGGTGGTCCCCTGCTCGGTGATGCGCGGCAGCGCCGCGTACAGCTGCCGCACCACCACAGGGGCCAGGCCCAGGGAGACCTCGTCGAGCAGGAGCAGCCGCGGGTTGGACATGAGCGCGCGGCCGATGGCGACGGCCTGCTGTTCACCGCCGGAGAGGTTCGCCGCCGGCCGGGCCCGCCGGTCGGCGACCAGCGGGAACAGCTCGTACACCCGAGCCAGGTTCCAGGGCCCCTTTCGCCGCACGTGCGCTCCGACCTGCAGGTTCTCCTGCACCGACAGGCTGGGGAACAGCCGTCGACCCTCCGGGCACAGCGCGATCCCCCGACCCACGCGCAGGTGTGCGCCGACGCCGGCGAGCGAGTCGCCGTCCAGGCGGACGGCGCCGGAGGCAGGCCGGAGCAGGCCGGCGACGGTCTTCAGCAGCGTCGACTTCCCGGCCCCGTTGGCGCCGATGACCGCCAGCGTCTCCCCTTCGGCAACCCGGACGGTCAGGCCCCGCAGCGCGGGCACGTCGCCGTAGGTGACGGTGACGTCGTCGACCTCGAGCAGCGGCGCGCCGCTCATGCCTCCTCCACCACCGGGTCGTCGCCGGCGATCGTCGAGCCCAGGTAGACCTCGACCACCTGCGGATCGGCCAGCACCTGGTGCGGATCCCCGACCGCGAGCACCCGCCCGTAGGTCAGGCACATCAGCCGAGTGACGACGGCGACCAGCGCGTGGACGACGTGCTCGATCCAGACCACCGCCACGCCCGCGCGACCGAGGTCGCGCACCGTCTCCACCAGGGCCGGCACCTCGGCCTCGCTGAGCCCGCCGGCGATCTCGTCGAGCAGCACCAACCGGGGTTCGGTGGCCAGCGCACGCGCCAACTCCAGCCGCTTCCGGTCGAGCAGCCGCAGCGATCCGGCCGGGGTGTCTGCCGCGCCGGCCAACCCGGCCGTCTCCAGCGCGTGGTAGGCGCCGTCGACAGCGGCCCGTCCCCTGTGGCCGCCGCCGAAGGAGGCGGCCACCAGGGCGTTCTCGAACACCGTCATCCCGCCGAAGGGCCGTGGGATCTGGTAGCTGCGCCCGATGCCGGCGCGGCAGCGCGCCGCCGCACCGGTCCGAGTGACCTCGGCGCCGTCGAAGCGCACCGACCCGGCGTCGGGCCGGAGGACGCCGTTGACGACGTTGAGCAAGGTCGACTTGCCCGCGCCGTTCGGCCCGACGATGCCGAAGGCCTCGCCCGGCGCGATGGAGAAGGAGACGTCGTCGAGGACGGTCAGGCGGCCGAACCGCTTCCCGACCCCGGCGACCTCCAGGAGTGGTGTGCTCATCAGCCGAGCGGTTCCACGGTGCCGGCCGTGGGGATCTCGGAGGCCTCGCTGTTGCTCACGATGACCAGGTCGAAGGGATGGGCGCCGCCGTTGGTGGCCCGCCACTGGCCGCCGACCAGCGGGGTCTTGGCCACGTTCGGCACCGGGCCCGCCGTCCAGTCCAGGTCGCCGACGATCGTGGAGACCTGCAGCTGCGAGAGCGCATCGGCGATGGCCTGCGGCTCGGCGCTGCCGGCCCCTTCGAGGGCGGCCACGGCCACCTCGAAGAGGGCGTGCACGAAGCCGATCGGCTGCGTCCACTGCTGCCCCGTCTCCTGCTCGTAGGCATCGGCCAGCGCCTGGGCGTTCTGGTCGGTCAGCGAGCTGGTGAAGGGGTGCTGCGGGCTCCACCAGACCTCCGTGCTCAGGCCGTCGGCCGACGGGCCGATCGCCTCGACCGCGGAGGGGAAGAGGATCGCCTTGGCGACCGTGGCGATGACCGGCCGGAAGCCCTGCTGCTGGGCCTGCTGCCAGAAGGTCGCGAAGTCCGGCGGGATCGGGACGCCGGCCAGGATCTGTGCGCCGGCTCCCTGGAAGGCCGCGATCTGCGCCGAGAAGTCCTGCGTGCCGTTCTCGTAGAGGCCCGGGTCGGTGATCGTGTAGCCGTTCGGGCCGACCGCGCCCGGGAAGTCACCGCTCCACGCGTTGCCGTCCGGGTCGTTCGGCCAGAGGGCTCCGACCTGCTTGTTCGTGGTGACCTGGCCCCACATGTCCTGATAGACGGCCTCGACGTCCTCCAGGCCCCAGAAGAAGTGGTAGGTCCAGTCGAAAGCCTCGTCCTCGGTGCCGCCGCGGCCGAAGAAGAACGGCTGCCACGGCGCAACGGTGGTGATGCACGGGACGCCGTTGGCCTCGCACTGGTCGGCGACCGGGTTGACGGTGTCCGGGGTGGAGGCGGCGAGGATCAGGTCGGCACCGTCGTCGTTGATCAGCTCGCCAGCCACCTCGCCGGCCCGCCGGGAGTCGGACTGCGTGTCCTTGACGACGATCTCCACGTCGTAACTCGTGCCACCGAGCTCCACCGGGTTGTCCGCGAAGTAGTCGGTCATCTGGTCGACGACGAACGCGTCGGCCTCGCCGAAGGGGGCCAGGGCCCCGGTCTGCGGCGTCACATAGCCGATGACCAAGGTACTGCCGTCCGCGCCGTCGCCACCCCCACCGAGGCTGCCACCGCAGGCGGTCAGCGCGAGCAGGGCCGCCGAGGCGAGTGCGAGGCCCCGGAGGCGCCTCGGGAGCGGGGTGCGACTGTGCACGGCTTCTCCTTCAAGTCTCGCCAGACGAATGGACGTCGCCAGGCGCGGTGGCAGTGGAGGTGGGTCAGGGACGGCTGGACCTGTCACGGACTGCGCCCCAGCACGAGTTCCGGACGAGTCGCAATGACCCGGTGATCGGCTGCACGAGCACGGTGGGGTGACGGGCGACCGCAGGACGAGAGCTCGCTCGGCGCACGGGATCAGCTTCCGCAAGGACTCACTCGTCCCTGGTTCGATCGCCGTCGGCCATCGGATGCGCTCTCCTGTCGCTCGGATCACATGTGGCGTCCGAGTGTGGGGCCGACCACAGAGCAGCTTCCTGCACGATCCGACCGACTTCGCTGCACGAAATGCGCGTCGTCGACACGGCAGGAGCAGGCTGCTCACGAACCACGGCGAACGGCGCCAGGGGTGCTGTGGAGGGCCGTTCGCATGACCCGGCCAGGTGTTCCTGACGCGACGAGCGGCGCTGGACGGCGCTGCGGCATCGAGACCTTGACAGTTGTCCCGCGCCGGTCCACGGTGCGGCCCACGAAACCGCCGGGTCCCGGAGGATGCCATGGGCCATGGACACGAGGACGACATCGACGTCCTCGCCCGCGAACTCGACGCGGTGAACGCCGTCCTCGAGGACCTGACCGACGCGGACTGGGCTCGACCCACCCACCTCGTCCCCGAGGGTGAGGGCCTGGCGCGCTGGCGGGTGGCCGACCTGGTGGCCCACATCGACATCTCGATCGGTCTGACCCTCGGCCTGCTCGACAGCATCCAGACGGGCCAGCCCGGCCGGGACCGGGCCAGCTTCTTCATCGCCGACCGCAGCCGGGTGGCACCGGTCGTCTACGACTACGCGGTCAAACACGCCGCCGAGCAGGACCGCGCCGGCCTGGTGGAGCGCACACGTGCCACGTTCGCGGCCAGCCTCGACGGCATCCGACAGCATCCTCCGGACACCATCGGCTCGGGCTTCTTCGCCCTCATGCGCCTCGACGAGTGGGTGCCCACCCGGGTCGTGGAGGCAGTGGTCCACGGCATCGACCTGACCGACGCGCTGGACCGCACCAGCGTGGCGACGCCCGCGGGCACCACGATGACCGCCGCGATCCTGGACGACGTGCTGGCCCGCCGGACCGTCGCCGGGCGGCCACCGGACCTGGCCGACGACGTGACCTGGGTGCGCGCGGCGTCAGGTCGATCCCCTCACCCCGACCCTCGGCTCCCGCTCATCGTGTGAGTGCGCCGGCTGCGAGGATGGGCGAGCGGTCCGGTCGACCTGCGGCTCGTTCCCCGGCCGCCGGCACGGTCGGAAGGCGGCGGCCTCGGAGAACCGGCGCAACGCGCGGACGCCCTCCTCCGTGAGGTCCTCGACAGCGCGTGGGTCGAGGTGCTCCCCCAGCCGTGACTCGGCGCGGGTGGGCTTCTCCGGAACTCTCGTCGTGAGCCGGCACCTCACAGGGATCGACGTGGGATGCGCCGGACGAGGTCGGGGCCCGCGTCCCGCACCTCGGGGTTGACGGTCGCATGTGACCCAGCGCACACTCTGCCGCGCTCAGCGGGGACCGTGTGCGGGCGTACACGAGGAGGCGCGGATGCCGCTCGAATCCCGCGCCCTCCGCAACGTCTTCGGCCGGTTCGCCACCGGCGTCACCGTGGTGACCTGCGCCAAGGACGACGGGGTACCGCACGGCGCCACGGTGAACGCGTTCACCGCCATCTCGCTCGACCCGGCGCTGTGCCAGGTCACGGTGACCCGCGCTTCGAGGGCATCCCGGTACCTCGACGGCGCCCCGTTCGCGGTCAACGTGCTCACCGCCGAGCAACTGGACACCGCGTGGCACTTCGCCGGCCGCCCCCAGCACCCCGAACCGGACTGGGCCGAGGGACCGACCGCGCCGGTGCTGGTCGGAAATGCGGCCACGATCTCCTGCCGGCCGTGGCGCACCTATGACGGCGGTGACCACCTGATCGTCATCGGCGAGGTCGTCGACCTCGACGTCACCGACGCCGACCCGCTGCTGTTCTTCGGCGGCCGGTTCCGCGAACTGGCGGCGCCCGCCACCGGCGTCGAGTGGGCTGCGTCGCTGGACAGCCCCGAGCTGGGCTGGTTCGACGCCGGCGCGAACCTCACCCCACTGCGCCCACACCGCTCCCGCGCCGCGCCCTGACCGGCTCCGCATGCAGGTCCACCGCTCCCCCGACCCCACGCAGGAGGCCCTCCCGTGACCCTCGAGCAGGAACGCCCGGCCGCCGTCCCTCCCGCCCCGGACGCCCCCACGGCCAGCCGACCGATGACCGGCGACGAGTACGTCGAGAGCCTCCGCGACGACCGCGAGGTCTGGATCTACGGCGAACGGGTGCGCGACGTGACCACGCACCCGGCCTTCCGCAACTCCGTGCGGATGACCGCCCGTCTCTACGACGCGCTGCACGACCCCGCGCAGCGGGACGTCGTGACGGCGCCGACCGACACCGGCAACGGCGGGGTCACCCACCCGTTCTTCCGTGCGCCGCACTCGGTGGAGGACATGGTGGCCGACCGGGACGCGATCGCCGCCTGGGCGCGGATGACCTACGGCTGGATGGGCCGCTCACCGGACTACAAGGCCAGCTTCCTCGGCACCCTCGGCGCCAACAGCGACTTCTACGCCCCGTACCAGGAGAACGCCAAGCGCTGGTACCGCGAGTCGCAGGAGAAGGTCCTGTACTGGAACCACGCCATCATCAACCCGCCGGTCGACCGCAACCTCCCGCCCGACGAGGTCGGCGACGTCTTCATGAAGGTGGAGAAGGAGACCGACGCCGGCCTCGTCGTCTCCGGCGCGAAGGTGGTGGCCACCGGCTCGGCGATCACGAACTACAACTTCATCGCCCACTACGGGCTCCCGATCAAGAAGAAGGAGTTCGCGCTCATCTGCACGGTGCCGATGAACGCGCCGGGCGTGAAGCTGATCTGCCGCGCCTCCTACAGCCAGCAGGCCGCGGTCATGGGCAGCCCCTTCGACTACCCGCTGTCGAGCCGGCTGGACGAGAACGACACGATCTTCATCTTCGACAAGGTCCTGGTGCCGTGGGAGAACGTCTTCGTCTACGGCGACATCGACAAGATCAACGACTTCTTCCCGCAATCGGGGTTCCTGCCCCGCTTCGCCCTCCACGGCTGCACCCGGCTGGCGGTCAAGCTCGACTTCATCGCCGGCCTGCTGCTCAAGGCGCTCGAGGCCACTGGCACCAAGGACTTCCGCGGCGTGCAGACCCGGGTCGGGGAGGTCATCGGCTGGCGCAACGTCTTCTGGGCGCTCTCCGACGCCCTCGCCCGGACCCCGGACGAGTGGAAGGACGGCGCACTGCTGCCCAAGCTCGAGTACGCCTTCACCTATCGGATGTTCATGATGCAGGGCTATCCGCGGGTCAAGGAGATCATCCAGCAGGACGTGTCCAGCGGGCTGATCTACCTCAACTCGCACGCCATCGACTTCAAGACCCCCGAGGTGCGGCCCTACCTGGACCGGTACGTCCGCGGCTCCAACGGGATCGAGGCGGTGGACCGGGTCAAGCTGATGAAGGCGTTGTGGGACGCCGTGGGCACCGAGTTCGGCGGCCGGCACGAGCTGTACGAGCGCAACTACTCCGGCAACCACGAGGGCGTGCGCGCCGAGCTGCTCTTCACCGCCGAGGCCATGGGCACCACCGAGAAGATGAAGGGCCTCGCCGAGGCCTGCCTGGCCGAGTACGACCTCGACGGCTGGACCGTGCCCGACCTCATCGGCAACGACGACGTCTCCATCTTCGCGAACCGACGGTGAGCAGGGAGGACCCATGACCACCACCCAGCCCAGCCCCACTGCGGCCGGCTCCGGCGCCAGCGCCACCGCGTCGTTCCGGACCACCGGGCAGTACCGCGGAGGGGACGCCGCCACCGTCTCCCCGGAGCGGGTGAGCACCGTCGTCAAGGCCGTCCTGGCCGGCGTCCACCAGGCCATCCGCGACCACGAGGTCACCTATCCGGAGTTCCAGGCCGCCAAGGCCTGGATGATCGAGGTCGGCGAGGGCGGCGAGTGGCCGCTGTTCCTCGACGTCTTCGTCGAGCACGTCGTCGAGGAGGTCCAGGCGGCCACCCAGCAGGGCACGAAGGGCACCATCCTGGGCCCCTACTACCTCCCCGGCGCTCAGCGGCTGCCCTCCCCGGCCACCCTGCCGATGCGCGCGGACGAGAAGGGCACCCCGCTCGCCTTCGCCGGCCAGGTCCGCGACCTCGACGGCAACCCGATCCCCGGCGCCGAGGTCGACATCTGGCAGGCCGACGACGCCGGCTACTACTCCGGCTTCGCCCCGCACCTGCCCGAGGGCAACCTCCGTGGGGTCGTCGTCACCGACGCCGACGGGCGGTTCGAGATCCGCACCATCCAGCCCGCGCCGTACCAGATCCCGACCGACGGCCCCACCGGCAAGCTCATCGAGGCCGCCGGCTGGCACCCGTGGCGCCCCGCCCACCTGCACCTCATCGTCGGCGCGCCGGGGCACCGGGCCATCACCACCCAGCTCTACTTCCGTGGCGGCGAGTGGCTCGACAGCGACGTCGCCGAGGCGGTCAAGCCCGAGCTGATCCTCGACCCGCACGACCAGGGCGACGGCACCCGCCGGGTGGAGTACGACTTCGTCCTCGAACGCGCCGAGACCGCAGCCACCGCTTGAGATCGGCCCGCCGGGGGGGGGGGGGGGGGGGGGGCGCGGCCCCGCGCCCGCCCCCGCCGCCCGGCGGGGTCGGACCCCCGCGCCCCCCCCCCCGGGCGGGGGCGGGGGTGGGGGC
>NZ_JBJGYQ010000036.1:0-27164 GCF_054050075.1 Geodermatophilus sp. SYSU D00965 | reverse complement strand
CGCCGCCCCCGGCCCGCCGCCCCCCCCCCCCCCCCCCCCCCCCCCCCCCCCCCCCCCCCCCCCCCGCCCCCCCCCCCCCCCCCCCCCCGCGGCTCAGCCGGTGACGGCGGAGAGCACCCGGTAGCTCGCCTCCGGCTCGCCGTCCCGCGGCTCGACGCCGCCCACGGCGGTGACGGGGACCGGCGCGACCCGCTGGGTCCCGAGCACGGTCTGCGGGGTGCGGTCGACACCGAAGCGGAAGACGTCCGGACGGGCGTAGTGGCCGGCCGAGTCGGCGAAGAACCGGGCGAAGGGGATGACCCCGAGGTCGAGGTCGGCGTAGAGGACCGCCTCGTCGTGCCGGTGCGGCTCGGTGAGCCAGCGGCCGTCGGGCCCCATGAAGCCGGTCATCCCGCCGCCGACGGTGGGGGCGTCGGGGCCCTCGGGCACGCCGAGCCGGTCGACGATCTCCTCCGACAGCCGGCCCTGGACGACGATCACGTAGGTCTGGGCGCAGATGGCGTGGGCTGCGGCGAGGGTCTGCGAGTAGTGGTCGAAGTTGCCGGCGTTGGGGTCGGCGTGGGTGGCGCTGATGGCCGGCCACGCGGCGACGTGGATCTGCTCGCCGAGCGTGGCGAGGGCGTACTTGTTGAGGTCCATGCTGTGCTCGAAGCAGATGAGCCCGCCGACCTTCGCGAAGCCGGTGTCGACGACGAAGACGTCGCGGCCGTCGCCGCGGCCCCACACGGTCCGCTCGGCGTTCGTGGGCACCAGCTTGCGGTGCCGGGCCACCAGGCGCCCCTCGGGGGAGTAGTAGGCCTGGGTGTTGTAGAGCGTTCCGCCGTCGCGCTCGTTCATGCCCATGACCACCCACGTGCCGGCCTCCTTCGCCGCGGCGGCGAGGGTGTCCGACGCGCGGCCGGGGAGGTCCACGGAGGAGGCGAACAGCTCGGCGAACAGCGGCGCGGCGTACTTGGCCGTGTGCGACCAGATCCAGCTCGGGTAGCCGGGCAGGTAGGTCTCGGGGAACGCGACCAGCCGGGCGCCGTTGCGTCCCGCCTCGACGATCAGCTCGGCCGCGCGGGCGACGCCCGCGTCGAGGTCGAGGAACGGAGCGGCACCGTGGACGGCGGCCACGCGGACGACGGAGGGGGAGGAGGTCATGGCGCGGACGCTAGGGAGCGACCCGGACGGGCACTTGGACATCCGTGCAGCCGTGCACGGATGTCCACGTCCGGGACGCACCAGCTCCTAGGCTCGACGGCACCGCGTCCCCCCGCTCCTGACCCCTGGACGGCCCGTGCCCCCTCCCCCCGCCGAGGACCGCTACGAGTCCGGGCCGGCCGGCGGCCCCGAGACGGTCGCCCGGTGGACGGCGGCCGCCTCGCGGATGCTGGTCCCGCTGCGGATGCGCAGCACAGCGGCGAACATCCACGGCCGGATGCGGATGCGCCGCGCCGGCGACGTGCGGGTGTGCCGCCTGCACGCGACCGCGCACGCCGGCGTGCGCACCGGGGAGCTCGCCGGCGGTGCGGGGGCCGGCCACTACAAGGCGGCGGTCGCCCTGGCCGGCAGCGTGTCGGTCGGCCAGCACGGGCGCCGCTGCCGGCTCGCGCCGGGCCAGGTCGCGGTCTACGACACCTCCGCGCCCTACGAGGTGGGCAGCGACCTGCCGTTCGGGGTCCTGATCGCCCTGCTGCCCCAGGAGCTGGTCCCCGTGTCGCGGGACCGGGTCGCGGCGGTCTCGGCCACCGTCATGGCCGGTCCCGCGGCCGAGCGGCTCGCCGCCCGGCTGCTGGCCGGAGCCGCGGACGGCGAGCTCGCCGGCGAGTTCGACCGCGCGGTGCGGGAGACCCCCCGGTCCCGGGCCGGCGTCGGGACCGGTGACGCCGACCTGGTGGCCCGCGGCCGGGAGGTGGTCGCCCGGCACCTGGACGACCCCGGGCTCGGGCCGGAGCTGGTGGCGGCGGTCCTCGGCGTCTCGCGGCGCCGTCTCTACACCGCGTTCTCGGCCGAGATCGGCCCGGTGGCCGCCTACGTCCGCGGCGAGCGGATGGCGCGGGCCCGCGACCTGCTGCTCGACCCCCGCCAGGACCACCTCGGCGTCGGCGACGTCGCCGTGGCGGTCGGCTTCCCCGACCCGGCGCACTTCAGCCGGGTGTTCCGGGCCGCCCACGGCGTCCCGCCGCGCGTGTACCGCGCGCGGCACCGCCTCGCCGGGGTCTGAGCGGGGCGGGGCGGACGGCGCCGCCCCGTCCGGGGGCTCAGAGCCCGTTGCGGCGGGCGACCGCGCCGAGCCAGGCCAGGCTGGGCTTGGGCGTCCGGACGAAGGTCTGCCGGTCGACGGCGACCAGGCCGAAGGTCGGCCGGTAGCCGAGCATCCACTCGAAGTTGTCCAGCAGGCTCCAGTGCACGTAGCCGCGGACGTCGGCGCCGGCCGCGATGGCCCCGGCCAGGCTGCGCAGCGCGTCGCCGGTGAACCGGATCCGGTCCTCGTCGTCGGCGGTGGCGATGCCGTTCTCGGTGACCAGCAGCGGCACGCCGGGCAGCACCTCGGCGGCCCGGGCCACCGCCGCGCCCAGCGCCTCGGGTCGCCGCTCCATGCCGTGCGCGAGGGTCTGCAGCTGCGGGGCCGGGGCGATGAGCCCGTCGGGGCCGAAGCGGGCGCAGGTGTAGACCTGCAGGCCGACGAAGTCGTCACCGGCCGCGGCGGCGAGGAACTGGTCCTCGAAGGCGGCGCGCTCCTCCCGCATCCGCTCCTCGCCGCCCTCCTCGGCGATGTGCTCCCGGCCGACGAGGGTCATGCCGACCGGGGCCGGCCCGGCCCGCAGCACGTCCCGGGCCCGCTCGTGCAGCCCGAGCAGGGCCTCGGCGACGCCCTGGTCGGGGCGGGGCAGGCCCCTGATCTCCTCGCCGCGGGCCGCCATCGCGCCCATCACCGGCTGGGCGGCCATGAGGTTGGGCTCGTTGACCGTGGCCACGTACTCCGCGTCGCGCAGCGCGGGCAGCGCGAACTCCGCGAAGCGGGCGATCCGGTCGCCGGCCTTGGGCCCGGTCCAGCCGCCGTCGTGCAGCAGCCAGCGGGGCATCGTGAAGTGCACCAGCGTCACGATCGGCTTCAGGCCGCGCTCGCGGCAGCCGTCCACGATGCGCCGGTAGTGGTCCAGGGCGGCGCGGGAGAACTCGCCCTCCGCCGGCTCGATCCGGCTCCACTCGAGGCTGAACCGGTAGGTGTCCAGCCCCGCCCCGGCGACGAGGTCGAGGTCCTCGCGCCAGCGGGACCAGGAGTCGCAGGCGTCGCCGCTGGGCTCGGCGAAGGGGGAGTGCGGCGCGTGCTCGGCCTCCCAGTGGTCGTTGTTGACGTTTCCGCCCTCGACCTGGTGCGCGGCGGTGGCCGCGCCCCAGAGGAAGCCGTCGGGGAACGTGGCGGTCATCGGGCGGCCTCCGTGAGGGTGGGGACCCGGCCGGTGACCCGGCCGAGGATCGCGGTGGGGTCGGCAGCGGCGTCGCCGCGCCAGGCGACGTGCTGGTCGGGGCGCACCAGGACCAGCCCGGCGCGGTGGAGGGTGCGCAGCCGGGGCAGCGCGCCCAGGTCGACGACGATCAGGGGGACGCCGGCCCGCGCGGCCTCGGCCGCCAGCGGGGCGGGGTCGGCCTGCGGGTCGAGCCGCAGCAGGGTGAGGCCGTCGCCGAGCAGGTCGTACACCGACCGGCCGTCGGGCAGCCAGGTGTGCGGCAGCCGGGCACCGGGGTGCGCCGAGGGCGTGTACGTGACCACGTCGTGCGCCGGCACCGTGGAGCCGTCGGGGACGACGACCGGCGAGCCGGGGTAGTCGTAGCCGAGCATCAGGCCGAGGCTGTGGAACTCCGGGTCCTTGACCTGCAGCGCCTCGGCGAGGCGGGCGCGCAGCTGCTGCCCGGTGGGGCCGTCGTCGTTCAGGTCGCCGGCGGCGAAGGACGGCGCGAGGAACGCCTCCTGGCTGCCGGCGGCGGCGATGGTCCGCTCGGCGACGGGACGGCGCTCGGCCTCGTAGCTGTCGAGCAGCTCGGCGGGCGCCCACCCCTGCAGGACGGCGGCCAGCTTCCAGGCGATGTTCACCGCGTCGCCGACGCAGGTGTTGAACCCGTGGCCGCCCCACGGCGGGTTGAGGTGCGCGGCGTCGCCGACGAGAAACACCCGCTCGCCGCGGTAGCGGTCGACCAGCAGCATCCGGGCCGACCACGGGTCGGTGGCCAGCACCTCGACGTCGACGTCGTCCCCGACGAGGGTCCGGACCAGCGCGGCCGGGTCGACGTCCTGGGTCCGCGCGTCGACGCCCTGGACGATCGCCCACCAGGTGCCGTCGAGGTCCAGCCGGCCCATCAGGCCACCGCGCTCGGCGCCGATGACCCAGTAGTGCACGCCCAACGCGCACAGCGGGCGCTCCTCGAGGGCGCGGGAGCGGAAGGTGACCGAGAGGTTGGGCAGCGTGCCCGAGGAGCCCTCGTAGCGGGCGCCGATGGCCGCGCGGGTGACGCCCGAGGCGCCGTCCGCGCCGAGCAGGTACTCCGCCCGGACGTCGGCGATCTCCCCGGACGGCCCGCGCAGCCCCGCCCGGACGCCGTCCGGGCCGTCGACGACGGTCTCCACCCGCCACCCGACCAGCAGCGTCACCGTGGGCTGCTCACCGGCCGCCTCCCGCAGCACCTCCTCGACCACCGACTGCGGCGCCTGCTGGCCGGACTCGGCCGCGATCTCCTGCGGCTCCGTCCACAGGCCGAAGGCGTTGCGGAAGCGGGTGATCTCCGAGCCGGTCAGGCCGGTGCAGAAGACGACGTCCTGGGCGTGGTCGACCGGCAGGGGAGCGGCGGCCCGGAGCCGGTCGGCCAGGCCCCAGCGGCGCAGGTGCTCCATGGTGCGCACGCTGGTGGTCTTGGCCCGCGGCCGCAGCGGGTCGAGCGCGGTGCGCGGCTCGACGACGAGGACCTCGACGCCGCGCCGGCCGAGCTCGATCGCGGCGGCCAGACCGCTGGGGCCGCCACCGGCCACCAGCACCGGGACACGGGCGGGCACGGAGGTCATCGCAGTTCTCCTGTCGTGGCAGCGCTGCAGAGGACGAGCAGCGGGAGGGAGGCACCTCCCCGGCCGGCGGCATCTCGAGGGGTGCTCGTCCAGCATCGGTGGCGGCGGTCACCTCCCGAAGGCCGCTGCCATTGACCGGAACACCGGAACGGCAGCGGGTCAGTTCCCGCCGGCGCGCTCCTGCCACTGCCGCACCCAGGCCCGGCCGTAGTCGTTGCCGTGCGGGGTGCGCAGCACGGTGTGGATGTGGAAGGTCTTCGGGGTGTCGTAGTCGAGGAAGACCCCGCAGTGGTGGTCGAGCTCGGCGATCAGCACCGGCGACTGGACCCGGTAGTAGAAGACGTCGCCGGGCTCGTGCCCGCCGATCCAGCAGAACCAGGTCTCGTCGAGGTGCGCCTCGACCTCCCGCATCCGCGCCGCCCGCGGGCCCTCGGGCAGCAGCCGCACGAAGGTGGCGACGACGTCGAGCACCCGCTGCCGGGCCTCGGCGGAGAGCTCGGCGACCGGCACGCCCTCGACCGGGATGACCCGGTTGTCCTGGAAGGCGCCGGCCAGGTGCCGCTCGTCGCCGGGGTGCACCCGGCCGGGCGGCATGGCGGGGTCGACCATCTGCTCGTACACCGTCGCCCGGGCCCGCTGGTCGGGGTCCAGCGCGGCCATGACGGCCAGCCCGGCGTCGATCCGGTCGGCGAACAGGCCCGAGATGCCGGCGTGCGGGCCGGCGTCGATCTCGTCGGGCTCGGCGCCGAGGAACACCGGCGAGACCACCATCCGGCCCTCGACGACCAGGCAGTTGACCGCGCAGTGGTGGCCGTAGAGCTGCCAGCCCCACGGCGCCCGCGGGTCCGGCGTGCCGTAGACGGCGACGTTGTAGCTCCACTCGCCGAGCACGGTGGGCAGGTCGACGACGTTGCCGAGGAAGCCGTTGACCAGCATCATCGCGTGCACCGCGGCCGCCCCCTCGGGCGAGAGGGAGGCCCCCACCAGCGCCAGCGCGGCCTCCCGCACCGGCTGCGGCTGGAACTCCAGCCGCAGGCCGGTGTCGAACTGCATGAACTCCGGGTTGGCCCAGGTCTGCCACTCGACGGCGTCGACGTCGAAGCAGGCCCGGGCCCGGTCGTCGGGGGACAGGGCGGCGAGCAGGGCGTTCGCGGCGGCGACCATCGCTTCGACCGGCGCCTCCTCGCCGGGCCGGGCGGGCTCCAGCGGGTACAGGCCCTCGCGCAGCGTGCCGTCCTCGGTGACGCCGCGGAACTCGTTGCGGTAGAGCGGCGTCCAGCCCTCGACCAGGCCGCCGGTGAACGTGCCGGGGGTGCGGGCGTGCTCGCGGTAGGCGTAGGGGTCCAGGCCGCGGACCTCGGCCAGCCGCGGGTGGTCGTGCGGGAACAGGTACTGGCGGAACTCGCCGGACACGGCTCAGCCCTTCCGGGTGTCGTTGCCGACGATCGGGTTGCGCAGCACGCCCAGTCGCTCGACCTCGACCTCGACGACGTCGCCGGGCTGCAGCAGCCACTGCGGGTCGCGGGCGTAGCCGACGCCGGACGGGGTGCCGGTGGCCAGCAGGTCGCCCGGGCGCAGGGTGAACGTCCGGGAGATCAGCGCGAGGGTGTCCCCGACGGTGTAGACCATCTCGTCGGTGCGGCCGTCCTGCACGGTCTCACCGTTGACCCGGGTCTGCACCCGCAGGCCCTCGCGCAGGTCGCCGACCTCGGCCGCCGGCACCAGCGGGCCCAGCGGGCCGGAGTTGTCGCCGTTCTTGCCCAGGATCCACTGGCTGGTGAGCTTCTGCGCCCGCCGCGAGGTGAGGTCGTTGAAGGTGGAGTAGCCGACGACGGCGGCCAGCGCCTCGTCCGGGGTGGCGTCGACCAGGGTCGAGCCCACGTAGGCGACGACCTCGCCCTCCCAGTCCAGGCCGTCCTCGTCGGAGGGCACCGGCACCGGCGCGCCGTCCACGGTCAGCGAGGCGGTCCACCGGGCGAACAGCGTCGGGTAGGGCGGGAGGTCCTGGCCGGCGAAGGAGCCCTCGGCGACGTGCTTGAGGTAGTTCAGCCCGATGCAGACCACGCGGGCGCCGGGCAGCACCGGCGGCACCCGCTCGACGTCGGCGACGGCCAGCGTCTCCCCGGCCGGCTCGCGGGAGAGGAAGCCGGCCGTGTCGGCCCAGAACTCCTCCAACGGCGCCACCACGGTCACCTGCGCGCCGTCGTCGGAGAGCGCCGCGACCTCGACCCGGCCGCCGTCCCGGCGGATGCCCACGATCCTCATGACTGGTTCCTCTCGTTCGTCAGGTGGCTCCGCAGGAACGCGAGTGTGCGGTCGAGCGCGTCCCGGGCGGCGTCGGGGGCGCCGAGCCACATGTGGTCCGCGCCGGGGGAGGTGGACAGCGTGACGTGCGCGCCCGCGTCCTGCAGCGCCGCGGCCAGCCGCTCGCTCTGCACGCAGGGGACGAAGCGGTCGGCGGTGCCGTGCAGCAGCAGGAACGGCGGCGCGGCGGGGGAGACGTGCGTGACCGGGCTGGCCTGCGCGGCGCGGTCGGGCACCGCGGCCGGGGGCGCGCCGAGCAGCTGGGCCTCGCGGGTGCTCGCGTCGGCCGGGTCGGCGCCGGTGTCGGCGGCGACCGCGGCGACGTCGCTGGGCGCGTACCAGGCCGCGACGGCGGCGACCGCGGACGACGGGCCGGTCACGCCGACGTCCCCCTCGAGCGCCGGGTCGGTGACCAGCCCGAGCAGCGCGGCCAGGTGGCCGCCCGCGGACTCGCCCCAGGCGGCGACCCGGTCGGCGTCGATGCCGAGCTCGCCGGCGCGGGCGCGCAACCAGCGGACGGCGGCCTTCGCGTCGGACAGCTGGGCCGGCCACACCGCCTCGCCGGACAGGCGGTAGTCGACGCTGGCCACGGCGATGCCGGCCTGCGCGACCTCCTGGAACAGCGACGGGCCGGGGAAGGCGGGGCCGGCCGAGCGGCGGCTGCCCAGCCGCCAGCCGCCGCCGTGCAGGAAGACGACCACCGGCGCCGGGCCGTCGCCGGCCGGCAGGTACAGGTCCAGCTCCAGCGGCCGGATCCCGGGGATCGCCGCGTACGGGACGCCGGTCAGCACCCGGGTGCCGCCGGGGCCGGGCACCGGGCGCGGGAGCGGCGCCTCGTGCGCGGGCGGCGGGAGGGGCAGGGCGGGGGTGGGCACGGCGGACTCCTCACGGAGCCGGGCGCGGTCCCGAGGGACCGCGCCCGGCGGTGGCGGGACGGGAGCGGCTCAGGAGTCCCGGCGGGCGTCGTCCCAGCGGTACTCCGGCATGAACTGCATGTTGTGCTGCTGGGCGGCGGCCTGCATCCGCGGGAAGTCCGGGATGAACGGCGGCTGCTGCGCGGTGGCGGCGTCGGTCGCGGTGCCCATGTGCTGGAAGAACCGCTCGAACCCGCCGGAGAGGACGCCCATCATCCGGGCGGCCTCCTCGATCTGGTACGCGTGCGCGAAGCCCGCCGGGACGTAGCCGAAGTCGCCCGCGGTCAGCAGCTTGGTGGTCTTGGTGCCCTCGGCGTCCTCGAAGAACAGCCGCACCTTGCCCTCGAGCACGTAGAACGTCTCGTGGGTCTCGTTGTGCGAGTGCGTCGGGATGACGTCCCCGGCCGGCGACTCGCTGACGATGACGCCGAACTGGCCCTGGGTCTCGTCGCCGGAGAGCAGCACGGTGAACAGGTCGGTGAAGAGCATCGAGTGCTCGCCCTCGCCGCGCTTGAGCACGTAGGGCTGCGGCTTGCCGGGCAGCACGCCCTTCCACTGCGGGCCCTTCGCGGGGTCGATCAGGTACTCGAAGCTCATGCGTGCTCCCGGGTCGGGTCGGCGGTGACCGTCCGAGCATCGGTGACGCCGGTCACCGGCCCCAGCGGCCTGCCATTGAGCGGCACGCCTTCACGCCGGTGCCCCGATCGAGCGACGGGCACCCAGGCTGCGGGAGATCGAGCGGGCCGCGGTGCGCACGGCGGGGGCGAGCAGCCGGGGCTCGGCGTGCTCCTGCGGCACCACCACGGACAGCGACGCCGCGATCCGGTCGTCGGCGCCGAAGACGGGCGCGGCCACGGTCACCAGCGGCTGGGGGACCCGACGGCGCAGCGTGGCCACGCCGTCCCGCCGGATGTCGGCGAGGCTCCGGCGCAGGGCCGCCGGGGACACCGGCACCCGCTCCGGCTCGTGCACCAGCGGCCGGGCCAGGTACTCCTCCTGCACCGCCGTGTCGGCGAAGGCCAGCAGCACCAGGCCCACCCCGGTGGAGTGCAGCGGGAGCCGGCCGCCGACCCGGTAGAGCACCTGCATCGCCAGGTGCGCGGAGAGCCGCTCGACCAGCAGCCCCTGCTCGCCGTCCCGGACGGCGAGCAGCACGTGCTGGCGGGTCACCTCCTCGAGGTCGCCCATGAACGGCAGCGCCACCTGCTTGAGCCCCTGCCCGCGCGGGGCCAGGGAGGCCACCTCCCACAGCCGCAGGCCGATGGTGAACCGGCCGTCGGCGCCCCGCTCGAGCGCGCCCCAGGCCTGCAGCCGGGTCGCCAGCCGCAGCGCCGAGCTGGTCGGGATGCCGCTGCGCCGGCTCAGCTCGCCGAGCGAGAGGGACCGGTGGCCGGCGTCGAACGCGGCCAGCAGCGACAGTGCCCGGTCGACGACCGGGTCGCCCTGGGGCGGGCGGTGCCCGCGCACGCGGGGCGGGGGAGGGGGAGGGGCTTCGGTCACCGGGAGGACGTCCGTTCGTAACGGTTGAGGCGCGGACCACACTCGTTTGCCATTGAGCGGCATTGTGCCTGACGGCGCTGTGACCCCCACCGCATCGTTGCCGACCAGCCGGGCGCAGCCGCCCGCACGGCCGCCGGTCGGCCGTCCACGACCCCTCGCGCGAACGAGGCTGAGGAGCCAGGACACGATGAATCGATTCACGCTGCCGCGGACCCCCCGCGGCACCGGCCGGCGGACCGCCGTCCGTCTCGGCGCCGTGGCGCTCGCCGCGGCCACCACCACCTCGCTGGCGGCCTGCGGCGGCGGGTCCGGCGGCGGGGGCGCCAGCCAGAGCGCCGCGGACACCGTGACGATCGCCTTCGACGCCGACGCCGCGCCCAACGGCTACGACCCGCTGCTGTACGGCCAGCGTCAGTTCGAGTTCTTCAGCAGCATGTACGACTCGCTGTTCGTCACCGCGGCCGACGGCACGATCACCCCGAGCCTGGCGACCGGCTTCACCACCAGCCCGGACAACCTGCAGACCACCCTCACGCTCGCCGACGGGGTCACCTTCACCGACGGGTCGACGCTGGACTCGACGCTGGTCAAGGCCAACCTCGACCGCCGCAGCGACCCCGATCTCGCCGCGTACAACACCTTCGCGGCCGGCGGCAGCACCGAGATCACCGACGTGGCCGCCCCGGACCCGCGGACCGTGGTCATCACCTGGGCCGCCCCGCAGGCCTCACCGGACAAGAACCTGGTCGACCACCTCGGCACGATCGTCGGCGCCGACGCGGTCGCCGACCCCGACTCGCTCGCCACCGCCCCGGACGGGTCCGGCCCCTACACGCTCGCGGAGCAGGGGACCACCCGCGGCAGCTCGTACACGGTGGAGAAGAACGACGAGGCGTGGAACGCCGACGCGTTCTCCTTCGACACCATCGTCTTCAAGGTCATCACCGACGACCAGGCGCTGGCCAACGCGGTGGTCTCCGGTCAGGCCGACGTGGCCCTGCAGCTCGACTCGAGCACCATCGACCTGGTCGGGTCCAAGCGCGACATCGTGAAGAGCGGCGGCACGATCGTCGGCTGGCCCGTGGTCGACAAGCTCGGCACCACGAACCCGGCGTTCGCGAAGGTCGAGGTGCGGCAGGCGCTGTCCTACGCCATCGACCGCGAGTCGCTGGTGAGCGACCTGCACCCGGGTGCCCGGGCGACCGCGCAGATGTTCCCGGAGAGCGCCACCGGCTTCGACCCGGCGATCGACGAGGAGTTCGCCTACGACCCGGCCAAGGCCAAGCAGCTGCTCGCCGACGCCGGCTACCCGGACGGGTTCTCCATGGACCTGACGGTGCTCGGTCAGCCGACCGAGGACCAGATCGCCATCCAGCAGCAGTGGCAGGAGATCGGCGTGACGGTCAACTGGGTCACCGCCACCTCCACCGACGCGGTCTTCGCCGCGGCGACCACCCAGCCGCTGCTCTTCGGCCCCTTCGCCATCGGCAGCAACCCGGCCGGCTTCGCCGCGGGCGTGCTGGTCGGCGGGTTCATGAACCTGCAGAAGGCCAGCGAGCCGGCGATCGAGTCCAACCTGGGCGCCGCGCTCGGCTCGACCGGCGCCGAGCAGGAGACCGCGCTCACCCAGCTCAACCACGCGATCAGCGAGCAGGGCTGGTACATCCCGGTCTACGAGGACTTCCTGTACCTGGGCTACAACGCCGACAAGATCGCCGAGCCCTCGTTCGCCGGCACCAGCGGGCGGCTGGACCTGACCAGCATCTCCTCCGCCAGCTGAGCACCCTCCCCTGACCGAGCCGGGGGGGGGGCGCACCCCACCCCCCCCCCCCCCCCCCCCCCCCCCCCCCCCCCCCCCCGCCCCCCCCCCCCCCCCCCCCCCCCCCCCCCCCCCCCCCCCCCCCGGCCCGGTCTCCTGACACCCCCGGAGACGAGGAACCGACATGCTCGCGTACGTCGCACGCCGGCTGGCCCTGGCGGTGGTCACCGTCCTCGCCGCCGTGCTGATCAGCTTCCTGCTGGTGCACGCCACGGACGGCAGCCCCGGCGCGATCGTGCTCGGGCCGGGGGCCACCCCGGCCGAGATCGCGGCGAAGAACGCCGAGCTCGGCTGGGACCGCCCGCTGGTCACCCAGTTCGCCGACTACCTGGGCGGCCTGGTCCGCGGCGACCTGGGCACCTCGATCATCGACAGCCGGGACATCGCCGGCGACCTGGCCGCCCGTCTGCCGGTCACCGGGTTCATCGCGCTGTTCGCCACGATCCTGTCCGGCGTCGTGGGCGTCGTCCTCGGCGTCACCGCGGCCGTCCGCGGCGGCCGGTTCAGCCGGTTCATCACCTCCAGCAGCGGGGTGGCGCTGAGCCTGCCGGCGTTCTGGGTGGGCATCCTGCTGGTCTACGTCCTGTCGATCCAGACGGGACTGCTGCCGGCCACCGGGTACGTCGGGTTCGCCGACGACCCGGCCGGCTGGTTCCAGAGCCTGCTGCTGCCGGTCCTCACCCTGACCGTCGGCGGGGCGGCGATCGTCGCCCGCACCGCCAACGCGGGCATGCGGGACGCGTTGCGGCAGGAGCACATCCGCACCCTGCGCGCCCTGGGCACGCCGGCCTGGCGGATCCGCTACGTGCACGCCCTGCGCTTCGCGAGCCTGCCGGTCGTCTCCGTGCTGGGCATCCAGTTCATCGCCCTGTTCGGCGGCTCGGTCATCATCGAGAACCTGTTTGCGCTGCCCGGCCTCGGCCAGGCGAGCCAGGCCGCGGTGTCCGCGCACGACTTCCCGGCCCTGATCGGCGTCGTCATCGTCGCGACCGTGGTCGTCGTCCTCACCAACCTGCTGCTCGACCTGGTGGTCGCGGCCCTGGACCCGAAGGTGCGTACCGCATGAGCGTCCTCCCGCTCGACGCCGCCGACGACGTCTCGACCGAGCCGGTTCCGCCGGCCCAGCGCCGCCGGGGACTGCCCGCCTCCCTGCGCCGGCCGGGCGGCTGGCTCAGCGCCGCGTGGCTGCTGCTGGTCGTCGTCCTCTCCTTCACCGCCCCGCTGTGGCGGCCCTACGACGTGGACGAGCAGGACCTCGCCAACCGGCTGGCGCTCCCCTCGGGTGCGCACTGGCTGGGCACCGACCCGCTGGGCCGCGACCTGCTCTCCCGGATCTTCACCGCCGGCGCCCAGCCGCTGCTGGCCTCCGCGGTGACCGTGCTGGTCGCCTTCGGCATCGGCATCCCGCTGGCGCTGATCGCCGCCGAGCGCGGCCGCCGGGTCGAGCAGGTGATCAGCCGCAGCACGGAGATCCTGCTGGCCCTGCCGAGCACGATCATCCTGCTGGCCGTCATCGGTGTCGTCGGCGTGAAGACCTACCTGGTCATGGCCATCCTCGGCGTGCTGATCTCGGCCGCCGTCTACCGGATCCTGCTCGGCGTCGCGCAGTCCGTGCGCCGGCGCCTCTACGTCGACGCCGCGCGGGTCAACGGCCTGGGGTCGCTGCGCGTCAACGTCGTCCACGTCCTGCCGGCGATGGCCACCGTCATCGCGGTGCAGGCCGCCCAGCTGTTCGGCATCGCGATCCTCATCCAGTCCGGCCTGGCGTTCCTCGGCTTCGGGCCGGCCGAACCCCAGCCCAGCTGGGGGATCATGATCCAGGACGCGTCCGGGCACGTGTACGACGCGCCCTGGCTGCTGGTCCCGACCGGCCTGGTGCTGGCCCTGACCGTGGTGGCGGCCAACGAGCTGGCCGACGCGATCGCCGGCAAGGCGGCCGGGGTCGAGGCCCCGGCGAGGCGGCCAGCGACGCCGGTCCGGGGGACGACGGCGGCCGCCGTCCCGGCCGATCCGGCGAACGTGCTGGAGGCCCGCGACCTGAGCATCTCCGTGGACGACGGCCCGCAGCTGGTCAGCGGGATCTCGTTCGCGCTGCGGCCCGGCACCGTGCTCGGCCTGGTCGGCGAGTCCGGCTGCGGGAAGACGATGACCGCCCGGTCGCTGATGGGTCTGCTGCCCGACGGCGTCTCGGTCTCCGGCGGCTCGATCCTGTGGCAGGGCCGGGACCTGGCCGGGCTGTCGGAGCAGGAGCTCACCGCGATCCGCGGCCGGGAGATCGCGATGATCTCCCAGGAGCCCATGGTGGCGCTGGACCCGATGTTCTCCATCGCCTACCAGCTGACCCGGCCGATCCGGCGGTTCCGCGGCGTCGGCCGGGGCGAGGCCCGCCGGATCGCCGCCGGCCTGCTGCGCGACGTCGGCATCGTCGACGCCGAGCGGGTGCTCGAGAGCCATCCGCACCAGCTGTCCGGCGGCATGGCCCAGCGGGTCTGCATCGCGCTGGCGCTGACCGGCGAGCCGGACCTGCTCATCGCCGACGAGCCCACCACCGCGCTCGACGTCACGGTGCAGGCGGAGATCCTCAGCCTGCTGCGGGCGCTGGTCCGCGACACCGGCCTGTCGGTCGTGATCGTCAGCCACGACCTGGGCGTGGTCGCCGACATCTGCGACGACGTCGCGGTGATGTACGCCGGCGCGGTCGTCGAGTCCGGCACCGCCGCCTCCGTGCTGGACGAGGCCGCCCACCCGTACACGATGGCGCTGCTCGCGGCCAACCCGCACGTGCCCGACGGGGAGCCGGTGCCCACCCGGCTGGCGTCGATCGCCGGCACCGTCCCGCCCCCCGGCTCGTGGCCGACCGGCTGCCGGTTCGCCGGCCGCTGCCGGTTCGCCGCGGAGGAGTGCACCGCGCGCTTCCCGGCGCTGCCCGCGCACGGGTCCGGGTCGGTGCTGTGCATCCGAGCCGAGGAGCTGGCCCGGGCGCGCGCCACCTGGGAGGCCGAGCCGGTCGGCGGCGAGACCCTCCCCGTGCCCGCCGTGCCCACCCGGTCCGCCCTGCCCGCCTCGAGCCCGACCGCTGGAGTGTCCCGATGACCGCCCCCGCCGCAGCTCCCGCCGCGCCGCCCGTCCGGCCGGCTCCCGCGCTCGAGGTCCGGGACCTCGTCGTCCGCTACGGCCGCGGGCGCACGGCGCGCAACGCCCCGCCGGCCGTGGACGGCGTCAGCTTCGACATCGCCCCGGGCGAGACCCTCGGCCTGGTCGGGGAGTCCGGCTCGGGCAAGTCGACGATCGGCAAGGCCGTCCTCGGCCTCCAGCCGCCGACCGCGGGGACGGTGAGGCTGCACGGGAGGGACATCACCTCGATGTCGCTCAAGCAGCGCAGCCGGCAGGTGGCCGATCTCCGGGTGGTGTTCCAGGACCCCTACTCCTCGCTCAACCCGGCCCGCACCATCGGCCAGACGCTGGTGGAGCCGCTGCGGCTGATGGGCGTCCCGGGTGCCGAGGCGCTGGCCAGGACGCGGGCGGGGCTGGAGTCGGTCGGCCTGCCCGCGGACGCCGCCGACCGCTACCCGGCGCAGTTCTCCGGCGGGCAGCGCCAGCGCATCGCGATCGCCCGGGCGCTGGTGTGCGACCCGAAGGTCGTCGTCCTGGACGAGCCGGTGTCGGCGCTGGACCTCTCGACCCAGGCGCAGGTGCTCAACCTCCTCGCCGACCTGCGCGACCAGCGGGGACTGGCCTTCCTGTTCATCGCGCACGACCTCGGGGTGGTGCGGTTCCTCTCCCAGCGCACCGTCGTGCTGTACCGCGGTCAGGTGATGGAGACCGGATCGGCCGACGCGGTGGCCCGGACCCCGCGGCACCCGTACACGGTCGCGCTGACCGCGGCCGCGCCGGTGCCGCGCCCGGCCGAGCAGGCCGCCCGTCGCGCGGCCCGCGAGGCCGCCGGCTTCGGCACCGCCGGCGCCGCGCAGGCCGCGCCGACCGGGTGCCCGTTCGTGCCACGCTGCCCGCTGTCCACCGAGCTCTGCGTGCAGCAGCGGCCGCCGCTGCGGCTGGTGGGCGACGGCCCGACGACAGCCCCGGGAGCATCGCAGCGAGGAACGAGCGAGGAGCGGACCGGGGCGTGGAGTGGGCCCATGGGACACAGCGCGACCGCCTGCCACCACGCCGAGCGCGTCCCGGCGCTGTGACCGCACCGCACTCCCTCCGGGTCGAGCACCTCGACGAGGCGCTCGGCATCCGGACGACGGCCCCGCGGCTGTCCTGGCGGCTGCCCGACGGCGCCCGCGCCCAGACCGCCCACCGGGTCACCGCGGACAACGGCTGGGACTCCGGCTGGGTCGACAGCGAGCAGAGCCTGCTGGTGCCCTACGCCGGCCCGCCGCTGGACTCGGCGCAGCGGGTGGAGTGGCGGGTGCAGGTCCGCACCGACCTCGGCGAGAGCCCGGTGTCGGACCCGGCCTGGTTCGAGACCGGGCTGCTGTGGCCCGAGGACTGGCGGGCCGAGTGGATCGAGCCCGGGGAGCAGCCGGCCGGGGCGCCGGGCGAGCGGCCCGCGGCGCTGCTCCGCCTGGAGTTCGACGTCGACCGGCCGGTGGCCGCCGCCCGGCTGCACGCCACCGCCCAGGGCCTCTACGAGGCGTTCCTCGGCACCGCGCGGGTCGGCGACGCCGAGCTGACGCCGGGCTTCACCCAGTACGACGCCCGCCTCCAGGTGCAGACCCACGACGTCACCGCGCAGGTGCGCCCGGGCCGCAACGCCCTGGCCGTGCTGCTCGCCGACGGCTGGTTCCGCGGCCAGATCGGCATCACCCGCGCCGCCGACCAGTGGGGCGACCGGCTGGCGTTCCTCGCGCAGCTGCAGCTGACCCACGACGACGGCTCGACGACGGTGGTCGGCACCGGGCCGGGGTGGCGCAGCGCGACCGGGCACGTGGTCGCCGCCGACCTCGTCGCGGGGGAGCGGTGGGACCTCCGCCGCCTGCCGCGCGGCTGGGACGCCCCGGGGTTCGACGACGCCGGCTGGGCCGCGGTCGCCGTCGTCGGGCACGGCTACGCCGGGCTGGTCGACTCCCCGGCACCGCCGGTGCGCCGGGTGGAGGAGCTCGTGCCGGTGTCGGTGACCCGGCTGCCCAGCGGCGCCCAGGTCGTCGACCTCGGGCAGAACGTCAACGGCTGGGTGCGGCTGGCCGACCTCGGGCCGGCCGGCACGACGGTCACCCTCACCCACGGCGAGTGGCTCGGCCCCGACGGCGACGTCACCACCGAGCACCTGCGCCCCGCGGTGCCGTTCCTCCCGGAGCCGCTGCCGGCCGGCCAGGTCGACGTCGTCGTCTCCGCCGGGGTCCCCGGCGAGGCGTTCGAGCCGCGCCGGACGACGCACGGCTTCCGGTACGTGCGCGTCGAGGGCTCCCCGCGCGACCTGACCCCGGACGACGTCCGCGGGGTCGTCGTGCACACCGACCTGCGCCGCACCGGCTGGTTCTCCTGCAGCGACGCCCGGCTGACCCGCCTGCACGAGGCCGCCGTGTGGAGCCTGCGCGACAACGCCTGCGACATCCCCACCGACTGCCCGCACCGGGAGCGGGCCGGCTGGACCGGCGACTGGCAGCTCTACGTGCCCACCGCCGCGTTCCTCTACGACGTCGCCGGCTTCTCGACCAAGTGGCTGCGCGACGTCGCCGCCGACCAGTGGCCCGACGGCACGGTCTCCGGCATCAGCCCCACCGCGCGGGCCGAGGGCCGGACCAGCCCGATCGCGCAGCTGAACGGCTCGGCCGGCTGGGGCGACGCGGCGGTGATCGTGCCGTGGGAGCTGTACCGGGCCTACGGCGACGTGCAGGTGCTCGAGGAGCTGTGGCCGACGATGGTGGCCTGGCTGGCGCGCACCGAGCGGATGGCCCGCGAGCAGCGCCACCCCGAGCGCGCGGCGCGCCGGCCGCAGCCGGCCGCGCACGAGCGGTACCTGTGGGACACCGGCTTCCACTGGGGCGAGTGGCTGGAGCCGGGCAGCGTCGTCGGCGACTTCGCCGCGTTCGTCGCCGCGGACGAGGGGGACGTGGCCACCGCCTACTTCGCGCACAGCGCCGGGCTGATGGCGCGCACCGCCCGCCTGCTCGGCCAGGACGACGACGCCGCGCGGTACGGCGAGCTCGCCGACGACGTCCGCGCGGCCTGGCAGGCGGAGTACCTGACCGACGGCCGGCTGCTGCGCGACACCCAGGGCGCCCACGTCCGGGCACTGGCGTTCGACCTGGTCCCGCAGGCGTCGCGGCCCGCCGTCGCCGAGCGGCTCGTCGAGCTGGTCCGGGAGGCGGACACCCACGTGGGCACCGGGTTCCTCGCCACGCCGTACCTGCTGCCGGTCCTCGCCGACGCCGGCCATCTCGACGTCGCCTACGAGCTGCTGCTCCAGGACACCGAGCCGTCGTGGCTGACCATGGTCGACCGCGGCGCGACCACGGTGTGGGAGCACTGGAACGGGGTGGACGCCGACGGCGTCCCGCACGAGTCGCTCAACCACTACTCGAAGGGCGCGGTCGTCTCGTTCCTGCACCGGTACACGGCCGGGATCGACCTGGTCGAGCCCGCCTACCGGCGCTTCCGCGTCCGCCCGCGGCCGGGCGGCGGCCTCACCTCCGCCGAGGCCGCGCACGAGTCGCCGTACGGCCGGATCGAGTCGGCCTGGCAGATCTCCGGCGGCGCGCTGTCCCTGCGCGTCGTCGTCCCCGCCGGGACCACCGCCGACGTCGTCCTGCCCGACGGCACCACGGCCACCGCCGGACCCGGCGAGCACACCTACACGAGCACCCTGGAGGACGCCCGATGACGGCCGAGACGACCGAGTGGGCCGGACCCACCCGCTTCCTCCCGCCGACCGAGCCCGCCCGCCGGCCGGACGGCTCCCTGCACCACGTCGGCGTGACCTACGCCGTCGCGTTCGGGTACCGGCCGCTGCAGCTGGACCTGTGGGTTCCCGCGACCGAGCACCCGGCGCCGCTGGTGGTCTGGATCCACGGCGGCGGTTTCATGTTCGGCGACCGGCGGCACCTGCCGGAGACGCTGCGGCCGGACCAGGTGTTCGAGGCGCTCGTCGACGCCGGCCTCGCCGTGGCCACGATCGACTACCGCCACGCGCTCGAGGCGCCCTTCCCGGCCCAGCTGCACGACGCCAAGGCGGCGGTCCGCTACCTGCGGGCGCACGCCCGCGAGCTGGGGATCTCCACCGAGCGGATCGGCGTCTGGGGGGAGTCGGCCGGCGGCCACATCGCCGCGCTGCTGGGGCTCACCGCGCACCGCCCCGACCTGGAGGGCGCGCACGGGGTCGTCGGCCCGTCGAGCGCGGTCGACGTCGTCGTCGACTGGTACGGCCCCGCGGACCTGGCCACCATGCCGCGCGCGACACCGCCGCCCGAGGTGGCCGTCAAGCTGCCCCCGGAGCTGCAGGTGCCGCCGGAGGACCAGCTGACCCGCGGGCTCGAGGGCGCGGCCCTCGCGGACGCCAGCCCGATCACCCACGTCACTGCGGACGCCCCCCCGTTCCTGCTCGTCCACGGCACCGAGGACTGGCTGGTGCCCTGCGCGCAGAGCGAGCAGCTGGCCGCCGCACTGACCGCGGCCGGTGCGCCGGTGGAGCTGGTCCCCGTGGAGGGCGCCGGGCACATCTGGCTCGGCTCCGACGAGGTCGACGCGATCGTCGAGCGCTCCGTCCGGTTCCTCGCCGATGCCTTGCTGGAGGTGCGGGCATGAGCGACGTGACCGTCGCCCCCGTCACCGTCGAGCACGTCCGCGAGGCCCTCGGCATCGGCGAGACGACGCCGCGGCTGTCCTGGGTGGTCCGCACCGACCTGCCCGACTGGCGGCAGGCCGCCTACGAGGTGGAGATCGGCGACTGGTGCTCCGGTCGCGTCGACTCCGCCGAGTCGGTGCTGCTGCCGTGGGGCGCGCCGCCGCTGGCCAGCCGGGAGCGGCGCACCGTGCGCGCCCGCGTGTGGGGCGCCGGCGACGCCGAGCCCTCGGCGTGGAGCGAGGACGTCGGCGTCGAGGCCGGACTGCTCGACCCGGCCGACTGGACGGCGCGGCTGGTGCGGCCGGTGCTGCCCGAGGACGCCGGGGAGGAGGCGGTCGCGCTGCTCCGCCGGGAGTTCCGGCTCGACCGGCCCGTCACCCGGGCCCGGCTGTACGCGACGGCGCAGGGCGTCTACGAGGCCGAGCTCAACGGGGCCGCCGTCGGCGACCTCGTGCTGGCGCCCGGCTGGACCAGCTACCGGCACCGGCTGCGCTACCACACGTACGACGTGACGGCGCTGGTCGCCGAGGGCGCCAACGCGATCGGGGTCTCGCTGGCCGAGGGCTGGTACGCCGGCTCCCTGGGCTTCACCGGCGGGCGCGCCTGGTACGGCGAGCGCACCGGCGCGTTCCTGCAGCTGGAGGTCGACCACCCCGACGGCACGCGCACCGTGGTGACCACCGACGGCGCCTGGCGCTCGACGACCGACGGGCCCACCGTCCGCTCCGGCCTGTACTCCGGCGAGACGGTCGACTTCCGCCGCGACCTGCCCGGCTGGTCGGCGCCCGGGTTCGACGACGCCGGCTGGACGCCGGTGGAGGTCGCCGACCTCGACCCCGTGACGCTGGTCGCGCCGACCGGCCCGCCGGTGCGCCGCACGCAGACTCTCCCCGTGCAGGCGGTCACCACGTCGCCGTCCGGGCGGACGCTGGTCGACTTCGGGCAGAACCTGGTCGGCCGGATCCGCTTCTCGCTGCCCGACGCCCCGGCCGGCACGCAGATCACCGTGCGGCACGCCGAGGTGCTGGAGCAGGGCGAGCTGGGCACCCGGCCGCTGCGCGCGGCGCGGGCCACCGACGTCGTCGTCCTCGACGGGAACGGGCCGCGCACCTGGGAGCCGCGGTCCACCTTCCACGGCTTCCGCTACGCCGAGGTCACCGGCTGGCCGGGCGAGCTGTGCGCGGAGGACCTCGAGGCGGTCGTCGTCCACACCGACCTGCGCCGCACCGGCACGTTCACCTGCTCCGACCCCGACGTCGAGCGGTTGCACGAGAACGTCGTCTGGGGGATGCGCGGCAACTTCCTCGACGTGCCGACCGACTGCCCGCAGCGCGACGAGCGGCTGGGCTGGACCGGCGACCTGCAGGTGTTCGCGCCGACCGCGTCCTTCCTCCACGACACCACCGGGATGCTGCGCTCCTGGCTGGCCGACCTCGCCGCCGAGCAGCGCGAGCTCGGCGGGGTGGTGCCGATGTACGTGCCGTTCCTCCCGCTGCTGCCGTTCCCGCAGCAGGCCGAGACCGGCTGGGGCGACGCGGCCGTGGTCGTGCCGTGGGTGCTCCACCAGCGCACGGGGGACGCCGGGCTGCTCGCCGACCAGTGGGACTCGATGGTGGCCTGGGTCGACGCCTTCACCGCCCGCGCCGGAGCGGACCTGGACTTCCCGGGCGGCGGCTTCTCCTTCGGCGACTGGCTCGACACCTGCGCGCCGCCGGAGAACCCGGCCGCGGCCCGCACCCCCTGGCAGTGCGTGGCCACCGCCTACCTCGCCCGCTCGGCGCGCACCGTCGCGCAGGCGGCGGAGGTGCTCGGCCGTGACGGGAGCCGGTTCGCCGACCTGGCGCGGCGCGCCACCGAGCGGTTCCGGACCGAGTACGTGACGCCGACCGGGCGGGTCGCCTTCCCCTCCCAGACCGCGTACGCGCTGGCGCTGGAGTTCGACCTGCTGGAGCCGGCGCAGCGGGCGCACGCCGGCCGGCTGCTCGCCGAGCAGGTGCGCAGCGACGGCTTCCACATCGCCAGCGGTTTCCTCGGGACGCCGCTGGTGTGTGACGCGCTCACCAACGCCGGGGAGCTGGCCACCGCCTACGAGCTGCTGCTCCAGCGGGAGAGCCCGTCGTGGCTGTACGCCGTGACCATGGGGGCGACGACGATCTGGGAGCGCTGGGACTCGATGCTCCCGGACGGGACGATCAACCCCGGCGACATGACGTCGTTCAACCACTACGCGTTCGGCGCGGTCGCCGACTGGCTGCACCGCACGGTCGCCGGACTCGCCCCGGCCGCGCCGGGCTACCGGCGGCTGCGGGTCGCCCCCCGACCCGGCCCCGGACTCACCTCGGCCGGCGCGACCCACGAGACGCCGTACGGCACCGCCGGGGTGTCCTGGACGCTCACCGGCGGGACGGCGTTCACCCTCGAGGTGACCGTGCCGGCGAACACGACCGCCGAGGTGGTGCTGCCCGACGGCAGCGCGCCGGTGGAGGTCGGCTCGGGCCGGCACGCCTTCGCCTGCGAGATCGACGAGCCGCGCCCGGTGGGGAAGCCCGCGCTGTTCTTCGACCCCGACGCCCACTCGTGACCGCTCGCCGTCCCGTCGTCCCCGGGTTCCACCCGGACCCCAGCGTCGTCCGGGTCGGGGACAGCTACTGGATGGTGCACTCGAGCTTCGAGTACGCCCCCGGCGTCCCGCTGTTCCGCTCGGCCGACCTGGTCGCGTGGGAGCAGGTCGGGCACGTGCTGGCCCGGCCGGACCGGCTCGACGTGTCGGCCGCGCCGGGCTCGGGCGGCATCACCGCGCCCACGCTGCGCTGGCACGACGGCCGGTTCTGGCTGGTCACCACCAACCTCGCCGACGGCGGCTGGCAGCTGCTCAGCTCCGCCGAGGACCCGCTGGGGGAGTGGTCGGACCCGGTCCGGATGCCCGGCGTGCGCGGCATCGACCCCGACCTCGCCTGGGACGACGACGGCACGCTGCTGGTGAGCTACGCCGGGTTCGGCGCGGGCGGGCCGGCCGGGCTGGTGCAGCAGGCGGTGGACCCGGCCACCGGCGTCGCGCTCACCGAGCGGCGCCGGCTGTGGCAGGGCACCGGCGGCAAGTTCCCCGAGGGCCCGCACCTGTACCGGGTGGGCGACCTCTGGTACCTGCTCATCGCCGAGGGCGGCACCGAGCGCGGGCACGCGGTCACCGTCGCCCGCGGTCCCTCGCCGTCCGGGCCGTGGGAGCCGTGCCCGGCCAACCCGCTGCTGACCGCGCGAGGCACCGACTCGCCGGTGCAGAACACCGGGCACGCCGACCTGGTCGAGCGGCCCGACGGCAGCTGGGCGATCGTCTTCCACGGCGTGCGGCCCCGTGGCGCCAGCCCGGAGTTCCACGTGCTCGGCCGGGAGACGTTCGCCGCCGAGGTGGAGTGGGTCGACGGCTGGCCGCGGTTGGGCCGGTGGCTGACCCCGCCCGCCGAGCCGGTGCGCGTCGAGGAGCTGGCCGGACCGGTGCTGCCGGTCTCGTGGGTGGCGCCGCGCCGGTTCCCCGGCGACCTGCTGACGCCGGTCGAGGGCGGGTGGCGCCTGGCCGCCCGTGACCCGGACCCCGCGTCGGAGGACCTCGCCTTCGCCGGCCGCCGGCAGGAGCACCTGTCCGCCCGGTTCCGGGCGACCGTGCGGGTGGACGGCGCGGGCGGCCTGTCGCTGCGCATCGACGCCCGCCACCACCTCGACCTGGAGGTGGACGGCGACCGCGTGCGGGCGGTGGCCCAGGTCGGCCCGCTGCGGTCGGTGCTGGGCGAGGCCGCCGTCGTGGGCGAGGTCGTGCTGGAGATCCGGACGCTGCCCGGCGAGGGGCACTTCTCCTCGACCGCGCTGGCGCCCGACGTCCTGGTGGCGGGGCTGGTCGGCCAGGACGGCGGGTTCGCCGAGCTGAGCCGGCTGGACGGCCGGTACGTCTCGACCGAGGTCGCCGGCGGCATGACCGGCCGGCTGGGCGGTCTGTGGTGCGCCCGCGGCGAGCTGGTGGTGCGCTCGTTCTCGTACGCCGGCAGCGACGACCCCCGGGAGGTCCCGTGACGTCCGACCCCTCCCTCGACGCGCTCCCGCTCGAGGAGAAGGCCGCGCTGCTCTCCGGCCGCGACTTCTGGACGACGAAGCCGGTCGGGGACACCCCGTCGGTGGTGCTCACCGACGGGCCGCACGGCGTCCGCCGCCAGCAGGGCGACTTCGCCACGATGGGCATCCACTCGAACGTCCCGGCCACCTGCTTCCCGCCCGCGGTCGCAGTCGCCGCCAGCTGGGACCCGTCGGTGGCCGAGCGCGTCGGGCGGGCGGTCGGCCGCGAGGCGCGGGCGCTCGGGGTGCACGTCGTCCTCGGGCCGGGGGTGAACATCAAGCGGTCGCCGCTGTGCGGGCGCAACTTCGAGTACTACTCCGAGGACCCGCTGCTGGCCGGGGTGCTCGGGGCGGCGCACGTGCGGGGCCAGGAGGCCGAGGGCGTCGGCGCGTCGGTCAAGCACTTCGCGGCCAACAACCAGGAGACCGACCGCATGCAGGTCAGTGCGGACGTCGACGAGCGCACCCTCCGCGAGATCTACCTGCCGGCCTTCGAGCGGGTCGTGACCGAGGCGCGGCCGGCGACGGTCATGTGCGCCTACAACAAGGTCAACGGCGTCTACGCGTCGCAGCACCGGGAGCTGCTCACCGAGGTGCTCCGCGACGAGTGGGGCTTCGAGGGCGTCGTCGTCTCCGACTGGGGCGCGGTCGACGACCGGGTCGCCGCGCTCGCAGCGGGGCTGGACCTGCAGATGCCCGGTGACCGCGGTGCCGGCGACCGGCGGGTGGTCGAGGCCGTGCGCGCCGGTGCGCTCGACGAGGCGTTCGTCGACGCGAGCGCGGGCCGAGTCGCCGCCCTGGCCCGCTACGCCGGCGAGCCGACCGGGGGCTTCGATGCCGACGCCCACCACGCGCTGGCCCGCGAGCTGGCCGCCGAGTGCGCCGTCCTGCTGCGCAACGAGCACGCGACGCTGCCGCTGTCGGCCGGGGCGCGGATCGCCGTCGTCGGCGAGTTCGCCCGCAGCCCGCGTTTCCAGGGCGGCGGCAGCTCGAACGTCGACCCCACCCGCGTGGATGCCGCGCTCGACGCGGTGCGGGCGCTCGCGCCGTCGGTGGCGTTCGCGCCCGGCTTCTCCCTCGACGGCTCCGGGGACGCCGCCGCGCTGCGCGAGGAGGCGGTCGGGGTGGCCCGCGCCGCCGACGTCGCCGTCGTCTTCGCCGGGCTGGGGGAGGCCGAGGAGTGCGAGGGCTTCGACCGCGAGCACCTCGACCTGCCCGCCGTCCAGGTGGAGCTGATCCGCGCGGTCGCGGCGGTGGCGCCGCGCACCGTCGTCGTGCTCTCCCACGGCGGGGTGGTGTCGCTGGAGGGCTGGCACGACGACGTCGACGCGGTCCTCGACGGCGCCCTGCTCGGGCAGGCCGGCGGCGGCGCGCTGGCCGACCTGCTGTTCGGCGTCGTCGCCCCGTCCGGGCACCTCGCCGAGACCATCCCGCTGCGGCTGGAGGACGTCCCGAGCTTCCTCGCCTTCCCCGGCGAGCAGGGACACGTCCGCTACGCGGAGGGGGTGATGGTCGGCTACCGGGGGTTCGCGACGCTGGGCCGGCCGGTGCGCTACCCGTTCGGGCACGGGCTGACCTACACGACCGTCGAGACGACGGACCTGCAGGTGGTCGCCACCGGCGACGACTCGGCCACGGTGTCGGTGACGGTGGCCAACACCGGCGGGCGCGCCGGCAAGCACCTGGTGCAGGTCTACGTGGCGACGACGGCCGGGCCGGTCCGCCGTCCGGCGCGGGAGCTGCGCGCGTTCACCAAGGTCGCGCTGGCGGCCGGGGAGAGCCGGACCGTGCGGCTCGAGCTGGACCGCCGGGCGTTCGCCTACTGGGACGTGCGCGAGGGCGGCTGGGTCGTCGCGCCGGGCGAGTACGCGGTGCAGGTCGGGGCCAGCGCGCTCGACGTGGTGGCCGAGGCGGTCCTGACGCTGGCCGGCGACGACCTCGTCCCGGTGCTCACCCTCGACTCCGCCCTCGGCGAGTGGGTGGCCCACCCGGTGGTCGGGGCGGCGCTGGTCGAGGGCTTCGCCGCGTGGCTGCCGGACCTGCCGCCGCCGTCCACCGAGGCCGGGCTCGGCATGCTGCGGATGGTCGCCTCGATGCCGATGCGCCGGTTCGTCGCCGACCTGGGGGCGTCGATCCCGGCCGGTGAGCTGGACCGGCTGCTCGAGCGGGCCGCCGCGGCGCGGGTGGGCTGACCGTGCGCTACGTGGCCCTGGGCAGCTCGTTCGCGGCCGGTCCGGGCATCGAGCCGGTGCTGGACCCCGGCTGCGGGCGCTCGGGCGCCAACTACCCGCACCTGGTCGCCGAGCGGCTCGGCCTGGACCTCGTGGACGTCTCCTGCGGGGGTGCCACCCTCGCCTCCGTCGTCCGGACGCCGCAGGTGCTCCTCGGCGGGGCCACCGTGCCGCCGCAGATCGACGCCGTCGACGAGCGGGCCGACCTGGTCACGGTCACCGCCGGCGGCAACGACGTCGAGTACCTGCTGACGATGCTGCGCTGCTCGTACCGGGTGGCGCCCTCGGCCGCGCCCGCCTCGGCCCGGGCGTTCTTCGGCGCGCCGGTGGACCGGGCCGCCGTCGAGCGGGCGCTGGGCGGGCTGGCGGTGGAGCTGACCGCGGCCGTGGGAGCGGTGCGGGAGCGCGCGCCCCGCGCCCGCGTGGTGCTCGTCGACTACCTCACCGTGCTGCCGCCGTCCGGCGGCGGGTGCCCGGCCCTGCCCATGGACGACGGCGACCTCGCGCTCTGCCGCGGGATCGCCGAGCAGCTGGAGGCGGCCACCGCGACCGCCGCCCGGGCGTCCGGCGCCGACCTCGTGCGCGCGTCGGCGGCCAGCCGCGACCACTCGGTCTGCTCGACCGATCCCTGGGTCACCGGCTGGGAGTTCGGCGACGTGGCGGCCGGCGGCGTCGTGCCGTACCACCCGAACGCCGCCGGGATGCGCGCCGTCGCCGACCTGCTGACCGACCACCTGCGGCGCGTCTGACCCCCGTCCGCCACCGGGGCGGACTTCCTCGACGGACCGCGACGCGTACGGCACAGTGGGCGCGCGAGCAGCGCAGGCCTGACCCCAGGAGTGGGGATGGGCACCCTCGACCGCGGTCCCTGGGGGACGGCTCACCGCGACGCACCCCCGGGGCGGACTTCCTCGGTCAGCAGTCCAGCGCGGGGAACGACGCCGGCCTGGAGCTGGCGCTGCCGCGGTTGATCCGCTGGTTGGGCCGGCGCCGCACCGGCCGCGGGAAGCCGGCCACCAGCGAGGAGTAGCGCTCGACGGGTCGGCGTGCCCTTTCCGGTCTTGTCGGTGGTGCTGCTGCGGCGGCGTGTCGAGCACCGGTCAAGCCCCATGCGGTATCTGTGAACAGCGGTCTGACCTGGGGATTCATTCTGCGGCGGGGTCCTTGCGGCGGTAGACTTCGAACACTTGATCGAACCGCTGGGGAGGTGTCGTGGACGAGCTGACCGCAGCCCTCGACGCCCTGGGCGGGGAGGAGCTGGCGCCGTTGTTCGGGCCGGCGCTGCTGGTCCGGCTGCGCGGGCTGCTGGCCGCGCAGAACCGGCTCGCCGCCGAGGTCGCGCGCACGGTGGCCGAGTGCGAGGGCACCGGCGCGGCGGAGTTCGACGGGCTCAAGAGCATGGCGTCGTGGCTGCGCGGGCACGGGCACCTGTCGGTGGCCGAGGCCGGCCGGGTGGTCCGCGCCG
>NZ_JBJGYQ010000035.1:0-31571 GCF_054050075.1 Geodermatophilus sp. SYSU D00965 | reverse complement strand
GCGGGGGCAGGAGCCGCTCCTGGCCCCGCAGGCCGCTCGGTCGCGTCAGCGACGTCGAGGACGCAGCGCCTGGGCGGCCCCCACCGCGCCGGCGGCGAGCACCACGCCCGCGGCGACGCCGACCAGCACGCTCTGCCGCAGCGACCCGTTGGCCCGCTCCTCGGGCAGTTCGGCGGCCTCGCTCACGTAGGCCAGCGCCTGCCGGTCCTCGAGCACCCGCAGGTCGACCTCGAGGCCGGAGATCTGGGTGTTGAGCTGGCGGATCTGGGCCTCGAGCGGGTCGAGCTCGCCGGACAGGCCCCGCTGGATGGCCAGCCGCTGGTTGAGCAGCCGGGACAGCTCGACCGGGTCGGTCTCGGTGGCCACCGCCTCGTCGAGAGCGGCGACCGGCGCCAGGATCTCGGTGCGCCGGGCGTTGAGGCCGTCGCGGTCACCGGTGAGCAGGTCGCGCAGCCGGGTGGTCTGGGCGACGTCGGCGTCGTGCCGCGCGCTCACGTAGGTCTCCGCCCAGGCCTGCGCGGTCTCCTGCGCCTCCTCCGCGTCCCCGGACTCGGCGACGAACAGGAGCGCGCTGGAGTCCAGCTCGGTGCGCACGTCCACCTCGACGTCGTTGCCGGCGGCCTCGCGGGCCTGGTCCTGGAACGCGTCGCCCTGCACGTACTCGAGCTCGGCCTGCGGCGTGCGGGTCAGCACGCCGGCCGTCGTCCCACTGGTGCGGGGGAACAGCTGGCGGCTGTCCTCGGTGCGCACCAGGACCTCGGCCTCGGACCGGTAGACGGGGTCGATGACGTAGAGCGAGCCGATCGCGACGGCGAGCACGACGAGGAACGTGAGCAGCGCCAGCCACCACCACCGGCCCAGGGCGGTCAGGGAGTCGCGCAGGCCCGTCCCCGGGTCCTCGCGCCGCGCGGCCCGGCGCACGCCGTCGCCCGGGTCGGGGGCCGTGCGCGCGGTGTCGTCAGCAGTGGTGTCCAGCACGGCGGGAAAGGTACCGGGTGGAACCCGTGGTCCGTCTGCTATGTGGTCACGTGTTCCATGCATCGAGTGACCGACCGAGCACCCCGGCGAGCTCGGCGTTGGGCGCGCGGAACCGCTCCCGCAGCCGGGCGGCCGTGTCCGGGTCCATCGGCGGGAAGGAGGCCGGTCCGGCGTTGAGCCGGTCGACCACGTCCCGTGCGCGGTACTTGACCCGGCTGGGCACCCGGGCGAGCAGGGCGCGCAGCGGGCTCCCCGGCTGCTGGCCGGCGAGGACCGCGCGCGCCAGCCTCGCCGACCGCGCGGTCCGGGCCTCGTTGTGGCCGTGGGTGACGTCGGGTGCGAAGGGCGGCAGGCCCGCGAGCTCGAACACCTCCGCACACACCCGCGCCGCGTCGGCGCGCAGGTCCTGGGACAGGTAGACGCGCCGTCGCTCCGGGGGCAGGACGGCGAACAGCTCGCGCACGTGCGGCGCGTACACCCCGTCACCGGCGTAGCGCATGTCCCGCGCCCGCGGCGGCGTGCTCGCCGGGCGGCCGGCCTCCCGCTCGAGCCCCTCCTCGAAGGTCGCGGCGTCCTCCCAGCCGCGCAGCCGGGCGTAGTGGAAGTGCGAGTAGGCCCGGGCGACCGGGTCGCGGAGGACGGCGACGACCACGGCCGAGGTGCTCTCGGCGATCCGGCGGACCGCGACCGGGTCGTACATGGCCATGGTGTGCTTGGCGACGAGGGGCGCCGATCCCACCGAGGGCGGGAAGTACTTCCGCACGGCCGCGTCCCACCCGCCGGCGAACTCGTCGTCCCGCCCGAAGAACGGCATCTCCGGGTGCACGTGCGCCCGGACCTGGGGGTGGTCGGCGAGGTACCGGAACAGCGCGGTCGAGCCGCTCTTCGGAGCGCCGACGATCATGAGACGGGGGCCTTCACACACCGGCGGGATGTTAGGGCAGAAAGCCCGGGATCACGCGGATCCTGCGTTACCCTGCCCACTCCGTCACCGATCGGAGGGACGGCGAGGGCCGGCGGACGGGTGCGGCCGGCGCAGAACGGGGGGGCGGTCGTGGTCGTGCCTGTCGTGGCCGTCGTGGCCTCGTGCCTCCTGTGGGCCTGGGTCTACCGGTCGCTCGTGCGCCATCCGCTGGACTTCATGGCGCTGACGCTGTATTACCTCGCGCTCCAGCTGCTCTGGCGTCCGATCCAGTTCGTGGTCGGCCTGGACACGCCCTTCCCCACCGAGCTGTTCCTCGACCGGGACGTCGCGGGGCTGGTCGTCCAGGGCCAGGCCGCCGTCGCGGTCTTCCTGCTCGCGCTGTGGGTGGGCGCCCGCCACCTGACCCTCCTCGTCGGCCCGGCCGAGTGGCTGTTCCCCCGGACGAGGGGCCCGCTGTCCCCGCGGGTGCTGCTGCTCCTCGCCCTGGGAGTGGGCGCCCTGGCGTTCGCCGTGACCGCACTGCTGTGGATCCGGTACGGCGGGCCGGCCGGGCTGCTGAACGCCTCGAAGGTCGAGCACGACGTCGCCGAGAGCCGGGCGCTGCGCTCGATCCCGATGCTGGCCGCCCTGTTCGCGGTGGCCGCCTTCTTCGCCCCGGCCCGGGGGGCCTGGCTCCAGCGGCTCGTGGCCCTCGGGCTGATCGCGCTCAACGCCTACCTGAGCTGGACCTGGGGCGCCCGGGACATCCCGGTCATCTCCGCCATCGCGCTGCTGGCGGGATCGCTGGTCTTCAGCAGGACCGGGCACGAGGTGGAGGGCCGCAGCGGCTGGCAGTGGCTCCGCGACCCGCGCTGGCGACGGCGGTTCTTCCTGGTGCCGGTCGTGGCCCTGCTGCTGGCCTTCTCGCTGCGCACGGCCCGGGACACGGTCCTGTGGGGGGAGCTCGCGCCCACCCTCGAGGACCAGACCACCGTGCGCCAGGTGGCCGTGGCCACCAACAACACCTTCTACGACTCGCTGCTGCTGATCATCGACGACTGGCCCGACGAGTTCGACTTCCGCGGGGGCGAGGACTTCGTCGAGGGCACCGTCGCAGCGGTGCCGTCGTCCATCGTCGGGGAGCAGGAACCGTTCCTGACCCCCGCCGTGCGGCTCGCGCAGACCTACATCGACCGCAACAACGGCTTCCCGTCCACGCCCGTCGGCGACTGGTACCTCAACCTGGGCTGGCTCGGTGTCGCGCTCGGCGGACTGCTGAGCGGGGTGATCGTCCGCGCCGGGCAGCTCGCGTTGCGGCGGTTCTCCCGGGACCCGCTGGTGTGGGGCTTCAGCCTGGTGTTCGCCGTCCGGGTCTTCCCCGGCGGGCTGTGGGCGGTCTCCATGCCCAAGTGGGTGGCCATCGGGGTGCCGATCATCGCCGTCGCCGTGGTGGTCAACCTCTTCCTCCGCCGCTCCTCCCCCGACGGGCCGGACTCCCTGTCCCTGCCCGCACTGCCGCGCTCCGGCGAGACGCCCGCGCCCGGGCCTGCCCGCCCTTGACCGCGCCGACGTCCCGCCGACCCGGGCCGGCCCTCCCGCGCAGCAGCCTGCGGCGCGACGCCGGGCTGGTCGCCGTCGGTCAGCTGGGAGCCGTCGTCAGCGGGTTCCTGCTCACGCTCTTCGGCGCCCGGACGCTGCCGCCCGACGAGTTCTCCGCGCTGTCGTGGGGCCTCGCCTGGCTGGGCTACCTGGCCGTGCTCGCCCAGTTCGGCCTGACCCGGGTGGCCACGATCGCCTTCGCCGGCCCGGGCACGCCGGAGCAGGTGCGGACCCTGCGGCACCTGCTCGTGGCCCAGGCCGTCGGCGCGGTCGCCGTGGTGGCGGTGTGGTGGGTCGGGATCGGCCCCCTGGCGGCCGGCGCCGGAACTCCGCCCGAGGTCTACCGCCCGCTGGTGCCGGTCATCGCCCTGTGGCTCCCGGCAGCGGCCCTCGGTCCCGTCGTGGTGAACGCCCTCCGGGCCCGCGGACGGTTCGGCCTGGCCCTCACCTTCGGTGAGCACGTCCGCCGCGTGGTCCTGATCGGCCTGCTGCTCGCCCTGGCCGCCACGGTGACGTGGCTCCCCTCGCTGGAGGCGGTCCTGTGGTGGGCGGTCGCGATCGAGACCGGGGTCTACCTGGTCGGCGTGGTGGTGCTCCGCCGGACCCTCGGCGACGCGCCCGCCGCGACCGGGGAGCCGGCGGAGTCCCCCTGGCGGATGCTGCGCGGCGGCAGCGCCTTCGTCCTCGCCACGCTGGCCGCGGTGACCGTCCCGCAGGCCGGCGTCTGGCTGCTCGCGGCCATCGCACCGGTGGAGGAGGTGGCCGTCTTCTCCGTCGCCGTCCGGATCGCCCTGCTGGTCGCGGTCCCGGTCGCGATCGGTCTGCGGACCCTGGCACCCCGTTTCGCCGCCGCGTCGGCCGCGGGCCGCCTGGCGTCCCTGGAGGAGCCGGTCCGGCGCTTCGCCGTCTGGTCGACCGTCGCCATCGGGGTCGCCGTGGTCGGCCTGGCCGTCACCGGGCCGGTCGTGGTGCCGGCGGTCTTCGGTGCCCTCTACGCGGACGCGGTGGTCCCGGCGCTGGTCATGTGTGCCGGCGTCCTGGCCAACGCGTGGACGGGCCCGTGCGCCGGGGTGCTGTCCCACACCGGCCACGAACGCACGGTCGCCGTCAGCGCCCTGGTCTCCTCGGCGGTGTTCTTCGCGTGCGGCGCCTGGTGGGGGTCGCAGTGGGGCGCGACCGGGGTGGCGGCCGCGGCGGCCGTCGCGATGAGCGGGCACAACCTGCGCCTGGCGCGGGTAGCCCGCCGGAGGACGGGGATCCGGACGACCGCCCGTCCGGCACGGAGAGGGACGTGATGCTCGGACCGCAGTTCCTGGTCATCGGCGCGGCGCGGTCGGGGACGACCGCGTTGTACGAGTACCTCGAGGAGCACCCCGGGCTGTTCCTCACCGATCCGAAGGAGCCCCACTACTACGCCCTCGCCGGCGCCCGGCCCGCGTTCACGGGGCCGGGCGACCGGGAGACCATCAACCGGCTCGCCGTCACCGATCGCGCCGCGTACGGCGAGCTGTACCGGGGTGCCCGGCCCGGCCAGCTCCGCGGCGAGGCGTCGGTGTCGACCCTCTACTACCCGGCGGCGGTCACGCGGCTCCGCGAGGAGGTGCCCGACGCGCGGCTGGTCTGCGTGCTGCGCGATCCCGCGGACCGGGCCTTCTCGGCCTACACCTTCATGCGCACCCGCGGCTGGGAGCCGTGCGACACGTTCGAGGCGGCCCTCGCCGACGAGGCCCGCCGCATCGGCGACGGCTGGCACCACATCTGGCACTACACCGGGATGAGCCGGTACGGCGAGCAGCTGCAGCACGTGCTCGACGTGTTCCCGCGCGACCAGGTGCTGGCGCTGCGCCACGAGGACCTCGTCGCCGACCCGGACGACGTCCTGAGGCGGGTCTACGCCTTCCTCGGGGTGCCTGCCGTGGAGCGCACCGTGGAGCCGGACCCGCACCGGTCGGGGGAACCACGCAGCCGTTTCCTCAGCCGGGTCGTGTCCCGCCACCACCCGCTCAAGAAGCTGGTCCGGCCGCTGCTCCCCGTGCCGCTGCAGCGTCGGCTCCGGCGGCAGATCGTCGCCCGCAACATCGTGCGCAGCACCTACCGCGACGAGACCCGCGCCGAGCTGGTCGAGACCTTCCGGCCCGACGTCGAGCTGACCGAGCGACTCACCGGGCTGGACCTGTCCGCCTGGCGGGACCCCGCCCGGCGGCCGGAGCGCCCCGCGTGACCGCCGTGCACATGACGCTCCGGCTGCCCGACCGCACCGGGGCGGCCAAGATGGCGCTCGGCTTCGCCCGCGCGCTGGTGGACGACGGCTTCACCCTCACCCTGCTGCACGGAGCGCCGCCGGCGGCCGGGCCGAGCATCCTCCCCGACTTCGCCGCTCTCGGGGCGCGCACCGTGCCCGAGCCGCGGCTGGAGCGCCCCTGGGACCCGCGGCTGGTGCCGGCCCTGGCCGAGCAGGTGCGTCGCGACGGCGGGCGGTGCGTCATCGGCGTCAACCAGCGGGACCGGGTGCCGGCGCTGCTGGCCGCCGCTCGGGCGGGGGTGCCCGGCGTGCTCATGGTGCAGAACCAGCACCACTTCTGGGGCCCGGCCCCGGTCGCGGCGCTCAAGCGGCGCAGCTACCGGACCGTGGTGGCCCGACGGACGACGCTGGCGGTGTGCACGTCCACCGTCGTCCGCGACGAGATGACCGGGTTCGGCGTGCCCACCGAGCGCACCGTCGTCCTGCCCAACGGCATCGAGGTGCCGCCGCCGGTCGAGCTGACCGCGCAGGAGCGGGCCCGGCTGCGCGCGGAGATGGGCGCCCGCGAGGGCGAGCTGCTGCTGCTCAACGTCGGCCGGCTGGACCCGCAGAAGGGCCAGGACCTGCTGCTCACGGCGCTCGGCCGGCCGTCCGTGCTCCCGGTGCACGTCGCGCTCGTCGGCGCCGGGGGCAGCTCCGGCGCGGCCCGGCGCACCGGCGGCTACGAGGCGGGGCTGCAGCGGCTGGTCGGCGAGCTCGGCCTCGGTGACGCGGTCACCTTCTTCGGCTGGCGGGACGACGTCGCCCGGCTGCTGGCCGCCGCCGACGGGTACGTGCACACCGCCCGCTGGGAGGGACCGGCGCTGCCGCTGGCGGTGATGGAGGCGATGGCCGCCGGCTGCCCGACCGTGTTCACCGACTGCTCGGGCGAGCCGCCGGTGTTCGAGCAAACCCGGGACGGGCTCGTCGCCCGCAGCGGCGACCCGGTGGCCATCCGCGCCCGGATCGCCGAGCTGGCCGAGCTGCCGGCCCGGGACCGGGCCGCGATGGGCGCCGCCGGGGCGGCGCTCGTCCGCGAGCACTACCGGGTGGAGGACCTCGGCCGCGCGTTCGCGGACCTCATCCGCGGCGTCCTCGCCGCCGCCTGAGCAGCCCTCCCCGGACCCGGCGGGGCGCGAGCAGCAGGCGGTCGTAGAGCTCGACGTGCGCCCGGACCATCTCCTCGGGGGAGAACCGCTCGACGAAGCGGCGCCGCCCGGCCGCGCCGAGGCGAGCGGCCAGGTCGGGGTCGGTGAGCACCCGGACCAGGTCCCGGGCCAGCCCCTCCTCGTCGCCGGCCGGGGACAGCAGCCCGGTCTCGCCGTGGACGACGACCTCCGGGACGCCCTCGACGGCGAAGCCGACCACCGGCTTGGCCGCGGCCATCGCCTCGAGGTTGACGATGCCGAAGGCCTCCCAGCGGGAGGGCAGCGCGAGGACGTCGATGGTGCGCATGACGTCGGTGAGGTCGTGCCGCCACCCGGTGACGTGCACCCGGCCGGTCAGTCCCAGGTCGGCGGTCAGCCGCTCCACCTCCGCCCGGCGCGTGCCGTCGCCGACCACGACGACGTGTGCGGCGGGCACCTGCGCGGTCACCGTGCGGGCGGCCCGGACGAGGTGGTCGACGCCCTTCTGGTCCTCCACCCGGCCCACCAGCGCGACGAGGAGTGCGTCCTCGGGCAGGCCGAGGCCCGCGCGCAGCCGGGCGCGGTCGGCCGGGGTCGCGTCGCCGACCTGCTGCCGGCTGGAGTAGTGGATGACCGTGGTGCGTGACGCCGGGATGACGCGGGTGCGGACGCCGACGTCCCGGATGAACGCCGACCCGGCGACGTAGTGGGTGGTGACCAGCCCGAGCAGCCGCTCCACCGCCCGGAACAGCGACCGCCTCGGCTGCGGCACGGCGGCGTGCCCGGCGTAGGCGTGCAGCATGTGCACCCGCACCGGCGTCCCGGCCGACCAGGCCGCCACCCGGCCCATCGCGCCGGCGATCGACGTGTGGGTGTGCACGACGTCGTAGCGCTGCCGGCGGATGTCGGCGCGGATCCGGAGGAACTGGCGGGCCAGCTCGACGGGGCCGTCCGGCGTGGCCTGCTTGAAGTGGCCGGCGCCGTGCGAGGGCGCGTAGTCGACCACCCGCAGCCCGGTGCCGCGGATCTCGTCGTCCAGCGGGCCGCCGCCGGACAGCGCGACCGACACGTCGAAGCGGTCGGGAGGCAGCGAGGTGGCGAGCTGGAGCAGGTGCTCGGCCGAGCCGCCCACGGTGATGCCGGTCAGCTGCAGCACGCGGACCCGGTCCCCGCTCACCGCAGCCCGTCCGCACTGGGCCAGGGCAGGCGGCGGCCCAGCAGGTCCTGCAGCTCCCGCAGGTCGCCGGCGAGGGATGCCGCGAGCCGGCGTCGGGTCCCCGGGTCGACCGTCTCCCGCCGCAGGTTGGCCGAGCGGATGCGCTCCCGGTGTCGCTCGGGCACCACCCGCGTCACCAGCCGCCGGGCGGCCGGGGAGCGGCGCACCACGTTCAGCGCCCCGGCCACCCCGCGACTGCGCGGCAGCCCGCCCTCGTTGACCCGGCGGTCGGTGTGCACGTCGACGTCCGGGTCCACGTCGAGGAACGCGAACACCCGCCGCAGCTGTCCCGCCGGGTCGGCCGCGAGCTCCTCCTGCGTGAGCACCAGCAGCCGGTCCCCGAACGCCTCCGCGAACGGGGCGAGCTGCTCGGCGTAGCGGCTGAGCCGGGCGAAGTGCCACATGTGGCTCCACCCGGCCGCGATCCGTTCCTCCTCGGCGGCCAGCCCCTCCTCGAAGCCGCCCGCGTCGTGGCCGCGGCTGCGCAGGTACTGCCAGCTGGAGAACGCCCGCTGCACCGGGTCGCGCAGCACGGCCACGAGCCGGCAGCCGGGCGCGCAGTACCGCGCGATCGCGGGCACGGACGCGGCCGGGTACGCCAGCGTGGTCACCGACCCCTCCCCCCGGCGCGCCTCGGGGCGCCCGGCGAACAGCCGCAGCCAGGCCTGCGGGTCGCGGACGGCGACCCGGTTGACCAGGTCGTCGTCGCCGGGCCCGGTGAACCGCGGCGCCCCCTCGGAGAAGGCGAGGAAGTGCGGCTCCTTGGGGGTGGAGACGAAGACGTCCGGGTGCTCGCCGAGGAAGGAGGCCAGCGCCGTCGTCCCGCTGCGGGCGGCCCCGATGACCAGGAAGTCCGGGGCGTCGGTCACCGGCCGCATGCTACCGGCGGTCCACCCCCGCACCCCGGTATTGGGGATGCGTCGGCACCTCGTGCGGGAGTGTGCCCCGGCGCTCCGGCCGACGACCCTGGGCCCCCTCAGACACCGGGGGTGGCCATGATCGACGTCGGCGGGGGGCCGGTTGGGGACGTGCTGGACGCGGAGCCCGTCCGGGAGGTGCCGGACGGGCGGGTGCGCTCGGCCGGAGCCGCGCGCCCGGACGCCGCACCGCTGCTGCTCGCGGCCGAGCCCCGCGAGCAGCGCGCCGCGATCCGCGCCCTGCTGGTCACCGTGGACGCCGCCGCGCTGGCGCTGCCCGCGGTGTGGCTGGGCGGATCCGCCGCGGTGACCGCCGCCCTCGTCGTCCTCACGCTGGCCGCGCTGGCCGCCGCGGGCGCCCACCGGCCCCGGATCTCGCTGTCCGCCCTGGACGAGGCGCCCCGCCACCTGCCCCGGCTGGCCGTCGGGCTGCTGCTCGCCACCCCCGTCGGGTACGTGGCCGGCGCCGACCTGGGCCTGGCGGTGCACGCGCTGTGCGCCGTGCCGTGCTTCGTCCTCGGCCGCAGCCTCTCCTACGCCGCGGTCCGCCGCGCCCGGCGTTCCCTGGCGGTCGGCTCGACCACGCTGGTGCTCGGGGGCGGCCGGCTGGGCATGGACCTGCTGACCACCCTCGACGAGCACCCCGAGTACGGGCTGCGCGGCGTGGGCTTCCTCAGCGACGGCTCCCCGCTCGACGGGCGCGAGCCGCTGGGCCACCTGGAGGACCTCGACCTGGTCCTCGACACCTACGGCGTCCGCACGGTCGTCGTCGCCTACGGCCCCACCCGCGAGGCCGACCTGGTCGACCTGGTGCGCAGCGCGGCCCTCCGCGACGTCGAGGTCTACATCGTCCCCCGCTTCTTCGACGTGGGGATGTCGCCCAACGGCGCCGACGTCGAGGACGTGTGGGGCATCCCGCTGCACCGGGTCCGGCGGGCCGCGCTGCGCCGCGGGGGGTGGCGGGTCAAGCGCCTCGTCGACGTCGCCGTCGCGGGCACGGCGCTGGCCGTCCTCGCCCCGGTGCTCGCCGTCCTGGCCCTCGCCGTGCGGGTGAGCAGCCCCGGCCCGATCCTGTTCCGCCAGGTGCGGGTCGGGCACGCCGACGAGGAGATCGCGATCCTCAAGTTCCGCACCCTGCGCGTGGCCGCACCCGAGCCGGTCGGCGGGCCGATGCACGCCTCTACCCGCAGCACCATGCACGCCCGGCAGATCGACGTCGAGCGCCGGCAGACACGGATCGGCACGGCGCTGCGCCGCACCAGCCTCGACGAGCTGCCGCAGCTGTGGAACATCCTCCGTGGCGACATGTCCCTGGTGGGCCCCCGCCCCGAGGAGCGGCGTTACGCCGCCCAGTTCGCCGACTCCGTGTACGGCTACCGCGACCGGCACCGGCTGGCCGTGGGCCTCACCGGCTGGGCGCAGGTCCACGGGCTGCGGGGTGAGACCTCCATCGAGGAGCGCGCCCGCTTCGACAACTCCTACATCGAGCACTGGTCGCTGTGGCGGGACCTGGTCATCCTGGTCCGCACCGTCGCGGCGGTGCGCCGGCAGGCCTTCACGGCGGTGCGGTCCGCCACCCGGTGAGCCGTTCCTGCCGCCACTCCCCCGCACCGGTGCCGGACGCCCGGTGCGCTCTCACCACGGCTGGAGACCTCGGATGCACCACTCCACCCCCGCCGGCCGGGACGGCGACCCCGGTCGGTCCCCCGACCGGCGGCTGACCCGCCGCGGGCTGCTCGTGCTCGGCGCGACCGGGCTGGGCGCCGCCGGGCTGACCTCCATCCCGGCGCTCGACCGGAACGGGGCCGCTCTCGCGCCCCGGGAGGGGCCGGCGGCGGTGTCGCTGGCCGCGGGCGAGACCCTCCGGCCGCGTGACTTCGGCGCCGCGGGGAACGGGCGGGCCGACGACACCGCCGCGGTCCAGGCGATGCTCGACGAGTCGGCCGCCCGGGGGCTGGTCGGTGTGCTGCCCCGCGGCACCTACCGGTGCACCGCGAGCCTCCTGGTCCGGCCGGGCGCCCAGCTCCACCTCGAGCGCGGCGCGCGGCTGCAGAAGGACTGGGCAGCCCAGCCCGGCCTGGTCAACGCGTTCCTCCGCAACGCCGACTTCGCCCAGCCGGCGAACGGGGTCCGGATCACCGGCCCCGGGTCGATCGGGGCCGTGGACCACGCCCGGACGGGGGTGGTCCTGGCGCTCTACGGCAACGACGTCCTGCTGCGCGACTTCACCATCGACACCTACGCCGGCGGCCAGGCGATCATGTACGGCGGGGACCGGGGCCGGGCCGAGCGCGTGCGGATCCGCAACAGCGCCGCCGACACCGGCACCGGTGGCATCCGGGTCTTCGCCGGCAACGACTTCCGTGGCATCGGCTGCTCCGTCGAGTCGGGCGACGACTGCCTGCAGTTCGTCCCGATCGGCGACCCGACCGGGCTGTTCTACGGGATGGACATCGCCCGCGGCAGCTACGTCGGCTGCACCGGCGTCAGCTCGGTGAGCCGCTTCATGGTCGCCCTGCTCGAGCACACCAAGGGCGAGGAGGTGATGGACGCCTCCATCCGTGACTGCTCGTTCGTCGAGTGCCGGGGCGCGGGCGCCAACCGGGGCATCGTCGTGAAGAACACCCACAGCACCGGGGTGATCGAGCGGGTGTCGTTCACCGACTGCTCGGTGGACATGGCCGCCGCCGCGGACGCCGGCACCCAGGAGATCCGCATCCAGACGGACCCGGCGACCGCGGGCGCGATCCGGGACGTCACCTTCACGCGCACCTCGATCACCCGCCCGGTGAACGGTCCGCTGCGGGTCGGCGGCCCGAACATCAGCGGGCTGACGTTCGACAGCTGCACGTTCAGCGCCCCGTCGGGCGTCTCGGACCTGTCGGTGGTCGTCAACGAGGCCTCGCAGGTCCGGTTGCGCCGGTGCACCTTCACCGGGGCGCCGGGCAAGCGGCAGCTCGTCGCCGGTCCCCAGGGCCCGGTGACCGACCTGACGGTGGAGGAGTGCCGGTTCACCGGCATCCCCGACGGCGGGTGGGCGGTCGAACTGGTCGGCGCCAGCGGGGCCCGGGTGGCCGCATCCACCTTCCAGCAGGCGGCGGGCGCCACGACCGCCCGCGCGATCCGGGTCATGCCGGGGGCCGGCGGCGTCGTGATCGAGGGCAACGACTTCACGGGCATCAGCCACCCGGAGCCGATCCTCGACCGAGCAGCGGGCACCTCGCTGAGCGGCAACCGCGGCCTCTAGGGCCCGCACCCGCGACCGGTACCCGGGCGAACCGTCGCCCGGGTACCGGTCGCTGCCGTGTGGACGGCGCACGCGCACGTCCGGGACGGCGGGTCCGGCCAGGGGTGCGCGCTCCCACCACGACCGGGCGGAGAGCGGTGGCGCACGCCCGCAGCGCCCGTCGCCCGCCGCACCCGATACCCGATTCCCGATCGCCGCGGAATGGTCGTTCGATCGCACCAGGAAATGACGCCGCGCACTTTCCAGCGATGGGAGAAAAGGCGCGAGTAACCGCATTTATCGTCACGCTGAGTCACACCGCGTGTGCATCCGTGCAGGTGATCCGTACGTAGGAGCAGTGGACGCTCACCTCTGGTGACGATTCCGCGGGTATCGCCGTCCACTCCCCCCACTTTTCGGGATCCCCGCTCCCCCCTCGCCGCGGCTGGGAGAACTGCGAGCTGACCTGCAGTCTTCTCCTCAATCAGCCCGGGGATCTGTTCGAGGAGCCATTCTGATGGAGACGCCCAACCTCAACCGACGCGACGTGCTGAAGCTGTCGGCGGCCGGCACGGCAGCACTGGCGCTGCCCGTGACGGGGGTCCTGTCGGCGGCAGCGGCGTCCGCACTGCCCGCCGGCAAGATGCCGGTGCCGTACACAGCGGCCTTCAAGGCCCCGCCGGTGCTGGAGCCGACCGTCACCGACGACGTCCGGAGCAACGTCTTCGGCCACGTGCCCGACGACTACGAGCCGCCGACCACCGGTGGCCACCAGCCGGGCGAGCCGATCACGGGGTCGGACTACCTGGGCACGGACTACTACCGGATCACCGAGACCCACACGCAGGTCCAGCTCATCCCGGGCATCTGGACCAAGATGTGGTGCTACGCCGGCCAGAAGCCGGACGGCTCCCTGCTGCGGTCGGTCCCCGGGCCGACGATCCGGAGCTACCTGCAGCCCGACCCCGACAACCCCGGCAAGAAGATCCCGCGCAGGACGGTCATGCAGGTGATCAACAGCCTGCCGAAGCGCCACCCCACCCTGGGGTACATCCCCTGGACCTCGTTGCACCTGCACGGCTCGCCGTCCAAGCCGCAGTACGACGGGTACGCCGGCGACCTGACCAACCCGGGGGAGTGGAAGAACTACCAGTACCCGAACAACTGCACGCCGCGGACGCTCTGGTACCACGACCACGGGGTGCACCACACCGCGCAGAACGTCTACATGGGCCTGGCCGCCCAGTACCACGTGGTGGACGAGGAGCTGGAGATCGGCCTCCAGATCCCCCGCTGGGACCGGCAGAAGGCCGCCGAGGGCAAGCCCCAGTACGAGTTCCCGCTGGTCCTGAGCGACGTCATCTTCGCCGCCGACGGCCAGCTGCTGTGGAACGACGACAACGAGTCCGGGGTCTACGGCGACGTGATCCTGGTCAACGGCGTGCCGTGGCCGAACATGAAGGTCGAGCCCCGCAAGTACCGGTTCCGCGTCCTCAACGGGTCCCTCGCGCGCGGCTACAGGCTCCGGCTGAGCAACAACATGCCGTTCAAGGTGATCGCCACCGACGGGGGGTTCATGCAGAGCTCCCAGGAGGTGACCACCTTCACGATCGGCATGGCCGAGCGCTACGAGATCATCATCGACTTCAAGGACCTCAAGGGCACCAAGGTCCAGCTGGTCAACGACGGCGTCCCGAACGCCCGCGACTTCGACCACACCGGCAAGGTGATGCAGTTCGAGGTGGGCAAGGGCGTCACCAGCTTCGACGGCAACCAGTGGCCGAGCAGCCTGGGCGCCCCGCACCCCGTGATGACGCTCAAGGCCGCCGACCGGTCAGCGGTCCGGCACATGCGCCTCCACAAGAGCAACAGCCTGTGGAAGATCAACGACATGACGTGGGACGACGTCGTCAAGTCGAACTACGAGTTCGTCTTCGCCAACCCGGCCCGCGACGCCATCGAGATCTGGGACGTCGAGAACTCCTCGGGCGGCTGGTTCCACCCGCTGCACATCCACCTGATCGACTTCCGGGTCCTCAGCCGGACGGTGAGCGGGGTCGCCCAGCCGCCGCGCCCCGAGGAGCGCGGCCCCAAGGACGTCGTCTACGTCGGCGAGAACGAGACCGTGCGCCTGCTCATGCGCTTCGAGCACGAGGACGGGCGCTACATGATCCACTGCCACAACCTGTCGCACGAGGACCACGACATGATGTTCCAGTACCAGGTGGGGCACCACGACATCGACTGCGACTCGATCAACAGCGACCCGCCGAAGCCGCTGCCGGCTCCGGACCTCGTGCCCCAGCAGCCGCCGGCTCCCGAGGCCCCGGCTCCCGAGGCCCCGTCCGCCGAGTCGGGCACGGACGACTCCGCGTCCGGCACGGAGTCCCCCGCACCCAGCACGGACTCCGCCGCGACGGACCAGTCGGCCGGCGCGTCGGCGGCCGAGACCCCGGCGGGGACCACCGCCGGAGCCTGAACCACCGGCCTCGGCCCCGGAGCAGCCACGGCAGCTCCGGGGCCCGAGCCGTGCCCTGCGGGAGGTCTCGCGGGAGTCGCCGGCCAGGCGTCCGCGCAGGTGGTCCCCCGGGTTGGGGGTCGGGCCGCCCCCACGCAGCGGCTGTCCGCTCACGGTGGCGGTGACCAGTGTCCTTCGATGACGAGCCGTTTCACATGGGGAGGAACGACGAGATGAGAACCCGACAGCAGGAACCCGGCAGTACGCGCGGGCGGACACTCCGGGGCTGGGCGCGCCGGCTGGTGGTGCCCGCCGCCGCGGTCGCCCTGCTCCCGCTGGCCCTGGCGCCCACGTCGCAGGCGGCGACGGTGATCACCGTGCCGAACCCGGGTGGGCTCGCCCAGGCCGGGCCGGTGGACCCCGCGTTCGGGTACCCGGCCTGGTACGAGGACAACAAGGGTCTGCGGCTGGAGGCCTGCGTCGACCACCTGAACGCGCTGTGCAACATCCCGGTGGCCGAGGTCCCCAACCCGTCGGCGCCGGTGTCCTTCCCGAACAACTGGCCGGCCGAGTTCTTCTACCAGCTCGTCGAGGCCGACGTGACGCTGCGCGGCGGCGGCACGGCGACGCTCGTCCTCGGGCTCGAGGGCGCGTGGCTCAACGAGGTGGTCAACGCCGGCGACCAGACCGTGTTCGCCCGCGTCCGGGTGGACGTCGACGGCGGCGTGGCCAACACGACCTACCGTTTCAAGCACCCGTTCGGCGAGCTGACCGTCGACACCGACGAGCGCGGCCGGGGCCGGTTCGTCCAGGACGTCTCGCCGGCCCTGAACAACTTCGACACCCCGCTCGCCGGGAACTTCGGGCCCTTCCTGCGCTGGCGGCCCGGCGTGCTCCCCAACCCGCCGGCCGGCTACGTCGGTGACCCGAACGTGCTGCACCAGGTCGCCGGCAGCCCGTTCAACTTCAACCGGTTCACCGCCTGGCAGGGCACCCTGCAGGAGGGCACCACCGACCTCTTCAGCATCTCCGGCAAGATCGCGACCAACACCGGGCTCACCGTCGACCGGGCCGGCATCAACGGCGGGTTCCTCGACGTGTTCGCCACCAGCAAGGGCACCACGCTGGAGGTCGCCGGCCAGGACGGGCGCTTCGCCACCACGCCGATGGCCAAGGACCCCGGCAGCGGCCGGTTCTACGCCCGCATCCCGCTGCAGGCCGGCGCCGCGCTGCCCACCGAGGTCACCGTGCGCAACACCGGTGACAACCCGGTCAGCAGCAAGGTCTACAAGATCAGCGGGGTCACGGTGAACCAGGCCGGCTACGACGGCACGAACCTCACCGTGGCGGCCACGGCCATCGCCCCGGCCACCTACCCGCTGGAGGTCGTCGGCTACAAGGACGCCACCGGCGCGGCCTTGAAGCTGACCTCGGCCGACCCGGTGACCATCCCGAGCCTCGCGCCGCCGGCAACCGTGACGGTCAAGGACGCCGCCGGCACCACGGCCACGCTGCCGGTGACCATCGTGGGCGGCCCGGCCACCCCGACCGGTCCGCCGACCGGCGGCGGCACCACCCCGGACCCCGCCGCGCTGCCGGGCGCCCCGACGGGTGTCTCGGCCACGGCCGGGGACGCGCAGGCGAGCGTCACCTGGGTCGCGCCCGCCAGCACCGGGACCTCGCCCTTGACCCGGTACCTGGTGACGGCCACCGACGCGGCCGGCGTCGTCTACCGGGCGTTCGCCACGCCGGACACCACCTCGGCGGTCGTCGAGGGTCTGGTGAACGGGGACCGGTACACCGTGCGGGTCCGGGCGGTGAACGGCTCCGGGGTCGGACCGTCGTCCGCGCCGGTGAACGTCACGCCGGCAGCGCCGTGAGTTCTCGCTCCCGGCCGGGAGACGCCGGCGGGGAGTGAGACCGACCGAGGGCCCGTCACCATCCGGTGGCGGGCCCTCGGGGCGTCACCGGGCGTGCGCGAGCCGCCGGCCCTCGGCCGGCTCCTGGGAGAGGGCCGCGTCGCGACCGGAGGTGGTGACCGCGACGGCGTTGGCGAGCACGACCACCGCGATCCCGAGCCACTCGTGCCCGGCGGGCACCTGGCCGAGCAGGACCGTGCCGGCCAGCGCGGCGAGCACCGGGTGGACGCTCATGAACACGCCGAAGAAGCGCTGCGGGACCACGCGCAGGGCGGTCAGGTCCGCGGCGTACGGGACCACCGACGACAGCACACCGGCCGCCACCGCGTAGGCCAACGGCGCTCCCGTCAGCCGTCCGGACCCCGCCAGCAGGACGAGCACCGGCAGGTACGCGAGCGCGCAGAGGGCCGTGGCCACCGCGGGGGCCTGCAGGCCCGGCAGCCGCGCGCCGGCGACCCGGTTGAGCACGATGTACGCCGCCCAGCACGCGGCGGCAGCGACCCCCAGCCCCAGCCCCGCGTAGTCGCTCGACGGGCCGGGCAGGACCAGCACGTAGACGCCGGCGCCGGCCGCCGCGGCGATCAGCAGGTCCCGCCGCGAGCGCGAGACGGCCAGGGCGACCGCCAGCGGGCCGAGGAACTCCAGGGTCACCGCCAGCCCGAGCCCGATCCGGTCGATCGCGGTGTACAGCGACAGGTTCATGCAGCCGAACACGACCGCCAGCAGCAGCACCGGCCACCACTGCCCCCAGGTCATCCGCCGCCACGGGGGCCGGGCCACCGGCAGCAGCACGACCGCCGCGACCACCTGCCGGGTCGCCACCACCCCGACCGGGCCCAGGGAGCCGAACGCGTGCGCCCCCAGCGCCGCCCCCACCTGGTTGCTCACCGCGCTGCCCAGCATCGTCCCGACGCCGCGCAGCAGGGTGCCGCCGCGGTCTCCCTGTCCGGTCACCTGCCCGAGTGTGGGCACGGCCGGCTCATGAGGGAAATGCCTTACCCGCCACCGGCGATACGCTGCGCGCATGGATCCGGAGGTCCGGCACCTGCGCGCGCTGCTCGCCGTGGTCGACGCCGGCACCTTCACCATGGCCGCCGACGCGCTCGGCACCTCGCAGGCCTCCGTGTCGCGCACGATCGCCGCGCTGGAGCGCACGCTGGGCGCGCGGGTCCTGCAGCGGACCACCCGCGAGGTGTCGCTGACCCCGCTCGGCGCCCGGGTCGTCGGGCACGCACGCCGCGTGCTGGAGGAGGTCGCCGCGATCCGGCGGGCCGCCGACCAGGGCGGCGGGGACCTCCGGGTCGGCTACGCCTGGTCCGCGCTCGGCCGGCACACCACGGCGGTCGCGCGCCGGTGGTCCGAGGACCACCCGGGTGCCGCACTGGAGTTCGTCCACGCCAACACCCCGACCGCCGGCCTGAGCGAGGGCATCGCCGACGTCAGCGTCCTGCGCCGTCCGGTCGACGACGCGCGGCTGCGCACCTCCCTCCTCGGCACGGAGCGGCGCTACGCCGCCGTGGCCGCCGACGACCCGCTGGCCCGCCGCCGCAGCCTGAGCCTCAACGACTTCGCCGGCCGCACCATCGCCGTCGACCCCCTCACCGGGACCACCAGCGAGCAGCTGTGGTCGTCCCCGGCGGCACCGGCCGCCACCCGTACCGTCCGCGGGATCGAGGACTGGCTCACCGTCATCGCCGCCGGCCAGGCCGTGGGCATCTCCGCCGAGGCGACCGCGGCCCAGCACCGGCGGCCCGGCGTGGCCTACCGGCTCGTCCGCGACGCCCCGCCCGTGCCGGTGTGGCTGGCCTGGTGGGCCGACAGCCCCCCGCCGCACGTCGACGCCTTCGTCCACCTCGTCTGCGAGCAGTACGCCCGCCGCTGACCCCGGGTGTGGCGCGCGTGCGCCGCCCCGCGGTGCCCGCGGTCGGCGAGCCGAGGACGGGGTGCCGGGATGCCGAGCGGTACCGTGCGCCCACCATGCTCCGCAGCACGCCCGGTCGGGTCGCCGCTGTCGTCGCCGTCGTCCTCTTCGCGGTCGCGGCCGTGCTGGCGGTGCTCGCCGCGCAGGTGAACGCCCGCGCCGAGACCGACGCCCTGGAGCGGGAGGTCGCCCAGGCCGGCACCGTGCTCACCACTCAGATCGCCGTCCTGACCACGCAGCTGGCCGACGCCGGGCAGGTCGCCACCGCCACCAACGCCAACCCCGGCGCCTTCCAGCGGTTCGCCGCCGCCCGGATCTCCGGGTCGAGCGGCATGTCGCTGTCGTTGTGGCGGGCCGGCGGCGGACCGGCCGAGCAGCTGGCGGTGGAGGGCCCGGACCCCGTCGGTCCCGACGGCGAGGGGTTCGCCGCGTTCCTCGCCGGCGTCCCCGGCGACGGCACGCTCGCGGTCAGCGGCATCCTCCCCGGCGACCCGGCCCGACTCGGCTACGCGCTGCGCCCGGCCGGCGACACCGCCGGGCTGGTGGTCTACGCCGAGTCGGCGCTCCCGCCCGGCCGGCGCGTGCAGGTGCCGCCCGACGAGGCGTTCGGCGGCCTGGACTTCGCCGTCTACCTGGGCGGCAGCGCGGCCGACGAGCAGCTGCTGTACTCCACCGGCCCGGTGCCGATCGCCGGGGAGACCGCGCGCACGACGGTGCCCTTCGGCGACGACTCGATCACCGTCGTGGGCGCCTCCCCGGCGAGCCTGGTCGGGGGTCTGTCCTCGGCGCTGCCCTGGATCGTCGTCGGCGTCGGGCTCGTCCTCGCCGCGAGCGCGGCCACCACCGCGGCCGCGATGTCCCGGCGGCGGTCCGAGGCCGAGCGGCTGGCCGCGGACAACGAGCAGCTCTACCGGCAGCAGCGGAGCATCGCGGGCACCCTGCAGCACGCGCTGCTGCCGGAGGTGCCGACGGTGGACGGCGTCGAGGTCGCCGCGCGCTACGTCGCCGGCGTCGACGAGCTCGAGGTCGGCGGCGACTGGTACGACGTCGTCCCCCGTGGGCCCGGGCGCTGCGTGTTCGTCGTCGGTGACATCTCCGGCCGCGGCCTGCCGGCGGCCACCACGATGGCCGAGCTGCGCTTCGCGGTGCGCGCCTACCTCAGCCAGGGCGACGACATCGACGCCGTGCTGGCCAAGCTGCGCCGGCTGCTCGACGTGGCGGCCGACCACCGGTTCGCCACCGTGCTGTTGGGCGAGCTGGACGCGGTCGCCGGCCGGCTGCGCGCGGTCTGCGCCGGCCACTTCCCGCCGGTGCTGCTCACCGACGGCGGCGCCCGGTCGCTCGAGGTGCCCGTCGCGCCACCGATCGGCGTGGAGGACCCGACCCCGCTCCCGGCCACCGAGTTCGTCGTCCCGGCCTCCGGCACCCTGCTGGCCTTCACCGACGGCCTGGTCGAGCGCCGCGGCGAGGTCATCGACGCCGGCCTGGACCGGCTGCGGACCGCCGGGGCGGCCGTCGTCGACGGGCAGCCCCTGCCGCAGGCGCTGGACGCCCTGATGGGTGCGCTCACCGGTGACGGCGGACGCGACGACACCGTACTGCTGGGGATGCGGTGGACGAGGTGACCGGCCCCGGGCCCGGCCGGACGTGCTGGAGCGCGGGTCAGGGGCGCCCGGGGAAGGTGGTCAGGCGGACGGTCTCGGGCAGCGCCGTGAGCGCGGCCAGCAAGGCCGGCGGCAGGGCGCCGTTGACGTCGGTCACGACGTAGCCGAGCTCGCCGCGGGTGGCCAGCACCTGCCCGTCGACGTTGAGCCCGTGCTCGCCGACCAGCGCGTCGGCCCGGGCCAGGACGCCGGGCACGTTGCGGTGCAGCAGCGCGAAGCGGGCCGCCGAGGAGCCGTGCAGCGCCACCGCGGGCAGGTTGACGCTCAGCGTCGTCGTCCCGGTGCGGCTGTAGTCGGCCAGCTTGCCGGCGACGAACCGCCCGATGTCGTACTGGGCCTCCTGGGTCGACCCGCCGACGTGCGGGGTGAGGATGACGTTGGGCAGCCCGCGCAGCACCGAGTCGAACGGGTCACCCTGCTCCTTGGGCTCGTCGGGGAACACGTCGATCGCCGCGCCGGCGATGTGGCCGCTCTCGATGTGCTCGCGCAGCGCCTCGTGGTCGACGACGAACCCGCGGGAGAGGTTGAGGAACAGGCTGCGCCGGCGCATCTTGGCGAACTGCTGGGCGCCGAAGAGGCCCGCGTTGCCGGCCCGCCCGTCGACGTGCAGCGTCACCGTCTCGGCGCGCTCGAGCAGCTCGTCCAGGCTGCCGCAGGCCTGTGCGTTGCCCAGCGCGAGCTTGTCCTCCAGGTCGTAGAACAGCACCCGCATGCCCAGCGCCTCGGCCAGCACCGACAGCTGGCTGCCGATGTTGCCGTAGCCGACGATGCCCAGCGTCCGGCCGCGGATCTCGTGGCTGCCGGTGGCCGACTTGTCCCAGGTCCCGGCGTGCAGCGCGCGGTCCCGGTCGCTGAGCCGCCGGGCCAGGCTGATGATCTCCGCGATCGCCAGCTCGACGACGCTGCGGGTGTTGGAGTACGGCGCGTTGAACACCGCCACACCGGCCGCGGCCGCCGCGCCCAGGTCGATCTGGTTGGTGCCGATGCAGAACGCGCCGATCGCCGCCAGGTCGGGGTGCTGCTTGACGACCGCCGCGGTCACCTGGGTCTTCGACCGGATGCCGAGCAGGTCGACGCCCTCGAGCGCGGCGGCCAGGTCGGCCTCGTCGAGCGCTCCCCGCTGGGACTCGACCTCGTAGCCGGCGGTGGACAGCAGCTCCACCGCCACCGGGTCGATGTTCTCCAGCAGCAGGGCTCTGGGCATGTCGGGCAGTCCTCCTCGAGAAGCGGGTCGCCGCCGATCCTCGCAGCAACGTTCGCGGAGGACCCGGCCGCCACCGAGGATGAGCGCAGAGGTGTCGACCACCCGGCCTCCCACGCCGCCGGCCCTCCCCCACGATCGAGAGGAACTCCCTCCCATGCGAGGAACCGTCCTGTACGCCCCCGGCGACGTCCGCGTCGAGGAGCGCGAGATGCCGCGGATCGAGCAGCCCACCGACGCGGTCATCCGCCTGGCCGCCGCCTGTGTGTGCGGCTCGGACCTGTGGCCCTACCGCGGCATCGAGCCGGTGAGCGGGCCGTCCCCGATGGGGCACGAGTACGTCGGCGTCGTGGAGGAGGTCGGCAGCGACGTCCGAACCGTGGCGCCGGGGCAGTTCGTCGTCGGCTCGTTCTTCGCCTCCGACAACACCTGCGAGATCTGCCGGGCCGGCTACCAGACCCACTGCGTCAACCGGCAGCCCGGCGCCGCCACCGGCGCGCAGGCCGAGTACACCCGCGTCCCGCTGGCCGACGGCACCCTCGTCGCCACCCCGGGGATGCCGTCGGACGACCTGGTGCCCGGCCTCCTGGCCGCCTCGGACGTGCTGGGCACCGGCTGGTTCGCCGCCGTCGCCGCCGAGGCCGGGCCGGGCAGGACCGTCGCCGTCGTCGGCGACGGCGCGGTCGGCCTGCTCGGCGTGCTCGCCGCCCGGCAGCTGGGCGCCGAGCGGGTCATCGCGATGAGCCGCCACGAGGCCCGGCAGCAGCTGGCTCGGGAGTTCGGCGCCACCGACGTCGTCACCGAGCGCGGTGACGAGGGCGTGGCCCGCATCAAGGAGCTCACCGACGGCCTGGGTGCGCACTCGGTCATCGAGGCCGTGGGCACCCAGGAGTCCATGATGCAGGCCATCCGCGCCACCCGCCCCGGCGGGCACGTCGGCTACGTCGGCGTCTCCCACGACGTCGCGCTGCCCGGCGAGGAGCTGTTCTCCTCCGGCGTGCACCTGCACGGCGGACCCGCCCCGGTGCGCCGGTTCCTCCCCGAGCTGATCGACCTGATCTGCAAGCGCGAGATCGACCCGGGCAGGGTCTTCGACCTCGAGCTGCCCCTCGACCAGGCCGCCGAGGGCTACCGGGCGATGGACGAGCGGCGCGCCATCAAGGCCCTCCTGCGTCCCTGACCCCACCCGGAGGGAGCAGCCGTGGCTGCCCCGCGCGGGAACGCCCCGGGACGGTCCCCGGGGCGTTCCCGCGTGGCGTCAGGTCACCGGCGCGGTCCGGGGATCGACGGCTGGCGCAGCGGGCGGAACGCCGCCCGGACCTCGGTGGCGAACAGCTCGGGTTCCTCCCAGGCGGCGAAGTGCCCGCCGCGCTCGACCTCGTTGAAGTAGCTGAGGGCTGGGTAGGACCTCTCCACCCAGCTGCGCGGGGCCCGCCAGATCTCGCCGGGGAACGTGGTGAAGCCGGTCGGTATCGAGACCTCCGGAGGGACCTGGCCCGCCGCGGCCCTGGCAGCGGGAGCGTCGGCGCCATAGCTCTCCCAGTACGACCGGGCCGCGGACGCCCCGGTGCCGGTCAGCCAGTACAGGGTGACGTTGTCCAGGACGTGGTCCCGGGTGAGGTTGCCCGAGGGCCGGCCGTCGACGAACGCGCGGGAGATCTTGTAGTACGCGTCGGTGTCGTGGTCGATCATCCAGGCGGCCAGCGCCACGGGGCTGTCGAGCAGGGCGTAGCCGATCGTCTGCGGCCGGGTGGCCTGCTCCTGGAAGTAGGCGCTCCCGGTGCGCTGGAACGTGGCGACCGCGTCGGCCGCCGCGCGCTCCTGCTCGGTGTCGGTCGGCTGCGGGCCGGCCAGCGCCGTCACCAGCAGGTTGAGGTGGATGCCGAGCAGCCCCTCGGGCGCCTGGCGGCCCATCGCGTCGGTGACGCCCGCACCGACGTCGCCGCCCTGGGCGACGTAGCGCTCGTAGCCGAGGCGGCGCATCAGCTCCGCCCAGGCCCGCCCGACCCGGCCGACGTCCCAGCCGAGCTCGGTCGGCTCGGCGGAGAAGCCGTACCCGGGCAGCGACGGCAGCACCAGGTCGAAGGCGTCCTCGGCGGACCCGCCGTGCGCGGGCGGGTCGGTCAGCGGGCCGATCGAGTCCAGCAGCTCGATCACCGACCCCGGCCAGCCGTGCGTCATGACCAGCGGCAGCGCGTCGGGGTGCGGCGACCGGACGTGGAGGAAGTGGACGTCGACGCCGTCGATCTCGGTGCGGAACTGCGGCAGCGCGTTGAGCCGCGCCGCGACCCGGCCCGTGTCGTACTCGTCGGCCCAGTAGCGGCACAGCTCCTGCACCGTCGCCAGCTGCACCCCCTGCGACCGGTCGTCGACCAGCTCCCGGCTCGGCCAGCGGGTCGCCGCCAGGCGGCGGCGCAGGTCGGCGAGCGCCTCGTCCGGGACCTCGACCCGGAACGGACGGATGGCGCTGCGGGCCTGCTGCTCGACTGCGGTCATGGCGGGTCCCCTCGGGATCGGCTGCGGGGAAGTCGCCGAGATGGGGAGGTGCGTGCCGACGCGGACCCGGCACGGTCGGCGCTTCCGGGACGCGAGCCACCCTGGCCCGCGCCGGGAGGGCGGCACAGGGTCCAAGAGCCTCGTCGGGCCTGTCGGGACACCCGGTGACGGCTCGGATCCGAGGCGCCGGACCGACCGCCGGCGCCGGGAGCCCTCCTGGCCGTGCCCGGTGGCTCCGCCGGGCCAGGGGTGACACCGCCGCCGGGCCGTCGGATCATGGGCGGGCCACTCGCGACACGGGGCGGATCGCAGGCGGTGGCGAGGGTCGACCGCGTCGAGGAGACGGTGTCATGGCGACCGACCGACAGTCCCCCACCGGCGACCGCCGCACGGCCGGGTTCCTGCGGCGGGAGCGGAGCCGGTCCCGGCAGGAGCCCGACCGGGCCGGACCGTGGCGGGTGGAGGGCATGCCCGGCGACTCGTCGCCCGCGCCGGGCCGGCGGCCGCGCCGCAGCGGGGCCGTCTGGTGGCTGGTGGCCGCCTTCCTGGTGGTCAACTGGGTCGTCATGTCGGTGGTGACGGGGCCGCCGGAGCGGACCGACGTGTCCTACACGTTCTTCACCCAGCAACTGGACGCCGGCAACGTACAGACCGTCACGTCGACGGCGGACACGATCCAGGGCGAGTTCACCGAGGAGGTGACCTACCCACCGGGGTCCGAGGACCCCGAGAAGGTGGACCTCTTCACCACCGAACGCCCGTCGTTCGCGACCGACGACCTGCTCGGGACGCTGGAGGCCAAGGGCGTCACGGTCAACGCCAACCCCCCGGACGCCGCCGCTCCGCTGTGGCAGCGGCTGCTCCTCGGGTTCGCCCCGACCCTGCTGCTGGTCGGCCTGCTGCTGTGGATCGCCCGGCGCAGCGCCTCGGGTGCCGGCGCGCTGGGCGCCTTCGGCCGGTCCCGGGCCACCCGCTACCAGCCCGACGCCGGACCGCGGACGACGTTCGCCGACGTGGCCGGCGTCGACGAGGTCGAGCACGAGGTGCGGGAGGTCGTCGACTTCCTCCGCGACCCCGGGCGCTACACCCGGCTGGGGGCGCGGATCCCGCGCGGCGTGCTGCTCTCCGGCCCGCCCGGCACCGGCAAGACCCTGCTCGCCCGGGCCGTGGCCGGGGAGGCCGGGGTGCCGTTCTTCTCCATCTCGGCGTCGGAGTTCATCGAGGCGATCGTGGGCGTCGGCGCCAGCCGGGTCCGCGACCTGTTCGACCAGGCCAAGCAGGTGGCGCCGTCGATCGTCTTCATCGACGAGCTGGACGCCATCGGCCGCGCGCGCGGCGGCTCCTTCGCGGCGGGCGGCGTCGACGAGCGGGAGCAGACGCTCAACCAGATCCTCACCGAGATGGACGGCTTCGAGGGCAACGAGGGCGTCGTCGTGCTGGCCGCCACCAACCGCCCGGAGATCCTCGACCCGGCGCTGCTGCGTCCCGGGCGCTTCGACCGCCGGGTGAGCGTCAGCCCGCCGGACCTGGCCGGGCGGCTGGCCATCCTGCGGGTGCACACCCGGCACGTGCCGCTGGCGCCGGAGGTGGACCTGGCCGCCGTGGCCGCCGCGACGCCGGGCCTGGTGGGAGCTGACCTCGCCAACGTGGTCAACGAGGCGGCGCTGGCGGCCGCCGAGCACCGGCACGAGCGGGTCACCGGCACCGACTTCGGCGAGGCGCTGGAGAAGACCCTGCTCGGCAGCGTGCGCGGGATCGTGCTCTCCCCCGAGGAGAAGCTGAGCACCGCCTACCACGAGTCCGGGCACGCCCTGCTCGGCATGCTGACCCCCGGGGCCGACCCGGTCCGCCGGGTGACGATCATCCCGCGGGGGCAGGCGCTCGGCGTGACCGTGCAGACCCCGCCGGTGGACCGCTACGGCTACACCCAGCGGTACCTGCGGGGCCGGATCGTCGGGGCCCTCGGCGGCCGCGCCGCCGAGCAGATCGTCTACGGCGAGGTGACCACCGGCGCCGAGAGCGACCTGGCGCAGGCCACCGCGCTGGCCCGGCAGATGGTCGGCCGCTGGGGCATGTCGGCCGTGATCGGGCCGGTCAGCGTCCTCCCGCCGCCGGGGCAGGAGCAGCCCTTCGGCCTGGACGGCGTGGCGCCGAGCACCCGGGCAATGGTGGACGAGGAGGTGCGGCGGCTGGCCGAGGACTGCTTCCGGGAGGCGGTCGAGACGCTGCGGGGCAACCGGGAGCGGCTCGACCGGCTGGCCCACACGCTGCTGGAACGGGAGACCCTGGACGAGGACGAGGCCTACGCCGCCGCCGGCGTGGCCCGCGAGAGCGCACCGGCCGCCGTCGCCCGCGGCGAGGCGCCCGGTGCCGCGCGGGCGCCCGGTCTCCCGCCGACGGACACCACGGCCGGGGTGCGCTGACCCGGGGTCCCGGCGGGTGCGGCTCCCGCCGGTGGAGCGCACCCGGGCCGCAGGCGCTCGAGAGTGCCGGGCGCAGGCGGCGTCCGGGCCGCCGGGCCCCCCGGCGGACAGCTACCGCCCCGCCGCGCGCCGGGAGCTCCAGGTCAGCAGGCGCTCCAGCGGCCCCCTGCCGAGGACCAGCCGCCAGACCGTGGCAGCGGCCATGGTGACCAGGATGTAGAGCAGCCACGGCCCGTTGGTGTCGTAGTCGAGGGTGCCGGTGAGCCAGACGGCGACGATGCCGCCGGCGTACGCGGTGAGCGCCATCGACCCGACTGCCGCCAGCGGGAACACGACCCTGGGCAGACGGTCGGCGAGCAGGAGGCAGACGGCGATGACGACGAGCGCGACACCGACCGAACCGGCGAGCTCGAAGGTGGTGCCGCTGTGCGGCGCCGCGCCGGTCAACCAGACCGGGTCCCACATGTCGGGCCGCTCGGAGAAGCCGTCCGGACCCGCCACCGGCCGGCCACCCGCCCACCACTGGGTGGTCAGCCAACCGCCGCCGTAGCCGAGGAAGGCCAGCGACGCGCCTGCGGCACCGAGCCACAGCCGCACCCGCGTCGAGGTGAGGTCGCACCGCCCCACGGCGAGCCCGACGAGGATGAAGGTCCACCAGATCAGCGCCGGGTAGGCGCCGGTGACCGCCAGCGAGGAGAACGGGGTGTCGTAGGCGCCGTTGTCCTCGGCGAACTGCGCGAGGAGCAGGTCGGCCGGCGGGGTCACCACGGCGAGCACGCCGGCCGCGAGGAGCAGTCGCCGCGGCGGCCACCGCAGGAACGGCAGGGCGAGGACGAACAGGAGTGCGTACACGCCGAGGATGACGTCGATCTCGGTGCCGAGCGCCTCGAGGACGCCGCCGATGACGAACAACCAGGCCGCCCGGATCAGGATCCGGATCCGGGCACGGACCAGCTCGTCGCCGGTCACCGGTCGGGTGCGCCCGGACAGAAGCGCCATCGAGACCCCGGCGAGGACGGCGAACAGGATCGACGACCGCCCGTTGACCACGCCGAGCCATCCCCAGGGCGTCGTCCGCACGTCACCGGGCACGGCTCCGACGTGGGCACCGAGCATCCCGAACACCGCGAGCGCGCGGGCGACGTCGAGCCCGGCGATCCGGCCGAGCCGGGCCGTGGCGCCGCCGGGCGTCGGCGACGGTCTGGTCGTGCAGTCGGGGCCGACGGCAGGACTCATGGCTCGCACGCTAAGCGGAACTGCTTCGGATCGTAACCCCGGCCCACGATCATTTGCCAACTGCTTGCCAAGCCCACAGGCGACTGCCAGCTCGCCCCCTCGGGGAGCGCTGTGCTCAGGGCGCCGGGGTCGCGCGGATCTCCGCGGTCGCCCGCTCGATCTCGCGGCGCAGCTCACGGCGACGTCCGGCCGCCTCGTGCCGACGGCGGTCCTCGGCGGTCCGCGGCCGCCAGGGAGGGACCTCCACCGGGCGCCCGTCCGGCCCGATCGCCACCATCGTGAAGTAGCAGCTGTTGGTGTGACGGACGACCTGGCTGACCAGGTCCTCCGTCGTCACGCGCACCCCGATCTCCATCGAGGTGCGCCCGGTGCGGTTCACGCTCGCCCGGAAGGTCACCAGCTCCCCGACGTGGACCGGTTCCCGGAAGACGACCTGGTCCACCGAGAGCGTGACGGCGTAGGTCCGCGCCCAGCGGGTCGCACAGGTGTAGGCGACCTGGTCGAGGTACTTGAGCAGCAGGCCGCCGTGGACGTTGCCCGCGAAGTTCGACATGTCGGGCGTCATCAGGATCGTCATCGACAGGCGGTGGAGGTCGTCGTCCGCGCTGCCGCGGTGCGCCGCGGGATCGCCGTCCGGGGTCATCTCCGGGTCCTCCTCGAGCTGTCGGGTCGTACCGCCACGTCCAGCCGCCGGACTCCAGGCGGCGCCCGGTCGAGGACGTCCCGGACCCAGCCGGTGCCGTCGGCTCATCCTCGTCCGCGGGGCACGACCGTGGGAGTACCGGCGGCCGCGACCAGGTGGCGATGCGTCCCCGGCGGGGCGCCGACGGTCTAGCCTGGCGTGCCCGGCCCCGCCGGTGTGCGCGATCGGGAGGACACGGTGTCGTCGTCGATCAGCGGGAGCGTCACGTCGTGAGCACCTCGGGCATCGATCCGCAGGCCGGCTCCGGCCGCATCGTCGTCGGAGTGGACGGCTCGACCTACGCGGAGGAGGCGCTGCGCTGGGCGCTCGGCCAGGCGCGGCTCACCGGCCAGGCGGTGGAGGCGGTCACCTCCTGGCGCATCCCGGTGGACTACGGGGGCGGAGGGGTCCACGCTCTCCTGGACCTCGACTGGGAAGGCGATGCGACCCGCACGCTGGAGGAGACGGTCGGGAAGGTCGTGGACCCGCAGGACGCGGACCGGGTGTCGCAGCGGGTGCAGATGGGCCACCCCGCGCAGGTCCTGCTCGACGCGGCGGAGGGTGCGGCGCTGCTGGTCGTGGGCAGCCGTGGCCGCGGCGGCTTCACGGGGATGCTGCTGGGCTCGGTCAGCCAGCACGTCATCGCCCGCTCCCCCTGCCCGGTCGTCGTCGTCCGCGCCCCCGCCACCCCGGAGGCGTGACCGGACCGCCGCCGCGCACGGGCAGGTGCTGTGCCTGGTCGATGGGAGCAGACGTGTTCAGGACGGTCCTGTGGGCCACGGACGGGTCGAAGGCAGCGGAACGAGCGCTGGCTGCGGCGAAGAGCGTCGCGCAGACGTACGACGCGAGGCTGATCGTCACCCACGTGAGCGTGGTCCTGGGGGGATCTCCCTCCACCCTCCGCGTCGCGCAGGAGAGTGCCGACGCCATCACGGCGGGCCTGCGGTCGACGGTCGAGGACCTGAGGCGAGACGGGGTGGCGGCCGAGCTCACCGTGACCGAGATGACGCCCGAGGGCACGGCTTCGGCGATCGTCGAGTTCGCCCGCGGCGTGGGTGCTGACCTGATCGTCGTCGGGACCCGCGGGCACAACCCGCTGGTCGGCATGCTGCTCGGCAGTGTCGCGCTCCGGTTGGTCGAGCGCGCGCCGTGCCCCCTGCTGGCGGTTCCGCCGGAGTAGGCCAGGTGCTCACCGGCGAAGGCGGCGGCCACCAGGGCCGCGAGCGGCGCCAGCAGCAGCACGGTCCAGCCTCGTGCGCAGATCCTCCTCCAGCACGGCGTCGGGGAGACCGCGTCAGCCGGTCATCCAGGGGGGTCTGCCAGGAGGTACCGCACGGCCGTCTCCCCCAGGTCCGCGACGAAGGCGTCGTCATCCGCTGCTGACGCCGTCGCGAACCCGCTGCCGTAGGCGATGCGGATCATCGAGGCGGCGAACAGGGTGCCGAAGCAGGATCGGACGGCGGCCGGCGGGTCGGGGTGGCGGATCGCGGCGCGGGCGGCCAGGACCACCCGGGCGAACCCCTCCCCCAGTTCCTGGCTGTAGCGGGACCCCCGCCGTCGCACCTCGGGGTGTGCCGCCGAGATCAGGACGACGGCCCGCAGGAAGCGCTCGTGCGCCAGCGAGAGGCCCACCATCTCGGCGACGGCCGCTCGAACCCGCTGCACCGGGGGGAGCCCGGTCCACCGGCGCTCGTCGGCGAAGACGTCCTGCGCCGCCCGCAGCCGGCTGATGCCGTGCTCGTAGACGGCGAGGAACAGCGCCTCCTTGCTGGTCGTCCGGGCATAGATCGCCGGCGGGGCCACCTGCGCCCGCTCGCACACGGCGGCGATCGTGAAGGCCTCGTAGCCACCGTCCTCGAGGATCGCCACCCCGGCGTCGAGCACGCGGTTCCACGTCTCGCGGCTGCGTTGCTGCTTGGGGGGCCGCACCTCCAGGTCGGCAGCCGGCAGTGGTTCGACGTCGCCCATGCCCTCATCCTCGCCGTCGTCGGGCACTCCTTGACAGAACAGGAACGCGCACTACGGTTCGTAGCATAACAGTAGTGTTTACTATCGTTCGCACCGCCGGAGGTCCCTCATGCCCCCTTCCCCTCCTCCCCCGCGCGGTCGCGTCGCCGTCCTCGGCGCCGGCCCCGCCGGCATGGCAGCCGCGCTGGGCGCCATCAGGGCCGGCCACGACGTCGTCGTCTACGAGCGGTACCGGGAGGCCCGGCCGGCCGGCAACATCCTCAACCTCTGGCCACCGCCCCTGAAGGCGCTGCGCGCCCTGGGGGTCGACACCGACGACCTCGGCGCCCCGACCGACACCGAGTTCCGCAACCTGCGGGGCCGGGTCCGCGTGGAGGTCAAGCTGGACCCGGAGGTCAAGCGCGCCTACGGGGGCGGCTTCATCGGGCTGCTGCGGCCGGAGCTCTACGAGCGGATGCTCGCCGCCATCCCGCCCGGCGTGCTGCGGTTCGACCAGCAGGTGGACCGCATCGAGCAGGACGACCGCGCGGTCACCCTGCACTTCTCCGACGGCCGCACCGCCGAGCACGACGTCCTCGTCGGCGCCGACGGCATCGACTCGCTGGTCCGCCGCACCCTGTGGGGCGACTCGCCCAAGCGGGAGCACCGGCTGCACATCTTCGGCGGCTTCACCTTCGCCGAGGTCCCCGGCACCCGGCCGAACACGTCGGTCCTCACGCACAGCGCCACGACGCAGGGCAGCTGGACGTCGATCCGGCACGAGGGCCGCGACGGCCACCAGTGGTGGGTGCTCACCGCCACCGACCCCGACGCCCCCGCGCCCGCCGACCTCGCGGCCGCCGCGGCAGCGCTGGCCACCGGGTTCCCCGCCCCGCTGCCCGGGCTGATCGCGGCCACCGAACCGCAGCACGTGCAGCGCTGGGTGCTCCGCGACCGCCCCCGGCTGGCGCAGTGGTCGAAGGGGCGGATCACCCTCGCCGGCGACGCCGCCCACCCGACCTCGCCGTACGCCGCCTACGGCGCCGGCATGTCCATCGAGGACGGCTACTTCATCGGACGGGCGCTGCGCGGCGTCGACCTCACCGACGCGGCCGCCGTCCGGCGGGCCCTGCAGTCCTACGAGGACCCGCGCAAGCCGCACACCGCCCGCCAGGTCCAGCAGGCCTGGCTGCTGGGCAGGGTCTTCCACCACACCCCGCGGGCCCTGCGCCCGCTGCGCGACCTGGTCTTCGACCACACGCCCTTCCTGCAGAAGGTCGCCGGTGACACGAACCCGAAGGCGATCAACGAGCAGCTCGCGCTGATCGACGACTGACCGGACGTGCGCAGGGGGCCCGACCCGGAGGGGTCGGGCC